>JBMNOD010000071.1:0-18095 GCA_050942875.1 Kiritimatiellia bacterium
CGTTCTGGCCGAAGCGTGTGCCCAGTGGGCGGAACGGGAAACCAAAGTCGGAATAAAACCTAATCCGCTGAAAATCAGGAACTTAAAAGGCGTTCAGACCGTGATTTTTCGCTGGAACTTCGGTTTAAAAGCCATGCGCCCCAAAGGGTGTACGGCAACACCGTTGCCGCTCACCAAGGTTCAAAGCCCAAAGTCCAACGTCGTTGGCAAAGGTCCAGCTAGCGGGACCTCGGCGAATCAGGCGACGTGACGATTCGCCTGAGTTTTGAGCCTTCCGACACCAGTTTTCCCGCAAGGACGTCCGCCTCGGTAAATGTCGCCAGCACGATCTCCTTGTCTGTCAGGCGATTGCGGTCATAGACGATGTGAATCCTGCCTCGAGCGTCCTGCTGTCCGTCGGGATAGGAACACCCGCTCCGGTCGTCGAGCAAAAGCCCGCCCTCCCACGTCCGTCCGTCATCAAGCGAGACGTAGGCGGTCAGGTCGATCCGGCCGACGTTTTGGTCGATCGGGCCGTGCTTGACCAGCAGAAGGTGTCCGTTGTCCAGTTTTGCGCAAAACAGCCGCGCGGGTGCATTTCTCAACGTGGGCGGGACGACGGGTCTCGACCATGTTTTGCCGCCATCGATGGAATAGGATTCGCGCAAATCGCCAAAATTCCGAATGAGCATCCAAAGGCGTCCATCCGAAAGTTCGACAATGGAGTGCTCGTCGCCATCGCGGAGCCACCACTCCGTCAGTGAGGCCCCTCCCCTCCGTTCGAACCGACGGCCGTCCTTTGTGGCATAGACGAGGGCGCTCTCGTTCTTGCGCCACTGGGCGATCGGATAAAGCCAGTCCCCCGATTCGAGCGCGATCGGCTTGCACATCATCACGCCTTCTGCAACATATCGGGCCGTCGGCAAATTCGAAGACGGTTCGTCTTCCGCCGACAGTTCAAGCTGCCAGAGGCTGTCGAGCGATGGGTTGCGCCATCCGGCCCGGTTGTCGGTGTCGGAATCGGCGCGGCAGACGGAAGCCGGACGATCCGTCCAAAACCAACGCAACCGCCCGTCGGGGGCGATCCAAAGTTCGGGATCAAACGTCCGCCTTGGGCCGGGGCCGTCCGGATCGGCGACCAGGACTTCCTTCCACGTCCTGCCATCATCGCCGCTCGTCGCCAGAACGCAATAGTTGTTTTCGTCCTCCCAAGGCCGGCATCCGGCATACCATGTCGCCCACATTCTGCCGTTGCGAGGTGAAATCGCAAAGGAGGGGATCCCGACATGCTGCCGCAGCGAGCGATCCTGCTCAGGCCCCGGCACGGACACGGGCGAAGACGTCGCCTTCGCTCGTTCAGGCGGATGCGACGTCATCTTGAAGACGAGCTCGCCGCCTGCGACGACATCGCCATGATGCAAGAACATCGAATCATGCCGACGACCGTTCAAGCGGACCGATTCAACATATTTGTTTTCTTCGGAGAAATTCTCCGCGCGCATGGAGAACAGGCCGCCTCTGACTTTCAACCGCGCGGCCGAGACTTGCGGCGCGCCCAGCACGTAGCGGCCGCCGCAGGGATCGACCGGGTAGAATCCAAGCGCCGAAAACAGATGCCAGGCGCTCATCTGGCCGCAATCGTCGTTCCCGGGCAATCCTTCGGGTGCGGGCTGGTAGCATGTCTGGAAGATTTCGCGCACCCGCTCCGCCGTTCGTTCGCCGCGGTCGACATACTGGTAAAGGTATGCCACGTGGTGGCTTTGCCCGTTGCCATGGGCGTATTGTCCGATGAGTCCGGCAACGGCGTCGACGTCGGACGCGGAATTTTCGGGGAATGGCGTTTCGAAGGTGGCGTCGAGCGCGGCGGCAAAGGATTCCGCGCCCCCATAGGCCGATACGACGTCGAGCGGCCAGCTTGCCTGCAGGAGATGGAACCGGCACTGCCAGGCATTGGCTTCCGCATGGGGATTCGGACAAGGGGAGAAATGTCCGGTCTGGAAAGGATCAAAAGGCTCGTGCCAGCGGCCTTTGGAATCCTTGGCTCGAACGAACTTTGTCTGCGGATCGAAGAGGTTGCGCCAGTATTTCGCCCGCTTCGCGTAAAAATCCGCTCGGTCGTGATGTCCCAGCGCACGCGCCAGACGCTCGGCGCAGCCGTCGTCATAACCGCATTCCAACGTGCGCGAAACGCTTTCGCTCTCGATCAGGTCGCACGGATAATAGCCATGGCGGTCGTAGATCTCCCAATCCTCGCGTGGTTTGCCGGGATGCGTTGTGGAAAGGGTGTCGTCGATCGCGCGGAACGCCTCCTGCCAATCGACGCCCGGGAACCCCTTCAGATAGGCGTCGACGATCACCGGCACCGCATGGTTGCCGACCATGCAGTCGATGTCTTTGCCGCCATGGCTCATGACGGGCAGCTTCCCGTTTTCGCGCCAGAGTCGCAAGAGCGAATTGATGATGGGCGGCACGATTTCCGGGACTTGCAGGGTGTACCAGGGCTGGGCTGCGCGAAATGTGTCCCAAAGCGACAACGTCGTGTAAAAAGGCTCCTCGCCACTGTCGGCATAATTCATTGGCTGGAGGTAGAGACGGTAAAGCGCGGTGTACCAGTTGCGACAGGTTCTCTCGTCGCCGTTTACGGTCGCGCGACCAAGCAGCTGTTCCCAGGCAATCCGTGTCGTAGCGAATGCGCCGTCGAAGTCCCATGCCGGAATTTCCTCCAAAAGATTGCGCCGAGCCGCCTTGGCGGAGGTGATCGACAATCCGACTTTCGCATGAAGTTCCTTCCCTTCGGGGAAGGTCAGCAAAAAGACCGGAGCGCCTTCGCCTGGTTTCCGCGGCAATGTTTCGCACGACAACCAGGGGCGGTCAAACTCAAGGGCAAAGGAAACCGCCCGATTTTCAATCCATCCGGTTTTAAGCAAGTCGCCGTGTATTTGGCGGGCGTCGGCCGTCGCCACGTCGGCCCTGAGCGTCTTGAACTCGCCCCAGTCGGCGTTGATCTGCGCGTTCAGATCCAGCCGGATTTTCAGTTCCTGGGCCGATTCGCTTGTCATGCGATAAATTGCCGCGCGATGCGTCGCGGCGATCTCGACCAGCAATTGATCGTCCGGCTGGACAACCGAATAATAGCCCGGCATCGCCTTTTCCGTCCGTTTGTCAATGGCGCGCGAAACGGGCGCCGTCTCCCGGGCGCCTGCAAACGGCAGAAATTGCACGTCGCCAAGGTCGGGGCATCCCGTTCCGCTCAATCGGTTTTGCGAATAGCCCAGCACGTGGGCGTCGCCATGCTGATAGCCGGAGCAGCATGCCCATGAGCGGCGTCCTGTGTCCGGCCCGGCTTGAACCATGCCGAAAGGCGCGGACGCAGCCGGATGCGCATGTCCGTCTCCAGCGGTTCCGATAAAAGGATCGACATGGGAACATGGCGTTCTTGCAGGCCAAGGCGTGTCGTCCCGCAAGGCGGGCGTGGCATTCATTGTCGGCTCCTGCGCTTTCATCACATCCAAAGCCCTCGATGATCAGTATGTTTCCAGCCGATTGGCGTCAAGGCCGTAAACCATGCAGGGCGAACCGTCGAGCAAGACCTTTGTCTTGCCTCCGGCGCTTTCCAGTTGTCTTGACCTTCCGATTGCATCGATGCGAACAACATCGCCTTTTGCCGGGAATTCGATTTTCCGCTTGGTCGGCCAGCGGTCGATCCACGGCTCTTTGTCGCGACAGACGCCGTCCCGGTCGTTCCAGGAGACGAAAAGACCGTCCCACCGCGCCCACAAGACCGCCATCGGCCCCCGGGGCGTCGTGAAGAGAAGTCCATGCGTCTTGGGATCCTCCATCTTCATCCAGCCGGCGAACTCCGCCTGGTCGAGCGCTTCGGCAATGGCGCAATAGGCCATCGCCGCGGGTTTCATGGAGAGGTCGCGGTTGAGGAGCCCAAACGTGTATTCGCGATCGTTCGGATTGAGTCCGAAGCAGTCCCGGAACGTGCCGTCGAAGATTTTGTAGTACATGCCCACCTTCACGCCTTCGGCCTTGAGGAGCGCATATTCGAGGACAACGTTGTCCGCGCCGTCTCGCATGGACGGCCCCCAGATGAAGTTCGGATGCGACGAGGAATACATCTCGGTGACGCAGAGCGGGAGATCCGGCGCGTATTTTGCGAGGAAGTCCTTCGCCGCTCGAATGGATCCGAGATAGTTCCAATACATGTTCATCTCTGAACCCGGTGTCGGATAATCTCCGGGATGCAGCCCTTTCGACCGTTCCGGGGGGCCATGCCTGCCGCCCGCTTCATAGGGGAAGTCGGGCGTGAACTGGCTCGTCGGGGGATGGATGCAGAAGGCCTTGAGCATGGGCAGCACCCCCGCCTCGCGCATCTTCGTCGCGAAGGCGTGGTCGAAGCCGGCCATGCCGAACCCGAGCAGGTTGACACGCTTGTCGTAGCCGTTTTCCTTCATCACGCGGTCGAAGGACTTGACCCAGCTGATGTACGCATCCGCGAAGTGGCAACGTCCGATGCCGTCCATCTTCTCGCCAATCGTGGCAACGGCAAGGTTCATCTCGTTGCCAAACTCGAAGTTCTCCGCGCCGTGTACGACGCAGTATTCCATTTGAGCCCGGATCCAGCCATCCCGGTTTTCTTCCGGCCACATCGCCGTTCTCCAGTTCGGATGGCTGTTCAAGTAGTTGACGCGCCGCCCCGGGTGCTGCACGCGCAGGTCGCCGCTCGTGCGGATCCACTTGACCCCCAGCCTGTCCATGAGATTCTGCACGTCCGCCTCCGATGGGATCCCTCGGCTGGCCGCGACGCCAAAGATCGAATCCTCGGCCGTGGACTTGAACTCGTGCGGCGGAAGCCGCACCAGATGGGCCCGGGAGAAGACGAGTTCCTCGTTTGTCGAAGCATCCCGCACATACGGCTCGGCGAAATAGATGCCGCGCGCTTCCTGTGGATCAAACGCCACCGTGTCGTGATGCACGGCTCCAGGTTCGGAAACGATGGTTTCTTCCGCGTTGTGGACCGTCTTGCCGTCCCAGTCGTAAACACGGCAGCCGAACTTCACCTTGCGCGACGATTTTCCGACGTTGCGGCATTCGACGCCAAGCTTGAGCGGCTCGGCTGGATCCGGGAACATGCCATAGACCTTGTCGCAGCTCGTGACGATTTCAAAATCATTCGTCACCCACGTCGCCGGGACTTCCTCGGACGCCCCGCCCCTGGGTGCTCGCCGCCACACGCCCTTCACATCGCGAACATCTCTGAGGAGAATGTCCGCGCCGACAAGATCGCTCGTTTCAGGCTTCAGCACAAGGCGGGTCAAGCGATCTTGCCCTTGTTCAGGACGCTTCACCACGACGAGCGCGCGGCCATCGGCAAGGCGAACGGCATTTGTCGGAACGAGGTCTTCAATCCGGTCGCCGACGTTTCCGACGCCGACAATCGTGCCGGGCGCGTTTCCGCCGGGGACAAGCGTCACCCAGTCCACGATCTCGGGACAGAGCCGCCCGGTGCAGTCATAGGCGCCGATCATGACAAAACTGAGTTCGCCTTTGTTCTCAAACCGAGCATCGAGATGCGGCATCATCTTGAACTCGGGCAAAGGCGCCAACTCCGCCATGGCTGTTCCAGCAACGAGGCAACAGACGCCCAGGGCCGTCTTTTTCATAAAGGCCTTGCTTGACAGGGATCGAGTCATGTTCCCGCTTCCGCTTATTTGACAATGACCGTCGTCACGGGTGGCTTTCGCGCATAACGGACGATGACGACGCCCGGTCCGCCGGCCGTGCAGGACCATCTGCCGGCGCCCATGCCGCCGCCGCCGTATGAATTCACGCCGCCGCCGAGGCCGTTGCAGCCGCCATCGCCGCCGCCGCCGCCGGCATAGTGAACGTCTGTCCCGGAGATCGAACAGAGATGGCCGTCGCCACCCTGCTTGCCGCTCGCGGCGGCGCCGGCGCCGCCGCCGCCGCCGCCGCCGCCATAGACGCCGACCGGATCGCCGCCCCTGTTGCCGAGGTTTCCGTCGGCAATGGCCGCCGGGCTGGGATCGCGGCCCGGGAAGGCGTTGCCATTCCAGTCCTTGGACCCTCCTCCGCCGGAACCGCCTGTGCCGGCCGGCGTGAAGCGAAGGGACATCGCGCCATAGCCGCCCCCGTGCGCCGTCAGTCCGAAGGCGGTCGTGGCGCCGCCTGTGCAGTCGTCAAACGCCGTCCCCATGTTGACGATGCCGCCTTCGCCGATCACGATCGGGTGTTCGCCGGCATGCAGTACGAAGGCTTGCCGATGGATCACGCCTCCGCCCCCGCCCCCGCCACTGCGGGTGTTCCCATCCTGCCCGGCGGCAACGCCGCCGCCGCCGCCCCCGCCGCCGACGAGCAGGATCTCGACAAGGCCGGCGTGCGGCAGGGTGAATGTTCCATTCGTTGCAAACGTGTGCGTGCAGAAGAGGCCGTTGGCGTCGCTCCCCATTTTCTTGACGCCGCCCATGCCGTCGTCAAAAGCCTCTTTGTAGCCATTGGCGAAGCTCAGGATGACGATGCCGTTGCCGCCTGGCGTGCTGTGGCGGCCGCCACCTCCATGGGACGCCGTGCCGCCGCCTTGGCCGTTCGAGGCGTCCAGGTTTCCGCCCCCGCCGCCGGCGTAGTGGACTTCCGCGCCTGTGATCGAACAGAGGTAGCCATCGCCCCCGTAGATGCCGTTGCCGGCGGTTCCGGCGCCGCCGCCCCCGCCGCCGCCGCTGTACACGCCGGCCGCGGCTCCAGAGTCGTGGCCCAGGTTGTAATGGGGATCGTCTGTGTAAATCGCCTTTCCCGCCCATCCTGTCTGACTTGAAAAGTTCATGGAGTTGCCGCCGCCGGAGGCGCCATTGCTGCCGCCGCAGGCATTGTTCGCCATGGCTCCGCAGCCTCCGCCCTTGGCGGTGAAGCCAAACGCGGTCGTGTCGCCGCCCTGTGCGGTCGTCTGGTTCCAGTTGGTGTTGGCGACACCGCCGGCGCCAATGGCAATGTCATACTCGCCAGGCGTCAGCGAGTGGGACGCTTTGTGGATGACGCCGCCACCGCCGCCGCCGCCGCCGCGCATGCTTTTGTCCGTGTGGTTCGCCCAAACACCGCCGCCGCCGCCGCCGCCGCCCACGATCAGCAATTCGACTTCGCACGGCTCGTTCACGAAGACCTTGCCGCTCTGCGTCACGGCAATCACCGTGCGATTGCTGTTCGCGATCGTCGTTGCGTTCGCATCGCCCTCGATGGGGGCGAACCATCCGAACGAGAGCGCCGGGAACAGCGCCAGAGCCAGGAATCCCGCAGCGCGGAACGCGGACAGCGTCTTTGCCGCCATTGTCATCTGCAAACATTTGTTTCGCTTGGTTTCCATGATCGCCTCCTGTAAGGTGGGGTTTAGACATGCCGTAGGCCAGCGATGTGTATCGTACCATAGAAAACGGCGCTTGTGTTTGCAAATATGGAACCAAACTATTTGCAGATGTTACCTCGCTTCCGCCAGTCGTTCAGGGTCATGCCGGTGGCGCGGCGGAAGTCGCGGCAGAGTTCCGCCAAGGTGCGGTAGCCGCAGATGTCCGGGATCGCCGAAAGCTCCTGACGGGGGTTGGCGAGCATTTCCTTGACGCGGGCGATGCGGACGGTGCGGATTTCCTCGAAGACGGAATGCCCCACCGCCGATGCAAAGAGAATGTCGGCAAGACGTCGGCTCACGCCCATCGATCGGGCGACTTCCGTCGGGGTGATCCTCGCGCAGGCCTCGAGGCGGATGCGTTCGAGCGCGGCGGCGATTCGCCGGTCGAGAACGCGGCGCGTCGAGGCGCGGCGCACGAGCGCCTGCGCACCAAAGGCCACGGTGGCCGCCGACGCCGTCGGGTTCGCCAGCCGGTCGTCGAGAAGGCGTGCCGCCAGCCGCCCGGAAGCAAAGTAGTCGACCTCGATGCTGGACAGCGTGACCGAGGCGTTTTCGCAAAAATTGACGTCGTTGTCCACCCCGATCACCGCGAGATCGCCCGGCACGTCGACTTCGGATGCCTCGCATGCCGTGAGGACCAGTCGCGCGACTTCGTCGTTTGCCGCCATGACGCCGCAAGGCCGGGGCAGGCGCTTCAATTGCTCAGCCAGGGTCTGGACCGACTTCGGGCTGGAGATGTTTTCCAGCAGATGGAACCGCTTGTTGTTCAGGCGTGCAATCTTGGCGAATTCGTCGCGGCGTTGATGGCTCCAGGTCACGTCCTCGAAAAACGGGACGAATGCGAAGTTGTCGACTCCAGGGGACATGAGCTCGCGAGCCGCGATTCGTGCGATGGAGACGGCGTCGGAATACACGCAATCCGCATCTTGCCCCGCTTGTTCCGGGTGGCAGTCGAGGAAGACCACCGGGATTGCGCCGAACGTTGCGAGGTCGGGCGGGGGCATTTGTCCAGAGCAGTCGATGATCACCCCGTCGGGGCGCCAGAAGTCGATCAGCCATTCGACGTTGACCGACTCCACGTCGTCGTTCATCCGCCGTTTTTCCCGTGCCAGCGGGTACTCGATCATCTGCACGTTCCAGCCCTCTTTCCGGGCGTGCTGGAACACGCCGTCGTGCGAGAGACGGTTCGACGGCATCGACGAAGCCTTGAAGAGCAGAATCCGTTTCTTCATAGGCCTTTCGACAAGATGCCGTTCCACACCTGTCCGTCCATTGGATGACCGAAGAGGTTGTACAGATAAAAGCCATTCCTCGCACCGGGCCGCCTCATCGGCTCGGCCCGCTTCAGGTGTTCCGCATACGTGGCGAGACGGCGCGAGCCGTTCTCCATCACACCCGAATCGGCTCCAGGAATGACGGCGGCCCTGTCTCCGAGCCAGGCACGCCAATCGTTTGCCGAAATGCCATGGCGGACGTCCACGAACAAGCACCCGTCCGCTTGCAAGGCGCTGGCGACCTCGAGCGTGGCCGCATCGGCGGTCTGCGGATCCGACACGCAACCCCGCTCGACAACCTTTTTCTTGTTCATGCACCACCCACCGAGTTTTTCATCCCTCAAAAAGGTTCGTTGTGTGGTGTCCATGGTCGCCATGCGCCTCTCTCAACGCGAAATTCTACAGATGTTGCCGCAGGAAGTCGATCTGGACGTCCTTGACTTTGTCGTATCCCGCTTCCTTGGGGTGGACATCATCGTCCTCGATATAGCGGCGCGCGTTTTCCATCGTAATGCCGCTTTTGCGATAGAGGTCGAGGCAAGGCACGTCCAGCCGCGCACACGTTTCGAGCTGCCCTTGGACAAAACGCCCGAGAACCGCGTTCTTTTCGGGGCTGAGCGGCCATGGCATGGACGCAAAGAACACGATCCGGGAGCCAGGCGCCTCCGTACGAATCATCTCCACGCAACGCTCGATCGCGGCGTTCTGCTCGTCGACCGTGAACTCGTGAATGTCGTTGGTGCTCGCCCACAGGATGAAGGCCCGGTACGTTTCATCCGCCGCCAGCGCCCTGCGAATTTGGTTGGGCACGTCGTTCGCCACTGCCGCGCCGGCCAGAAACCCCATCCCGCCGATGCCGTAGTCGACAACATCGATGCCGAGCGCCTCGGACCATGCGCGCTTCGCGACCTGGGAAGATTTCCCGCAACTGAAGGAGCCGCCGAAGACGGCGACCGTGGGACGTTTGCCCTGTTTCATTTCTTTCATTTTCATCCTTAGAACCAGAGCGAAAACCAGTTGGCCGGATCGTCCACGTTGGAGACCGAGGCGAAGTCGGCGACGGGGACCGTTTTCACGTCCGAGTCGCGCTCAAAGCAGAGCGTCCAGGGCTGAATCACGCCGGCGTTCTCGGCGGTGCGCGGGGCGGGGCGCAGCGTGGCGCGCCACCCTTGCCACTGCAACGTCGAGGCGAAGAGCGTCTCGTCGCGCGACGTCCCGGCCAGGCGCCCCTTTGCCAGCACCAGAGGGCCGCGCAGCACGCGCATCGCCGACGACGTGCGGCTAAGTCCCGCCATGTCCGGCGTGTGCCATTCCATGAAATGGACGGTGTATTCGGGGATGTCGAGGCTGTGCTGTTGCGGGGACGGCGGCGTATGGCCCTCGCGTCCTGTCCAGTTGACCACGCGCGGCGACAGATCGAAACGAAGCTGCCAAGCATTCGCTCCAGCCGACGCATCGACCTCGACCCAGCCCTTTTGAGGCGTCCGGGGCTCACCATCGACCAACAGCGTTGCCGACCAGCGGGGGACGCGGAAGCGAACTTTCCCCGGTGCTTGGCAGACGACTTTCACCGCCACGGGGCCGTCCGACCAGGGATAGCCGCCCGAGATTTCGACTGTCGCGCCCTCGACTTTGGCTGCGCCGTCGGTGTAGAGGAGCACGGCGATCGCGCCGTCGGCCGTGCGAGCGGCCTGCGAGTCGGCGTAGTCGAAATACGTGCGCATCATGTTGTCCGGACAGCACTGGTGCAGCAGCATGCCCGTTTGGGCAGGCGCCGCAAGGTGGCGCGTGCCATGCGAGCGGACGATGTGCGCGCCCCAGCGACCGTCGCGCGAGACGCCCGCCAGAAAGCCGTTGAGGAAGGCGTTTTCGATCAGATCGGCGTAACGGGCCTCGCCGGTCAGCAGCAGGAGCTCGCGGTTGAACCGGATCCAGTGCGTCACGTCGCAAAGCTCCGTCATGCCGTTCACCTGGGCCGCCGCATTGAGGAAGTGGTCGAAATGCCCCGCGCTCTCCATCGGGTTCATCTCCTCGTCGATCAGGTGGCGGTGATAGGCGAGCACGGCATCGAGAACGTGCTTCTCGCCCGTCACGCGGTAGTAGTCCACGAGCCCTTCGAGGCAGCTCAGGATTTCGTAAGCCTTGGCCCAGAAGGCCGGGAACGGGTGCCAGTCCACGATCTTCTCCGAACGGAAGGCGTCGCGGAGGATCGACGCCGGGGTCGTGGGCTCCGCGGAAAACGCGCGAACGATGTCGTGGGCAAGCGCCAGGTAGCTCTCGCGCCCCGTCAGGCGATGGAGTTCAAGAATCGGACGCAAGATGCTCATCGACGACACGCCGTGCCAGTAGCCGGTCTTGTCGAGCGTAAGTCCGAGGCGCTCAAGCTGTGCGATGAGATGGTCTGCCATCTTCACGGCGGCGGCGAGGCATGTTGCATCGCCGGTTGTTTTGTGCAGCTCGACGAGCGCCCACATCGTGTATTTCCGCCCCCAGACATTGAAGCAGGCTTGCTTCTGGGCGTCTGGGTTGTCGGGATTTTGCCGCAGCAAATCCTCCTGGGAGTATGTGCTGAGGTATCCGTTTGGTTTTTGGAACTCGCGGATGAAATCATGCGCCTTGTCGAGCGCCCACGCCTTGAGGCTGGGATCGCGCGTGTAGGCGATGGCGCCGGCGAAGCAGAGCATGGTCTTGCCCCAGTATTCGTTTTGCCAGCCATCGCAACGACCGTTCGCATCGTCCCAATGGGTGCGGAATGCATTGACACACTCTTCGTACATCGGCCCGCGAGCCCAGTCGGAATAGGCCCGCGCCCGGATGCATGCGTCGGCCGCATCGCCGACCGGCCCCAGCAGCTTCGTTTCCCCCCCGCCGCAAGGCGCCAGGACATTGTAAGTTTTCTCGTCTTGCACGTTGTTTCCGCTCATGGTCGCATTTCCTTCAAACTTCAGGGAAAAACCCTTTTCCATGGCTCCCTATTTTATCATAGGGCGAAATCAGCGCAAGACCGCGTTTTCGGCAAAACATCATGATTGTGGAAATGAGATTTGAAATTGGAAACTTGAAGTTCGGATGGGACGAAAAACGCAAACGGGGGAATCGTCAACTTGAACGGGTATGGGAACGAAGCGGCCGCAACGTTTTCAGGGTCTGTCCCCAACTTTTCAGGGTCTGTCCCCTGTTGACGCCTTATGCCCATGATTTACAATTCGTAATTTGCAATTCCTGAATTCGGTTGCCGTTTGCGACAGGGTGGAGTAGAATAACTGGCATTCACTCGCCTTGAAATGTAAAAGCCCGCCAAAGCGCGGAATGGAGAGCATCATGCAGAAGAAGCAGAAGACATTGAAAATCGGAATCATCGGTTGCGGCGGCATCGCGCGCGGGGCGCACGCCCCTTGTTACAAAAACGAAAAGCGAGTCGAAATCGTCGCCCTCTGCGACATCCTTCCCGACCGGGTCGCGGCATTCGGCGCGGAACTCTTCCCCAAGGCCGCCACCTACACGGACTACCGCGAGCTGCTCAAGCAAAAGAACATCGACGCCGTGGACATCTGCACCCCGAACGACCTCCATTCGGAGATCGCCATCGCCGCTTTTGAAGCCGGCAAGCACGTCTTCTGCGAAAAGCCCGACGCCGTCAGCCCCGACAAGGCGCTCGCCATGAAGGAAGCCTCCGAGAAGGCCGGCAAGCTGCTCATGGTCATGCGCAACAACCGTTTCGCCGATGCGTCCCAGTACGCCCGCAAGGCCATCGCGGCCGGCCGGATGGGCAAGATCTACGCCGGCCGCTGCGGCTGGCAGCGCCGCCGCGGCATCCCCGGCAAGGGCGGCTGGTTCACCACCAAGGCGCGCTCCGGCGGCGGCCCGCTCATCGACCTGGGCGTCCACATGATCGACCTGGCGATCTGGCTCATGGGCAGCCCGCGCCCCGTCGCCGTCTCCGGCAACGTGTTTTGCAAGTTCGCCGAGCAGTCCGGCCCGAGCGATTCGGCCAACGCCGCGTTCGGCGACGCCCAGGAAAACGGCATCTTCGACGTCGAGGATCTGGCCATGGGGCTGATCCGCCTCGACAACGGCGCCGTCCTCCAGATCGAATTCAGTTGGGCCTCCAACATCAAGGCCGAGACGCGCTTCGTCGAGCTGCGCGGCGAAAAGGCCGGCCTGCACTGGCGCGACGGCGACGTCGTCGAATTGTACACGGAGCAGGATGGCCAGCTTGTCGATGTCAAGCCCGCCGGCAATTTGCGCGACGACGGCCACGCGCGCAACCTCCGGAACTTCGTCGAGGTCCTCCTCGACGGCGCCGAACCCTGCTACAAGCCGCAGGAGGGCGTCGACATGATCAAGATCCTCTCGGCCGTCTATGAATCCGCCAGGACGGGCAAAGAAGTCCGCCTCTAGTCTCATCCGAAATCCCGGGAACCCCACCGCCATGGCATTCAACATCGTCCAGAAAATCGACGACCGCGTCGAAATCCGCAACGTCCTGCTCAGCGTCTTCGACAAGTCGGGCCTTGACGTCCTCGTCAACGGCCTCCTCTCCGCCTGCCCCGCCGTCCGCTTCTACAGCACCGGCGGCACGTACAAAGCCGTGAAGGCGCTGCTGGGCGACGCCGCCCGGGAGCGCCTCGTCGCCGTCTCCGACTACACCGGGCAGCCGGAGATGCAGGGCGGGCTCGTCAAGACGCTCGACTTCAAGATCTACCTCGGCCTGCTCGGCGAGACGTACAACGCCGACCACCAGGCCGACCTCCGGCGCACGGGCGCCGTGGCGTTCGACATGGTCGTGGCAAACCTCTACCCCTTCCAGAAGGTCGTCGCCGAAGCGGGCGTCTCGCCCGAGCAGGCGCGCACCAACATCGACATTGGCGGCCCCTGCATGATCCGCGCCGCCGCCAAGAACTACATCCGCGTGGCCTCCGTCACCGACGCCGCCGACTACCCGCCGCTCGTCGCGGAAGCGGCCGCCCATGGCGGCGGCCTCTCCTTCGCCACGCGCCTCGCGTTGATGAAGAAGGCGTTCGCCCACACGGCCGCGTACGACACGGCGATCGCGGCGCACTTCGCGCCGGTCGCCCCGGCGGACGCCGCCGCCGCCTACCACCTGCCGTCCCCCGCATGATCGACCTGCACATCCACTCCACGTTTTCCGACGGCACCTTCACCCCGGAGGAGCTGGTGGAGCTGGGGACGGACGCGGGGCTGTCGGCGATGGCGCTCACCGACCACGACACCGCCGCCGGCGTCCCGCGCTTCCTCGCCGCCGCCAAGGCCAAGGGCATGCGCGCCGTCTCAGGCGTCGAACTCAGCGTCGACGTCCCCGGCGTCGCCGTCCACATCCTCGCCTACGGCTGCGACCCCGGCCACGCGCCCCTCGGCGAGGCGCTCGCGAAAATCCGCGACGCCCGCCACCGGCGCAACGTCGAAATCATCGCCAGGCTCGTCCGACTCGGCTGCGGCATCACGTGGAAGGATGTCACCGACGCCGCCGGCGACGGCGGCGTCATCGCGCGCCCGCACTTCGCCCAGGCGCTCGTCAAGCGCGGCTACGCCCGCAGCCGGCAGGACGCCTTCCGGCGCTACCTCGCCAAAGGCGCGCCGGCCTACGTCGACCGCTTCCGCCTCGAACCCGAGGAGGCGCTGCGCCTCGTCGCGGACGCCGGCGGCGTGTCGGCGCTGGCGCACCCCATGCTGTGCGGCCTCGATTCGACCTTGCTGCGCGATCTCGTCGCCGGCCTCGCCAGCATCGGCCTCGGCGGCATCGAAACCTACTACACCGGCCACACCGTCGAACAGGTCGACGCCCTGCTCGGCCTCGCCGAAGAATACAACCTCGTGCCGACCGGCGGCACCGACTTCCACGGCGACGCCTCCCCGCAAATCCAGATCGGCACGGCCTTTGGCTCGCTCCGCGTGCCGGACGATTCCTTCGACCGCCTGCTCGAACGCATGCCCAAAGCCTCTTGACCCCACACCGCTTCACTCCTTCCTTCCAGAGCACGATGAACCTCAAGCCGCCAAAACCGTGGATCCAGGCCCTCGCCGAACTCATCCGCAAGACCTCCACCGAACTCCCCGCCGACATCGTCGCGGCGCTGGCGGACGGACGCGCGGCGGAAACGCCGGGCTCCCGGGCCGACGCCACGCTCGGCACGATCCTCGACAACGCCGACCTCGCCGCCCGGACCGGCGTCCCCCTCTGCCAGGACACCGGCACGCTCGCCTTCTGGTTCGAGGCGCCGGTCGGCACCGACCACCGGCTCCTCGAAGCGTCCGCCCGCCAGGCGGTGCGCGAAGCCACCGCAAAAGGCTGGCTCCGCCTCAACGTCATCGACGTCCCCTCCGGCTCCCAAATCGCCGACAACGTCGCGCCGGGCAACCCCGCGATCCACATCGAGCAGACCGACGCCGACGCCATCCGCGCGCAGCTCCTGATGAAAGGCGGCGGCAGCGAAAACATGAGCGCCCAGTACAGCCTGCCCGACGCCTCGCTCGGCGCCGGACGCGACCTCGACGGCGCCCGCCGCTGCCTCCTCGACGCCGTCTGGCGCGCCCAGGGCAACGGCTGCGCCCCCGGCATCCTCGGCGTCTGCATCGGCGGCGACCGCGCCAACGGCCATGCCAAGGCCAAGGCGCAGCTGCTCCGCACCCTCGACGACGCCTCGCCCGACCCCGCCATCGCCGAACTCGAACGCCGCGTCCTCCACGACGCCAACACGCTCGGCATCGGCCCGATGGGCCTCGGCGGCGCCACCACCCTCCTCGGCGTCAAAGTCGCCACCCTGCCACGCCTCCCCGCCTCCTACTTCGTCACCATCGCCTACGGCTGCTGGGCGTGCCGGCGTGGAAGCTTGAAATTTGAAACTTGAAACTTGAAATTTGGCTCGATGGGAGAAACTTCGATAGACCATGATCCATCGTCCTCAACTGGAGTGATGAGTTCCAACAACCTTTGTCGATTTGAGCGGCTGGCGGCTAGGGGGCGCAGGGCAACTTTGTCGCGATCTTAGTCGAAGAGCAGCGGCTGGGAATTGGATCAGTCCGATCAGTCCGACCTTTGGTTTCGGCACCCGAAGTGGACGCGGCGTCCCCGCCGCGTGTTTTTCCGCGCCCCCGGCGCGGTGCGGGGATCCGCCCAGCCCCGGGAACGCGAGGCTCCGCACTCGCCCCGCCGCCTGCGCCCATTCGCCCCGCCGCCTGCGCCCATTCGCCCACGCCCCGGCGCGGTGCGCTTCGGAAGGTGGGGCAAGCGTTCCGCTTGCCGTCTTGTCTGCATGGCGAATCATCGGCGCGCCGCCAGCCCTCCGGTCGTTCACGTACCCGTTCGCAGCGAAGCGGTTAACGTACACGGGAGATCGTGAACGAGTACGGGAACGAGTACGGGAACGGGAACGATCGATACACCCCACGCCCACCGCACGCCTCGCTTTTTTGTGGCTCTTTGTGTTTTTTGTGGCTATGATAATGAACTTCGAACAACGACTAGCAACCAGTGACTCAAAAAGTAATTTGTAATTCGTAATTTCCTGGCCCCTGGCCCCTAGCGACTAGCGACTCAACCATGAACTCAAGATCGAGACAACTGGCGGCGGGAGCCGCGATCATCGCCCTGGCGGCCGCCTGCGGCTTCCAGAGCCAGGCGCTGCGCCAGACGCGGCGCACGCAACTGACGCACCAAAGCGTGGGCTACAGCGCCGACGTCCCCCCGGTTGTCACCTTCGTCACCGTCTCGCTCGGCGGCTTCCGCGGCATCATTTCGGATCTGCTCTGGCTCCGCGCCAGCCGCCTCCAGGAGGAGCGCCGTTTCGTCGAGCTCGTCCAGCTTTCCGGATGGGTCACCAGACTCGAACCGCACAACCCCGAAGTCTGGACGTTCCACGCCTGGAACCTCGCCTACAACGTCAGCGTCATGATGTCCCGCCCCGAAGACCGCTGGCGCTGGATTCTCAACGGCATCGAGATGCTCCGCGACCAAGGCGTCCCCCTCAACCCGCGCAACGCCACGATCCACCGCGAACTCGGCTGGATCTTCCAGCACAAGCTCGGATACGACGGCGACCCCGGCCATGCATACTACCGAACGGACTGGGCGAGACGAATCGCCCCCTGCCTGGGCGGCGGCGGCTCGCGCCCCGCGCCCAGCAGCCCCGCCGCAACCGAGCTGGAAAGCCGCTTCAAAATGGAGGTCAAGACCATGGCCGAGATCGAGGCGAGGTTCGGCCGCATCGACTGGCGCGTGCCCATGGCGCAATCGCTCTACTGGGGCTGGAAGGGACTCGCCTTCGCCGACGACCGCGAACGCCTGCCCTGCCGCCGCATGGTGTACGTATCCCTCATGGAGATGGCCCGCCGCCAAGGGCGACTCCTCGGCGACCCGCAGTCGGAAAACTGGACATTCGCCGTTGCGCCAAGCACGGCCGTGATCGAACCCACCCTTGACTTCATCGAAGAAACCATGGCCGAGCATCGCTTCAACGGCATCCGCTACGCCTACATGGGCTTGCTCCGCGACGCCATGCGCATCCGCGTCGCCGAAAAACGCAACGCCGACGCCCTGCGCATCTACGCCCGCTTCACTGCCTTCCTCTCCGGCAAGACCGACGCCCCCCTGCCGACCTTCCAGGAAGCCCTCGCCGCCGACGACGCCCTTTTCGAACGCCTCCTCCTCTCCGCCGGCTTCTAATCGTAACGGGGTTCGGGGTGCATCCCCGTTCGTTGCCCCCATAAATAGGGGACAGACCCCAAAAAAAGATGTTTTCTCGTCAACGTGCGCTGAAAATTTGTTGTGTGAGGCGTAGCCCTGCTGATTTGGGAGGAAAGAAGGAGACTTCAACCTCTTGAAAAAATAAGGTTGCAAGAAAGCTCCCAGAAACCGAGTCGTTTTAGACCGATTTATCGCCTTTCAGACATGTTTTTGCACAACAGGGAATGGAAACCACGTCCGTGATCTCTGTTCTGGGGTATCCGCCGCTGGTTTTTTTGGTCTTCTTCAGGCTAGGCTGTTTGACGTTGAGCTAAGCGATGTGGCTTTTAGGTACGCTCAGCTCGCCGCCTCCGCGCAAAGGTCGAGCCGTGTAGATCTCCAAATCATCGCATCCGGCACATTTTCGCTTGGTGTCCTTCCCCGCCGCAAGGCGCTTGACGACCTCAATCACAAATGTGGCAGGACCAACTGCGACGCCATGGCTGAAGTAGCGCACTTTGCAACGTATCGCCTCGAAAAGCGTAATCGACTTGCCTTCCCTAAGCGCCGCATCGACCTTGGCGGCATCGAAATCCGACTCGTTGTCGGCGCCGCGCTTGGCAGTGGCCGCAGCGATGTCGTCGACCGATTCAGGTGCATCGACATACCCTTCCTTCGCCGCGTCGCAGGCGGCAAGCGCAACCTCGAACGGCACGGCTTCCTTGCGTCCGAGCGCCGTGGC
>JBMNOD010000006.1:0-68685 GCA_050942875.1 Kiritimatiellia bacterium
CCTATGCGCACCTCCCTCCGAAACCCGGCAATCAACTATGCGCACGGGTGGTTTTTCATCACCACGCAAGTGGCGATGAACAAAACGATGTTCGGCGTCATCGCCGATGGGCGATGCGTCCTCAACGCTCTCGGCCAGCGCGTGGAAGCGTGCTGGCTGAGCCTCTTCGAGCACCGCCCCGAGGCCGTTCACAATGCGCACATCGTGATGCCCAACCATTTCCATGCGGTTCTGAAAATTCAGCACCGCCCCGGGAACCGCCCAAACCACCTCTCCTACCTCGTCCAAATTTTCAAAAGCATGGCGGCCAACGCCTACTTGGAAATGCGCAACGCCGGCCAATGCCCCGACATTGGCGGCCATCTCTGGATGCGAAGCTTCTACGACAACCTCATCACCAACCACGAGGAACTCAAAAGCATCCGCGCCTACATCCACGCCAACCCCGCCCGCTGGGACGACGACCGCTTCGGCCCCGTCACCACGCACCACTACGGCAACCTCGCCCTGCTCCAAGTGCCCCTTGTCGCTTTTGTCGCCTCGCAAGGCGCGGCGGGCGGGGACGAAGCCCCGCCCCTACGAGAATGGCGGGGGCAAAGCGGGCGGGGCGGGGCTTCGTCCCCGCCCGAATATCGTAGGGGCGAGGCTTCGCCCTCGCCCTCGCCCCCTCCGGTCATCTCCACCTTCACCAGCGCGCAGGAGCGGCGCGTTCTCGCACGCTGCCTGGCGGCGAAGCGCTCGTTCATCCACGTCATGCCGGGTGGCATTCCGCCCACGCTGCCACCGGCGGTGGAGCAAGCGTGCAATGACGGCCGAGGGCTTCTGCTCTCGCCATCAGCGCCCGACACCGGCGTAAACAAACAGCGCGCAATCTGGTGCAACCGCTACGTGCTCGAACATGCCGCGCAAATCTGGCACGGCACCATCCGCCCCGGCGGCACCCTCGAAACCCTTTTGCGGGCGGTGAACACCGCCCGCAAAAGGGGCGGGGATGAAACCCCGCCCCTACGATAATGCCGCTCTATTTATCGTAGGGGCGAGGCTTCGTCCTCGCCCTCCCCGCCCTCCGTGGCGCGCGCCAAGAGCGCAAGCGCGGTGCGCAGCGCGCACATTCGCACCTCCTCGCGGCTCCCCGCGAAGTGGTGCTCCTCAGCCCAATCTCGTGGGGGCGGGGCTTCGTCCCCGCCCTTCGTGGGGGCGAGGCTTCGTCCCCGCCCTTCGTACGGGCGGGGCTTCGTCCCCGCCCCCCCCACAAACACCGTGCCCACGGGATGCACGCCGTCGCCATCCGGCCCGGCGAGCCCCGTGACGGACACCGCCACGTCCACGCCGAGCACGCGACACGCGCCGGCGGCCATGGCGCAGGCCGTCTCGGCGCTCACCGCGCCGTGCGCCGCAAGCACCTCGGCGGGGACGCCGAGCACCGCGACCTTCACCGCCTCGGCATAGGCCACCACGCCGCCCGCGAACCACGCCGACGCGCCCGGCGCCGCCGTCAGCGCCGCCGCCACCATCCCGCCCGTGCAGGACTCCGCCACGCCCACGCGCAACCCGCGCGCCAGGCACTGCGCCGCAATCCGCTCGACCATCGCATCCATCAGGCTACCCCGCCATCATCGCCGCCAGGTCTTTCGCAACCCGTTCGGTGTCCATGTCCAGAAACCGCTCCAAAACCGCCCGCTCGCGCACCTGCGCGCCCACCCACGGCGCCAGCGCGCGGGGCGTCAGCCCCGTCTGCGCGGACAGCGCCGCGAGCAGCGGGTCGTCGAACCACTGCGCCTCGTCGAGCCACGTCATCTTCTCCGCCAGCGCATCGAGCGGCGACACGCTGGCGTGGATGACGTTGTCCACCGGGTCGATCAGCATCTCCAGCACGCCGGCGCGGTCGTAAAGAAATCCGCGAATCGACTCCTCGAACGCCACCTCGGGGCGCTCGTCGCCAATGACCCGCTCGTGGAACTCCCGCCACGGCATCTCGAAATCGAGCAGCATCAGCTGCACGGCGGCTTCCGGCGCCAAATACGATTCGCGGATCGCCGGGTAGAACCCGTTGACCCCATAGCACCCGGCATCCTCGAACCATGCCACATACGTGTCGGGGCCCACCTCGACCGCGCCGGCCTCCGCCCACGCCGCGCACAAGTCCCGGGCGCCGATGCCGCCCAGCCGCTCGCGGACGACGTCCGCGCCGACGACCCGCCCGGCCTTGCAAGCGTCTTCCCACGCTTCGTCGTAATGCTGCAAGAAAGCCTCGCGCCCCGCCTCCGTCGTCTCCAGCGGCTCCGTGCCGTCATGCGCCGCGCCGCGGGCGACGGCGCCGAAGTGGCGATCGACCACCCCGCTGCGCACCAGTTCCGGGCCGGTCACAATCCGCGTGAACGACACCGCCACGCCGGCGTCCTCGAAAATGGCGCCGAGGGTCGTCGCCACCGCCTGGGACCGGATGGCGTGGGGCTTGACGAAGGCAAAGGCCTGGTTCCTCATGGCGTCATTCCACGGGCAGCTCGACGTGCGTGAACGTCGAGCGACCCTCGGCGAACGGCGTCACGACATGCCCGCCGCCGCGCAGCTTCCACTTGTAGCTCATCAGCCCGTCGAGGCCCACCGGCCCGCGGGAATGCAGCTTGGACGTGCTGATGCCCACTTCCGCGCCAAGCCCGAAGCGGAAGCCGTCCGCAAAGCGCGTGCTGCAATTCCAGAAAACGTCCGCCGAATCGACGCGATCCATGAACGCCTCCGCCGCGGCGGCATCCTGCGTCACGATCGCGTCCGTGTGGCCCGAGCCGTGCGCGTTGATGTGCCGCACCGCCGCGTCGAAGCCATCCACGACCTTCACGCCGAGAACCAGGTCGAGGTATTCCGCGTCCCAATCCGCCTCGGTCGCCGGCTCGCACGCGATGAACCCGCGCGCGCGCTCGCAGCCGAGCAGCCGCACGCCGCGCCGGGCGAGCCGCTCCGCAAGCGCGGGCAGGAAGGCGGCGGCGACGTCCGCATGGACGAGCAGCGTCTCCACCGCGTTGCACACCGCCGGATACTGGCACTTGGCGTCTTCGACGACATCGACCGCCATCGCCAGATCGGCCCCCTTGTCCACATAGACATGGCAAATGCCGTCGGCATGGCCCATCACGGGGATGCGCGTGTTGTCCATGATGTACCGCACGAACGCGTTGGAGCCGCGCGGAATGAGCAAGTCGATCGACTCGTCGAGCGCGAGCATCGCGCCGACATCCTCGCGCGTTTCGAGAAGCTGGATCCAGCCGTCCGGGACGCCCGCGGCCGCCGCCGCGGCCCGGATCGTCTCGAAAAGGCGGCGGTTCGTGCGGATCGCCTCGCGCCCGCCCTTGAGCAGGCAGCAGTTGCCGCTCTTGAGGCAGAGCGCCGAAATCTGCACGAGCGCGTCGGGACGCGACTCGAAGATGATGCCGACGACCCCGATCGGGCACGACACGCGCGACAGCTCAAGCCCCGGCGCCAGCTCGCGGCGCTCGTGGACGCGGCCCACCGGATCGGGCAGCCGTTCGAGCGATTCGAGCCCCGCCACGCTGTCCGCGATCTTGCCCGCGCCGAACGCCAGCCGCTTGAGCAGCGCCGGCGCCAGGTCGTCGCGCTGGGCGGCGGCGATGTCCTCCTGGTTCGCGGCCTCGATCGACGCCGTCTCGGCTTCCAGCGCGCGGGCGATCGCCAGCAGCGCCGCGTTGCGCGTCTCCAAAGGGAGCGTGGCCATTGTCACCGAAGCCGCGCGGGCCTCGGACGCCAAAGTCTTGATGTTCATATCGCAAATTTCCATGGTTGTTCCTGTCCCGTGCATTCTACCGTACATCCGCCCTTGATTTCAACCTTCTCTTCGACAAAGCTCGCGACAAAGCTCGCGACAAAGCTGCCCTCCGGCACCCTAGCCGCTAGCCGCTAGCCGCTAGCCGCTTCTCTTCGCCAAAGCTCGCGACAAAGTTCACGACAAAGCTGTCCTCCGGAACCCTAGCCCCTAGCCCCTAACACCTAGCCCCTCAATCGGGCGCCTGCCCGATTGCGCGACCCCAGCGCCACGCCGCAGAGCAGCGCCGCGCACGGAATGCCGAAGATCCAGTCGCCCGCCTTCGCATAGGGCGTGTCGCCGGGGTGCCGCGGCATCGGCACCGGCTGCGCAAAAAAGCCGCCCTCGGCGTTCTCGGCGCTCGCGCCGCAGGACGTCACCACGGCGCTCGCGCCCTGGTTCGACGCGCGCACCATCGGCACGCGATTCTCCACGGCGCGGAAAACCGCCTGCGCATGGTGCTGGGCGGGCTCGGACGACCCGCGGAACCACGCGTCGTTGCTCTGCGCCACGAGAATGTCCGCGCCGGCGCGCACCGCCGCGCGCGAAAGCCCCGCCACGGTGTCCTCGAAGCAAATCAACGGACTCACGCGCGCCCGCCCGCCCGCGATCGGCATGACCGCCGGGCCGTCGCCCGGCGAGCACGAAACGCCCGTCGGCGCGAGCCGCTGCAAAAAGGTCAGCGTCTTGTCAAACGGGATGTATTCGCCGAACGGCACAAGGTGCTGCTTGCGATACACGCCCTCGACGACGCCGTTCGTGCCAAACAGGAACGACGAATTATAGACGACGCTCGCGCCGGCGGCGTTCGTCGCAAACTCCGTGCCGCCCGCAAGGATCGGCGACCCGAGCTCGGCGGCGAACGCCAGCAGCGACGCCTCCATCGCACGGCTCGGCATCGCCTCGTAAAGCACCGTCTCCGGCCACACGATGAGGTCGGGGCGGAACATCGACACCGTGCGCGTGTAGTCCCCCAGCACCTCGTACGCCGCGTCCCACTCGTCGTCGTTCGACTCGAAGACGCACGGCAGCCCGGGGTTGACCCCCGCGATCACCAGGCGCGCGGACGCCTCGTCCTCGGCGCGCAGCCCCCGAATCCGCGCCGTGCCCCAGCCCATCGCGACGAGCAGCACGGCGAGGGCAAGCGTCAGATCAAGATGCCGCCGCGTCGCAAACGGACTCCGCCGCATCGTGCGCACCATCCGCACCGCCACGCCGGCGAACGCGCCGTTCAGCAGCACGATCGGGAACGACGCGGCATAGACGCCGCCCAAAGCCGCAAGCTGCACCACCGGCAGCATCGTGCGCTGCACGAACCGCGCGCCGCTCTCGCCAAGGCCCGCGGCGGCGGTCTCGATGACCGGCGGCGCGACCATCGAGACGCCCAGCGCGTTCCAGGCGAACCCCGTGAACAGCGTCGAGCGCAGGTATTCGCCGCCGCACCAGAACAGCGCCATCGCAAACGGACGCCACGCCTCGAACCACGTCCGCTTCCAACCCTCCGCGGCGGAGTCCCCACCCCGCCACAGCACGGCGGTCGCCACGCCGAAGAGCCCCGAAAAGAGCGCGCACCACGCGCTCAAGCCCATGAGGCCGAGCGCCACCAGCGCGACGGGGCCGCCGTTGTTGCGAAGCTCCATCAGCCAGAGGAGCGAGAAGAACCAGAAGCCCAGCCCGAAGACGAAGCCATGGCGGAAGCCCTCGCGCGGCGTGGAGAAGCGCAGGAGCGCAAGCAACGGCACGAGCGCGTACCACGACAGCCCGTACTGCTGGTGCGGTCCGGGGAAGGCCAGGCTCAACGCCGCGCCCGTCGCAAACGCAAGCAGCGGACGCAGCCCTCGACGACGCCAGTCCATCCTCACGCCTTGCGGTTGAAGTCGAACCCGATGGCGTCAAGCAGCGCATGCGCCAGCGCGTTGTGGCCGGGGATGTTTGGGTGGACGCGATCCCACGCGATGTACGCCGGATGGCAGTGGCGCAGCATCGCGTCGGCATACGCCTGCGCATCGGCGAAAATCACGCCGTGGCGCTCCGCGAGCTTGCGGCAGATCGCGCCGTACCGGCGCGTCATCGCCGCCATCGGGTCCTGCTCGTTCAGCTCCCAGAAAACCGGCGACATCACGACCATGCCCTTCACCGCGGGCTTCGTCGCCACGATCAGATCCTCCAGCGTCCGCTCGTACTCCGGGGCGTGGACGTGCGACTCCGGAATCTGCGGCACGTCGAACTGCCGCCAGATGTCGTTGATGCCGATCATGACCGACACCCAGTCGGGCTTGAGATCGAGCACGTCCGTCTGCCAGCGCGCCTTCAGGTCGCGCACGTTGTTGCCGCTGTTGCCCATGTTCACGACGCGGATCATGTAGTCGGGATAGACCGAGGTCAGAAGCCCCTGCACGACGTTGACATAGCCCGTGCCGTGGGGGTTGAAAAGGCCTTCCGCCACCGGGCGGTTGCGGCCGGCGTCCGTGACGGAGTCGCCAATGAGGAGGAATTTGCTGTTTTTTTCGATTTTCATGTGCTTGGATGCGACGCAAGGGGCGGCGCGGTAAATCATCAAGTGGAAACGCGGGCCTCGAGCTCGCGGCGAACCGTCTCGAAGACCTCGTCGAGCGTGCCCTCGACCGTTGCGCCCGCGGCTCGGTCGTGGCCGCCCCCGCCCCACGCGGCGGCGATCTCGGATGCGTCGAAGGGCGGCTTCGTGCGCAGGCTGATGTGGATCGGCGCGCCCGGCTTCACCTGGCGCAGAAACGCGGACAGAACCGCGCCGCGCACCGAGCGGACGACATCGACGAAATTGTCTGAATCGGCATCGACGCAATCCTCCGCCGCGTAGTCGTCGGCGCCCAGCTTGGCGAGCGAGACGCGGCCGTCCGCAAAGACCTGGAGCGAATCGAGGAGCCGCCGCTGCAACCGCAGCCGCTTGAAGTCGGTCTGGCCGAACACGCGGTCGTTGATCTCGTCGAAGCGCGCGCCCGCCTCGATCAGGCGCGCCGCGGCGCACAACGTCGCCGGCGACGTGCAGGAATAGGAAAAGCGGCCCGTGTCCGTGACGATCCCGACCCACAGCGCCTCGGCGACACCGCGCGTCACCGGGAACCCGCCCGCCTCGAGCACGCCGAGCACCAGCTCCGCCGTCGAGCTCGCATCCGGGTCGATCAGGCACAGCGGCGCGAAGCCGTCGTTGCTCTTGTGGTGGTCGATGCAGAAGCCCATCCGCGCCTTCGCATGGTCGCGCATCGCCTCGGGGATGCGCGAGAAAACGGCGCAGTCCACGGCGACCAGCCGGTCGTCCGCGAGCGGCGCGTAGTCGGCGGCGGGGACGATGCCGTCCACGCCTTCCAGAAACGCGTACTCCGCGCCGATCGGCTCGACGCCGACGCAAAGCGCGTCGAGCCCGGCGGCGCACAGGCCGAGGACGAGCCCCAGCGCGGAGCCGAGGGCGTCGCCATCGGGACGGACGTGCCCCGTCACGATCAAGCGCCCGCCATGCCGGCGCAAGGCCTCGGCCATCTCCTTCGCTGTGATGCTCCGACTCATGTCGTTTTCGGAATGTTTGAAAGTCATGACAAAATCTCAAAGCCCGTCATTCTACAAGACCACCATGCTGGATGGCAAGCAGCCAGCCCACGAGCAGGACCAGCCACAGCACGATGCCGTGCAGCATCGGCGCAAAGCCCAGCTTGCGGATCGCATCGAGGCTCACGTTGGAGCCGATGATGAACAGCGTCGCCACCATCAAATACTTTGAAAGCCCGCCGATGAACTTGCCCGGCCCGGCAAGCGACGGGAACCACGCCACGACCGCCGCCGCGAGGATGAAGCCCGGGATGAACCAGGGAATCTTCAGCTTCGCGCGACCGCCCGTCGCCTCGCTCCGGCTCACGGCCAGCGAAATGACGAGCGCCACCGGCACGATCCAGAGCGCCCGCGCCAGCTTCACCGTCGCGCCCACCTCGAGGGCTTTCTCCCCGTACTGCATCGTCGCCCCGACCACGGAGCTCGTGTCGTGGATCGCCACCGCGGACCACAGGCCGAACTGCTCCTGCGTGAACCCAAGCGCCCGCCCGATCGGCGGGAAGATCAGCAAGGCGACCGCGTTGAGCACGAAGACGACGGCCGTCGCGATCGCCACGTCGGACGCCTTGGCCTTGATGGCCGACGCCACCGCCGCGATCGCGCTGCCGCCGCAGATGGCCGTGCCGGAGCAGATCAGCAGATTCGTGTCGCGCTCCAGCTTCAGCCGCTTGCCCAGGAAAATGCCGAACGCAAACGCAAACGCGATGCCCACGACCGTGTAGCCCAGCCCCGAAGCCCCTGTTTTCAGGATGCGCTTCAGATCCAGCCCCGCCCCCATCATCACGATGGCCGCCCCCAGCAACGGCGACGCCAGCTTCCCCGTCCGCGCCGCGAACGGATTGCCGACCAGGAGCGCAAACAGAAGCCCCGCGACGATCGCCGCGCCCGAGGCGTAGTTTCGGAACCCCTTGAACGCCCATGGAAGGGCGAAGAACGCCACCGCCAGAATCAAATAGGCGGCCCTTTTCAATGCAAAGAGAACGAACGTGGATTTAACGGAGTGGTTGAAAGTCATGACAAAACCTCAAAGCCCGCAATTCTACAAAAACCCCCTTGCCAATGGCAAGTCATGAACGCTTTTCAGCCCACCGCTCCCGCCATCCCTATCGTGGGGCAGGCCCTCCGTGTCCTGCCACGCCGCCTGTGCGCGACCTGTTCGGGGGTTCGGGGGCGCCCCCCGTCCGTTGCAAAACCATCGCCCCCACCCCTTCCCCACGTCACATATTCGAATATGTGACGGCACCGCCCCAGCCCCGCCACCGTAATCTCGAAAAAATCTTCCAGATTATTGCACCTGGCCTTGTTCTCAAAATCCCGCCACCATCCTGCCACGCGCACCCCCGCCACGCGCCATCCCTATCGTGGGGCAGGACCTCCGTGTCCTGCCAGTTCTGCCACCCACCGCTTCAAATGTTGACCCAAGGCTCAAGAACGGCTAGACTTTCTGCATTGACGCGGGCGATTGCCCACGATCATCCCGTTGAATTAAAGAAAATGAAGAAAACACTGACAGCATGGATTGCCGCAACGCTTATCGCGAGGTGAAAATGAAAAAACGTCTTTTAAAGCTGATGGTTCGTTTCTCGGTGCCGATTTCCGTCTTGTCGATGTTCGGCGGGCTGTCCGGTTGCGGAAAGGCGCCTACCTCGAATTCCAACGATGGCCAGCCCGCCGAAGACCCGCTCTTGCCAGAAGGCGGCGACATTGTGATCCTTGAAGAGGGCTCCGAAGAACCCGCGGCGGCGAATGGCGAAAACCCCGTCGCCGCGGAAAACGAGTCTCCAAGAATATTCCCAGGGATAATTGTCTCGCCTGAAGACTGATCGACCGGGAACCCGACGAAAAATGACGGCGACGAACCTCAAGAAGGCGCCAAGGCACGCCGTGCTGGAGCTGACCTTCCACTGCAACCAGAACTGCATCTTCTGTTATTTGCCGTGGCTCGAAGATCCGTCCATGATTGCGCCGGAGCTTGCCATCGACGACTGGCTCGACATCGCGGATCGGCTGGTGCGCCATGGCGTCAGACATTTCACGCTGACCGGCGGCGAGCCGCTGGTCAAGCCGGGCGTTGAAAAGCTCCTTGACTTCCTGATCGCGCACGAGGCAAAGCCCGCCTTCACGATTTTCACGAACGGCATCCTCGTCGACGACGCGCTTCTGCGCAAGCTGAAGGGAACGAAAGGCGACATCGCCTGCAGCCTGCCGGGACTCAGGCAATTCGCCAAGCTCACGGCTTCGGATCATACCATCTACGACATGATCGACCTTTTCGACGAGATGAAACGCGCCGGCGTGGGCTTCTCCGTCAGCATCACGGTCACGAAACCCGCATTCCGCGAAATGGAGGATTTGGTCGGCCTGGCGGCGGTATCGGGCGCGAAGTGCATCCAGGTCGTCCCGTTCGTGGCGGAGGGCCGAGGCGCGCAGCACCCGGAACTCATGCTGACGTACGACGAGCTGCAGACGCTCGGCCGCCGCGTCAAGAAGCTCAAAGGCAAAATCAAGACGCCGCTTTACTCCAGCGACGAATATTTTTGCTCGTGCCGAGGGGAATGCCTCAAACCGCAAGGCCTTCCGGAAGACTACGCTTCGCCCCCGTGCCATGTCGAAGACAACACCCTCGTCGTCGGCCCCGCCGGCCACTGCCGGAAATGCCTCCACACCTTCGCCTCGCTCGGCGACGTGCGCGAATTGTTTTAACCGCCGTTCCGTCTTGCAAAACCACCCACAAAACGGTCGATCCTGTAATCCTGTCAAAACTCTTCTTCGCCATTTTCGTGCATTTCGTGTATTTCGTAGTTAAAAGCAATGACGAACGTTTCGACCTCGGGCGGCGTTTGTAGTATCATGACGAATCGTTGACATCGCTTTGCCATGCCATACGGAAAGCCTTGTCCCCAAAGGAGAACCCATGAGAACGTTGATCGAACCGCACATCCACATGTATTCCCGCACGACGGACGACTACCAGGCCATGTACGACGCCGGATTCCGCGCCTGCGTCGAACCGTCCTTCTGGCTCGGCAGCCCGCGCCGCCACGCCGGCACCTTCTTCGACTACTTCGAGAACATCCTCGCGTTCGAGGCCAGCCGCGCCGAGCGGTTCGGCATCGACCACTTCACCGCCATCTCCTACAACCCCAAGGAGGCCGACAACACCGCCCTCGTCGACGAGGTCCTCGACGGCATCGCGCCCTACCTCGACCACCCGCGCTGCGTCGCCATCGGCGAAATCGGCTTCGACAAGCTCATCGAACCCGAGTACCACGCCTTCGTCCGCCAGCTCCGCATGGCCAAGGAACGCGACATGCCCGCGATCATCCACATCTCGCACAAGCGCAAGCCGGAATGCCTCGACTGGGTGTTCCGCGGCCTCGACGAAGTCCAGCCCGACCACCGCAAGATCTACCTCGACCACAACACCGAGGACACCATCGCCCGCGCCCTCGCGAACACGGACTGCTGGTGCGGTCTCACCGTCTATCCGATCTCCAAGCTCGACCCCGCCCGCGCCAGCGCCATCATCCAAAAGCACGGCATCGACCGGATCATCGTCAGCGGCTCCGCCGACTGGGGCATTTCGGATCCGCTCAGCATGGTCAAGGTCCTCGAACAGCTCAAAACCGACGGCCACCCCGAGGAAACCCTCCAGAAGGTCGCCTTCGGCAACCCCAACGCCTTCTACTCCCAGTCCCCGAAATGGAAGCCGCGCCTCGATCTCGAACCGGCGCCCATCGAGCTGCGCCAGCCATGAAAAAACCGCCGAGCCCCTGGCTCGTCTTCTTCCGCCTCCCCAACCTGCCCACCGCGCCCGGCGACGCCCTCGCCGGCGCCGCCATCGCGATCGCCACCGCCCGCCTCGGCGGCGACGCCCTCGCCTCGGCGGCGGCGCCCGCGTTCGCGGCGGGCCTCGCCGCGCTGCTGCTCTACATGTTCGGCCTCGCGGACAACGACATCGTCGGCGCCGAAGCCGACAAAACCCAGGCGCCCAACCGCCCCATCCCCTCCGGCACGATCTCCCTCCGGCAGGCTCGCCGCGCGCGATTCATCTGCCTGGCGCTGGCGATCGCCACCGGAGCGTTCGCCCGACTTCCGCCGGCCTGGTGGATCGTCGCCGCCGCGCTTGTCGCGGCCGTCGCCGCCTACAACCGCTTCAAGGATCGCCGCCGCGCCTTCGGACTCGTCGCCATGGGGCTCTGCCGCGGCGTCAACCTCCTGGCCGGCGCGGCCGCCCTGGCGTCCATCGCGCCCCGGGCGCTGCGCTCGCCCCCCGTCCTGCTGGCCGCCCTCGGCTGGACCGCCTACATCGCGGCGGTCACCGGACTCGCGGCGGACGAGCACGCCGCGCACGCCCCCCTCTCCTGGAAGCGCTTCCTGCCCGGGCTCGCCGTCTTCATCCCCATGCCGGCGCTCGCCGCCTACCCGCGGACGTCCTGGCCGATCATCGCCGTCTGTTCAACCCTTGCCTACGCCGTCTGGGCGCTCTCCGTGACGCCCCTCGGCTGCGCGCACGATCCGGACGTGCGCCGCAAGGCCGTCGGCAACACGATCGGCGCGCTCCTCTACCTGCAAGCAGGCTACATCCTGACGTTCATGCACCCCGCATTCATCGCCGCCGTCATCGCCCTCTTCTTCTCCACGTCCCTCATTCGCAAATTCCACCGGGACGTGCCGGGCTCATAATCGACTCATAATCGATCGTTTTTATGGTTGACAAGCAGGGGCGGAAAAGAGTAATTTAGTCACGTAACGAAATTTGGCGACGTGTAGTTTTTCTCCAAACCCCCAAAACGCCGCGTCTGCGGCATTCCACAAAAAGGAGCAATTATGAAAATGACATCCATCCATTGGATCGCCGTAGCGTTTGCGCTCGCGTTCCTTCCATGCATGCTTGCAGCCAAAAACATCTACTGGGATGGCGGCCCCAGCCCCCACGAAGGAACCAATTGGAACGAAGCCGTCAACTGGAAGGGCGACGTCAAGCCCGGCGCCGACGACACCGCCCTTTTCAGCAACAACAACAACACCGGCGTCTCGACCGCCAACAAGACGATCATGCTGGGCGCGCCGCAGGTCATTCACACCGTCAACTTCCCGAGCTGGGCCCAGATCCCCGGCGGCCTCACGATCGGCAGCGTCCAGGACGTTGCCGAAGGCAATGCGCTCACGATCAAGGGCGGCGTCTATCGAGGCGACAATCTCTCCAACTGGCAGACGTTTCGCTGCAACATCGTCCTCGACAGGAACACAATCTGGGAAATCAATCCCGGCTACAACGGCGGCGTCACCGTGTCCGGCGGAATTTCCGGAACCGGACACGGCCTGGCCAAATGGGGATCCGGAACCCTGATCCTCCAAGGCGCCAACACCTATGCCGGCAACTCCATCATCCGAACCGGCACGTTGCAGCTCAATTTCAATGCCGAGACCGCTCCGCTGACCAACATCGTCAACCCGGCATCCCCGCTGGTCATGGAAGGCGGCTATCTGCACCTGATGCGCAAACCGGCGAATTCCTGCAGCCAGACGTTCGACGGCGTGGCCGCCGCCAGCGGAGCTTCCACGGTGCGAATCGAGTCAAACCGGGACGCCAACGCGCAGATGGCCTTCGGCACCTTCAACCGCATGCCTGGCGCCACGCTGAACCTCCGCCAGCCAAGTGGACAAACGACAATCAGTGCGGAAAACGGCTTCTCCACCAGCCAGGAAAACGATCCAACAGGCATTCTCGGAGCCTATCTCACCGTCTCGCCTGATAACAGCAACACGCCTGCCGACTGGGCCGCAAACAACGGCGTCAACATCGTCGCCTACGACAATTACGCCACCCTGTTCGGCGATGCGGCCGTCATCACGGACGACGCCAACAGCAACGTGCAGATCGACAACACCACGACCGGAACCGTCTCCCTCGCCTCCTCGAACGTCACGATCAACACGCTCAAGGCCTCCGGCACGACGGCTCGGGTGGTGGATCTTGGCGGCGGAACCCTGCGCCTCGGCGCCGTCGGCGGCATCCTCGCCCCGGGTTCGACCGGCGCGCTGACCCTCACCAACGGAACGCTGACCGCAGGCGGAGCCGACAACACGTCCGGAGAAATCGTGTTCATCAACGCCACGACGATCACCAACGACGCGGTGATCGCCGACAACGGCGCAGGCGCGATCGCGCTGACGAAGTCCGGCGGAGGCACTCTCCAGCTTACGACGGCGCAAACCCACACGGGCGGCACCTATGTCAATGCCGGCACATTGCAGCTCCCCACCCTGGAAAATCCCTTGGCCACAAACGCGAACATCGTCGTCTGCGGCGGAACCCTGAATCTCGGCGCCGGCACTCAGAACCTCTCCAGCAACTTCGTGATGCGCGGCGGCACCCTCTCCAATGGAACCATCGTGAAGTCGGGCGCGGACTACGCGTTTGAAGCCGGCGCCGTCTCCGCAACGCTGGACGGCGCCGTCGGACTCGTCAAGACATCGCCCGGCGCCACGACCTTCACCGGAGCCAACACCTACACGGGCGACACCTACATTCTTGAAGGATCGGCCAGATTCGAAAGGAAAAGTGCGATTGTGAAAGGCAACTTGTTCGTCGGCTCGCCCGACGGGACGATTCCCGCCTCCGTTTTCTGCGTCAACACCCCGCTGAACAGCGGAAAGAATTGGACGGTTTACAAAAACTGCAGCCTGAATTCTGGCTCTTCCGCACAATATCTCGCCGCGAAACTCACCCTCGTCGGCGGTTCGTTCACTGGAAGCCAGCCCTATTTCCAGTACGGCTCGTCCGTCGAGATGACGGGCGGAACGTTTGGAGGCAGCATCTACGGCAACGGGCCCTTTGGCATCACCTCGCATTCGAACGATGTTCCCGCCGTGGTGTCGGCTTCGATTCGCAACAACAACCACAAGTTCACCGTCCATCGCGGCTCCGGGCCGATCGATCTGATCTTCTCGGGCAACATGGTCGGGAACAACACGCTGACAAAGGAAGGCGACGGCGTGATGACCATGACGGGCAGCGAACACAGCAACGGCACCGTGTTGAACGCCGGCACGCTTCTTGTCGTCAACACCTCCGGCTCCGGCACGGGATTTGGCCCAGTTACGGTCAAGGCCGGCACCACATTCGGCGGCACCGGATTCATTGTCGGCAGCGCCGCCAACGTCACGGCAACAGGTTCATCGGACAACCCGGCCGTCATCGCGCCGGGAACGCCGGACCCTGACACGGGCGACCATGTGATCGGCACCCTCACCGTCGGAAGCGACACGCAGGCGAACAACGTCACATTCGCCGACAACAGCGCCCTCGCGATCGCCTTCGACACCGAAGGCAACTGCGACAAGCTCGTCGTCAACGGCACGCTCTCTCTCGATTCCGCGACCGACAAGCTGACGCTCGACATCGCCGACTACGATGCGCTCAAGCCCGGCACCTACACGCTGGCGACGTTCACCGCGCTCGCAACGCCGGGCGCCAAATTCGACATCGTCGAAAAGCCCGCGCGCGGCACACTCGCCTACACGCCCACGAGCATCGAATACACCGTCCATCCGCGGGGCACAGTGGTCGTCGTCAAATAGCCCGCCGCCCTCGGCGGCTGCTCGCCACCTGTGGACGCGGCGTCCCCGCCGCGTGTCGTCCCGCGCCTTGGGCGCGGGAGCACATGCACGAACATTCGTAGCGTGCCCGTAAAGGCATCCAACGCAAAGGCGTGCCCCCGTCTTTTTCTCACTCCCCGCTTCCCGCTTCCCGCCTCCACATTCGCCACAACGCCTCACGGCGTCACTACGAACCTTGTGTGCGAAGCATCGTGGACGCGGCGTCCCCGCCGCGTGTCGTCCCGCGCCAGCTGGCGCGGGAGCGCCAAGCAACAGGGGCACGGACATTCCTGTCCGTGGTGTCCACGGGTTGGAAAACCCGTGCCCCTCTTCCTCCCTTTTCCATCCCCTACGAACCCCCTTTAAGGAACCCCCTTTAAGGATTGACAAATAAGGCATAAGAGAGTAGATTGAACATGCACTGATGAAATTTGGCAATGCTTGGCATTTCCAAAATCCGAGACGCCGGAACTGCGGCATCGCCCAGCAAGGAAAAGGAACAACCATGAAGACATCTACGATCACGCGACTCAGCCTCGCAGCAGCGTCGCTCATTGCCATCGCCCCCCTCCATGCCGACACAATCAACTGGACCGGCGGCGGATGCGGGACCAACTGGAACGAGGCCGCCAACTGGGGCGGCATCCTTCCCGGCCCAACGGATGAGGCCAAGTTCACCGACACGGGCCTGACAGCCGGCCGCGTCATCGTCCTCGGCGCGGCCCAGACGAACGGCAGCCTGCTCATCGACTCCACCGTGGACTTCACCATCGGCAATGCCGCCGGAAACACTGAAGGCCATACATTGACCGTGACGAACGTGACGCGATCCAGCGGCTCAAGCGGAACGCAGAAAATCACCGCCGACCTTGCGCTGCCGAACGACACGACCTGGACCATCGACGGAAGCGACATGCTGATCGCCGGCAAAATCGCCGGCGACGGCGCGATCAACAAGCTGGGGGCTGGAGAGTTGCGGTTGAACAACGCACACAGCTCCTCGCGAACGGGGGCGACCTTTGTCAGCCAAGGCATGCTGTCGGTAGCCGGATCCGGGAGGAATGAACAGGGGATCAAGGGCGGCCAACTCGGTGCGGGGGATCTGCTCGTCGGCAACGGAACGGATCCAGCCCTGTTCCAACTTCACTATGGCAACAACTGGAACTTCAACCTGTTCGGCGACGACGCCTCGATCACCGTCAGAAACAATGCAGTCCTGGATCTGGAAACCTGCTACACGGCGGCTGACGGGCGCACCGAGAACATCTCGTCCCTGACGGTAGAAGCCGGAGGATTGGCGAAGTTTGGAAAATACACGCTCTACACGGGAGGATATACAACGACCAACGTCATGATGAAAGGGGGAACCATCACCGGCACCGAGGGCTTTGTCTCTCCCGTCAGCGGCTTCATCGTCGTCGATCCATCGGCCTCCGAAATGTCCACGATTTCGGCGAAAATCAAGGTCTCGTGGAAGTACTCCAACGGCTCCCTCTACACCCGATTCCTGATCGCCGACTTGGCCGGCATTCCCGTGGACCTGAAATGCACCGGCGCCTTTGTGAATCTTTGGGATGCCAGAGACGGATTCGAAAAAGTCGGATCCGGCGTCATGAAGATCACGGGCGGCGGCACCTACGGCGGCAAGTCCACGTCAGAGGGTGTGACACGCATCAAAGACGGCACGCTGCTGGTCGACAACACAAGCGGTTCGGGCACGGGCAAGAGCTACGTTTCCGTGTCGGCGGGCGGGACGCTCGGCGGCACGGGCGCAATCGGCGGATTGGAGGCGTCACCATACGCCAATGTCTCGCTCGCCGGCGCATCCGACAATCCGGCCATTCTCGCACCAGGATCCATCGACGAGACAACCGGCGACCCCATCATCGGCACGCTGACCGTCGGAAGCGACACGCAGACCAACAACGTCACCTTCGATGCCTACAGCACGCTGAAGATCAATTTCGACACCAACGGCAACTGCGACAAGCTCGTGGTCAACGGCGCGCTCTCGCTCGATTCCGCGACCGACAAGCTGACGCTCGACATCGCCGACTACGATGCGCTCAAGCCCGGCACCTACACGCTGGCGACGTTCACCGCGCTCGCAACGCCGGGCGCCAAATTCGACATCGTCGAAAAGCCCGCGCGCGGCACACTCGCCTACACGCCCACGAGCATCGAATACACCGTCCATCCGCGGGGCACAGTGGTCGTCATCCAATAGGAGCCCGCCGTCCTCGGCGGCTGTTCGCCACCTGTGGACGCGGCGTCCCCGCCGCGTGTCGTCCCGCGCCAACTGGCGCGGGAGCACATGCACGAACATTCGTAGCGTGCCCGTAAAGGCATCCAACGCAAAGGCGTGCCCCCGTCTTTTTCTCACTCCCCGATTCCCGCTTCCCGCCTCCACATTCGCCACAACGCCTCACGGCGTCACTACGAACCTTGTGTGCGAAGCATCGTGGACGCGGCGTCCCCGCCGCGTGTCGTCCCGCGCCTTGGGCGCGGAGCGCCAAGCAACAGGGGCACGGACATTCCTGTCCGTGGTGTCCACGGGTTGGAAAACCCGTGCCCCTCTTCCTCTTCCTCTTCCTCCCTTCCCATCCCCCACGCCCCCCCTTTAAGGATTGACAAATCCGGACACAAGAGAGTAGATTGAGCGATGTGATGGCATTTGGCAATGTCTGGCATTCCCAAATCCCCAAGACGCCGGAACTGCGGCATCGCCCAGCAAGGAAAAGGAACAACCATGAAACAGATCGCCCCCTGCTGCGACGAGCGCGTCAAGACGCTCCTCATGAAAATCCACGCCCCGGTCGTCGTCGGCGTGCCGCCCACAAACGCATTCCGCGATCTCGTGAAATTGCCCGGCGGCGAGCTCCGACACTATGGAATCCGACGGGAAGACCACGCGGCAAAGCCGATCTACATCGCCAGCCACGACTGCGGACTCTCATGGCAGGAACATCCCGTGCCCGAAGGATGCCCGGGAGCCTGCGTGCAAAGCCCATGGTCCGGTGATTGGATCACGCTCATCGACGCGCACGACATGAAGAACGACCTGCATCTGCACGACGTTCCGCTGGGCCTGTCGCCGGGCCTGCACGTCTGCCGATCCTCCGCCGGAATCGACGGCCCCTTCGAATTTGCACCCGTGTCAGAACGCCGCCACGCGATGCCGAGACAACCGCTCGCCCTGTTCTCGCGCAAGCGCTGGATCCTGTCCTGCCAGCGCAAAGACGAAAGCGACCGCAACGTCGTCGTCGTCTTCCGCTCCGACGACGATGGGAGGACATGGCGGGAGACGCGGTTGGGCACCCTGCCTCCGCACGTCGCCACAGGCCACCACCGCGGCGTGCGCTGGCAGAACTACGGATGCGAGCCGACCGTCGTCGAACTCTCCGACGGCCGGCTCTGGGTCGTCATCCGCACGTCGCAGGACAATCACTACGAGGCGTTTTCCGACGATGGCGGCGAGACGTGGACGCAACCCGTGCCTTCGCGCTTCTACGGCACAATCACCATGCCGACGTTTCTACGCCTGCGCGATGGACGGATCATCTTCTTCTGGTGCAACACCACGCCGCTTCCCGAACTCGACCACGACCAGCAGAAGGAGCTGGCCGACTGGGAGCGACAGGGACATGGCGAGGACGTCTTCACCAACCGCGACGCCTTCCACGCCGCGATATCGGACGACGACGGCCGCACGTGGAACGGCTTCCGCGAAGTGCTGCTCAACGAACGCCGCAACGATTCCGACTTCCGCACGAGCGGCGGCAACAGCGACACCCTCGACAAAAGCGTGCATCAAAGCCAGGCCGTGGAACTGCCTGAAGGGAAAGTGCTCCTGTCCGTCGGACAGCATCCACTCTGCCGCAGGTTGATGATCTTCGATCCCGCATGGCTTTACGAAAAAGACCGGCGCGACGATTTCCGCCATGGCCTCGGCGGCTGGAGCGTGCAGCAGTACGTCAAGGGCATCGTCGGGAACTTCAGAGGGCTGTCGGGCCATTGCGCCTACAACCGCCGCCCGGGCGCCCAGCTCGTGCCCGATCCCGACGGCGAATGTCGTGAAGTGCTGCAAATCGCACGCCATCCCGACCCCCGTCTCGTTGAAGCGACGCAGGGAGCCGTCTGGAACTTCCCGGCAGCCTCGTCCGGCGAGCTGCGCGTTGACCTGCGGATGCCGTCGGGCAGCCAGGGCTTCCGCCTCTGCCTCATGGATCGCTGGTTCAACCCGACCGACACGGTCGCCCACGAGTCCGCGATGTACGCCGTGGAAGTCGATGCACAAGGCCTCGTCGCCGGCACGCCGCTGGCGCTCCCTCCCGATGCCTGGCATGAACTGGTCGTCAACTGGATCGATTCACGTTCGGATCAAGCCACGTTGACGATCAACGGCGAAAGCGTTTCGCTTCCGCTCCATGCGAAAAGCCTCAACGGCATCTGCTACCTGCATCTGCAGAGCCTCGCCTCAACGGCCGATTTCGCCGGCGTTTTGCTTCGAAGCGTCGAAGCAAAGAAAAATCTCGACACAAATCCACCTGGTCGAACCTGGCTGCCAAATCCGGGCGAAGACCATGCAGCCCGTCCTTGACGACATGCTGAAATGACACGCGTCCCGTAAACGCAGCGAAGCAATTCTTTCCCCGCCACACCCGTCGACGCGGCGTTTCCGCCGCATCGACGGCATTTTTGTGGTCTGTCCCCAATTTTCATTTCGTGACGCCCAGCTCCCCGCTCCGAGGCGGCACACCTGCGACACACTGTCTCACTTGCGTGCCATTAATCGTGAAAAACAGGTCGTTTTCGTGCTTGGCACGGCTCATGCTAATTTGAAGGCGTATTTTCACTTTCGTATTACTTTCGCGGCATTTTGCGCGAACTCAGCATAAAAGGAAAACAACTATGGCTAAAATTCTTGGCATCGACCTGGGGACGACGAATTCCTGCATGGCCGTCATGGAAGGCGGCGAGCCCGTCGTCATCCCCAACGCTGAAGGACAGCGCACGACGCCGTCGATCGTCGCGTTCACCAAGTCCGGCGAACGCCTCGTGGGGCAGCCCGCGAAGCGGCAGGCCGTGACCAACCCGAAAAACACGGTCTTCTCCATCAAGCGCTTCATGGGGCGCAAGTACGACGAGGTGGCGCACGAGTGCACGCTCGTCCCGTACGAAGTCGTCAAGGCGAAGAACGGCGACGCGCATGTGAAGATCGGCGACAAGGTCTACTCCCCGCCCGAAATCTCCTCGATGATCCTCCAGAAGATGAAGACGGACGCCGAGGCGTTCCTGGGCGAGAAGATCACGCAGGCGGTCATCACCGTCCCCGCGTACTTCAACGACTCGCAGCGCCAGGCCACCAAGGACGCCGGCCGCATCGCCGGCCTCGAGGTCATGCGCATCGTCAACGAGCCGACCGCCGCCTCCCTCGCCTACGGGCTGGACAAGAAGAGCGAGGAGACGATCGCCGTCTACGACTTCGGCGGCGGCACGTTCGACATTTCGATCCTCGAAATCGGCGACGGCGTCTTCGAAGTGAAGGCCACGAACGGCGACACGCACCTCGGCGGCGACGACATCGACCAGGTCGTCATGCAGTGGCTCGTGGACGAGTTCAAGAAGGAGAGCGGCATCGACCTCTCCAAGGACGTCATGGCCCTCCAGCGCCTCAAGGAAGCCGCCGAGAAGGCCAAGTGCGAGCTCTCCTCGGCCACCACGACCGACATCAACCTGCCGTTCATCACGGCGGACGCCACCGGTCCCAAGCACCTGGCCGTCTCCCTCACCCGCGCCAAGCTCGAACAGCTCGCCGCCGACCTCGTCCAGCGCGCCGAAGCCCCCTGCAAGAACTGCCTCAAGGACGCCGGCGTCGGCTCCGTCGACGAAGTCATCCTCGTGGGCGGCTCGACCCGCATGCCCCGCGTCCAGGAGTTCGCCAGGGAAATCTTCGGCAAGGAGCCCCACAAGGGCGTCAACCCCGACGAAGTCGTCGGCGTCGGCGCCGCCATCCAGGGCGGCATCCTCAAGGGCGACGTCAAGGACGTCCTCCTGCTCGACGTCACCCCGCTCACGCTGGGCATCGAGACCCTCGGCGGCGTCTTCACGCCGCTCATCGAGCGCAACACCACGATCCCCACCAAGAAGTCCGAAATCTTCAGCACGGCGGCCGACAGCCAGCCCGCGGTGGACATCAAGGTCTTCCAGGGCGAGCGCAAGTTCGCCCGCGACAACAAGCTGCTCGGCAACTTCCAGCTCGACGGCATCCCGCCCGCGCCCCGCGGCGTCCCGCAGATCGAAGTCACCTTCGACCTCGACGCCAACGGCATCCTCAACGTCACCGCCCACGACAAGGGCACCGGCAAGGAGCAGAAGATCACCATCACCTCCTCCTCCGGCCTCTCCGAGGACGAAGTCAAGAAGATGGTGCGCGACGCCGAGCTCCACGCGGACGAAGACGCGAAGAAACGCGAGGACGTCGATGCGCGCAACCAGGCGGAATCCCTGATCTACCAGGTCGAAAAGGCGCTCAAGGACGCCGGCGACAAGGTCCCCGCCGACAAGAAGTCGGCCGTCGAAACCGCCGTCGAAGACCTCCGCACCGCCCTCAAGGGCGACGACCTTGCGGAAATCAAGGCCAGGCAGGAAGCCCTCGCCAGCGCGATGAACGACGCCGCGCAGGACATCTACGCCGCCGGCGCCGGGCAGCCCGGAGCCGACGCAGGCGCCACGCCCCCGCAGGGCGACGCCGCCGATTCGGCCTCCTCGAAAGCGGCCGACGACACCGTCGTCGACGCCGACTTCGAAATGATGGACGACCACAAGAAGTAATCGACAATCACCCCGAACCACAACACTTAACACTCAACAAGAACCCAGGCCGTCCGCCACCGCGGACGGCCGCCACAGGAGAAAAAAACCCATGAAGATCAGACCACTCGGCCCGCGCGTCCTCGTCGAACCCATCGAGGTTAAAGACCAGGTGAAGGGCGGCATCTACATCCCCGACTCCGCCAAGGAAAAGCCCCAGGAAGGCAAGGTCATCGCCCTCGGCATCAAGCGCGACGACGACGGCGACGAGATCAAGTTCGACGTCAAGGTCGGCGACAAGGTGCTCATGCCCAAGTACGGCGGCACGGAAGTCAAGATCGACGACAAGACCTACCAGATCGTCCGCGAGGAAGACCTCCTCGGCGTGATCGAGTAATTTACTAACCACTAACAACTAGCGACTGAAGGAAAACCAATGTCAGCAAAACAATTGAAATACGATAACGACGCCCGCCAGGCCGTGCTTTGCGGCGTCGAGAAACTCGCCCGCGCCGTCAAGGTCACGCTCGGCCCCGGCGGCCGCAACGTCATCCTCGACAAGAAATTCGGCTCCCCCCAGATCACCAAGGACGGCGTCACCGTCGCCAAGGAGATCGAGCTCGCCGACCCGTTCGAGAACATGGGCGCCCAGATGGTGCGCGAAGTCGCCAGCAAGACGAACGACACCGCGGGCGACGGCACGACCACCGCGGTCCTCCTCGCCGAGGCCATCTACCGCGAAGGCCTCAAGAACGTCACCGCCGGCGCGAACCCCATGACCCTCAAGCGCGGCGTCGAAGCCGCCACCGACATCGTCGTCCAGAACCTCAAGAAGCTCTCCCGCAAGGTCAAGGAGCACACCGAAATCGCCCAGGTCGCCACCATCTCCGCGAACGGCGACAAGGAAATCGGCGACAAGATCGCCGAGGCGATGGAGAAGGTCGGCAAGGACGGCACGATCACCGTCGAAGAGTCCAAGACGATCGACACCACCCTCGAGGTCGTCGAAGGCATGCAGTTCGACAAGGGCTACCTGAGCCCCTACTTCGTGACGAATCCCGACACGATGGAAGCCGTTCTCGACAGCGCGTACATCCTGATCCACGAGAAGAAGATCTCCTCACTCCAGGATCTGCTTCCGCTGCTCCAGAACGTCGCCAAGGCCGGCAAGCCCCTGCTCATCATCGCCGAGGACGTCGATGGCGAAGCCCTCGCCACCCTCGTGGTGAACAAGCTCCGCGGCACGCTCAACGTCTGCGCCGTCAAGGCCCCCGGCTTCGGCGACCGCCGCAAGGCCATGCTCGAAGACATCGCCATCCTCACCGGCGGACGCATGATCTCCGAGGAGCTCGGCATCAAGCTCGAGAGCATCAAGCTCGAGGACCTCGGCAAGGCCAAGCGCATCACGATCGAGAAGGAAGCCACCACGATCGTCGAAGGCAGCGGCAAGACCAGCGACATCCAGGCCCGCGTCGCCCAGATCAAGCACCAGATCGACGAGACCTCCTCCGACTACGACCGCGAGAAGCTCCAGGAGCGCCTCGCCAAGCTGGCCGGCGGCGTGGCCGTCATCAACGTCGGCGCCGCGACCGAGACCGCGATGAAGGAGAAGAAGGACCGCCTCGACGACGCCCTGCACGCCACCCGCGCGGCCGTCGAGGAAGGCATCGTCCCGGGCGGCGGCGTGGCGCTCATCCGCAGCCGCAAGGCCCTGGCCGCGGCCATCGAGAAGGAAGCGGGCGACTACAAGGTCGGCATGCAGATCATCTACAACTGCCTCGAAGCCCCCCTGCGCCAGATCGTCGCCAACGCCGGTCGCCAGGAAGCCGCGCTGGTCGCCAGCAAGGTCGAGTCCTCCGCCGCCGTGATCGGCTACGACGCCTGCACCGACGAGTACGTCGACATGCTCAAGGCGGGCATCGTCGATCCCGCGAAGGTCACGCGCCTGGCCCTCCAGAACGCCGCCTCGATCGCCGGCCTCCTGCTCTCCACGGAGTGCATGGTCACCGAGATTCCCGAGAAGGAAAAGGCCCCTGCCATGCCCGCCGGCGGCGGCATGGACGGCATGATGTAGTCGGCCGCGCGCCGCCCTGCGGCGCATGACCAAACACACCAAACAGCCCGCGCTCAATCGAGCGCGGGCTTTTTTGTGCTTGAAACCTGAAAGCGGCGGCTCCCTGTCGCTTCTCCTTCCATCACATATTCGAATATGTGACATTTCTGAATTTGAAACTCGAAACCCGGCCTCTCCCGTGGGTGGGCGCCACGTGCCCGCCCGAACTACGGCAACCACGGAATATAGACCTGAAGGGGACAGACCCCCCAAAAAATGATTCAGGGCGGCTTTGTCGTTTTTCAGGATCGGTCTGATCAGTCCGATCAGTCGGATCAGCCCGATCATCCAAAAGCCCCCGTCCGCCTTCCTCGCCTTCTACACCCGCGTCCTCCGTCCCTCGCTCGCGCCCAAAGTGGACGCGGCGTCCCCGCCGCGTGTCGCCATCTCCGCCCACTCGCTTTGCGCATGAGCGCGATGCGCCTCAGAGGTGGGGCGACGCCGTCCCGGCGAGCCGGCCTCTGGTTCGCCCATCGCGGGCCGTGCCGTTGGGGGCCGCGGTCTCCCCGGGCGAATGGATTACGTTCACGTACTCGTACCCGTACCCGTTCACGTTCACGTATTCTTTTTTTCGTGTACGTGTACGCTTACCGCTTCGCTGTGTACGGGTACGTGAACCGCTTCGCTGTGAACGTGAACGACGCGCCTGAAGTGGACGCGGCGTCCCCGCCGCGTTTCGCCCCACCCTTTCCACCATAATCTCGAAAAAAGTTTCGAGATTATGGAAATGAATCCAATCCGGTTAATCCTGTAATCCTGTCAAAATCATTGACGACATGAGGTGGCGAATGGCGACACGCGGCGAGGACGCCGCGTCCACGTTGAGCACAAGGTTCGTAGTGGCGCCGTGAGGCGCTGAGAGCGCATGGAGAAGCAAGGGCTTGCGAATGGAAAACCGATGGGCGCTTCATTCGCCGTCCTTGCGCAAGATGCCCTTACGGGCCCACTACAAACGTTTTGCGGGATCCAACGATCCGGCGTTTGGTTCGCCCATCGCGGGCCGCGTCGCTGGGGACCGCGGTCTCCGCGGGCGAATGGATTACGTCCACGTACTCGTACCCGTACCCGTTCACGTACTCGTTTTTTCGTGTACGTGTACGCTTACCGCTTCGCTGTGTACGGGTACGTGAACCGCTTCGCTGGGTACGTGAACGACGCGCCCAAAGTGGACGCGGCGTCCCCGCCGCGTTTCGCCCTACCCTTTCCACCATAATCTCGAAAAAAATTTCGAGATTATGGAAATGAATCCAATCCTGTTAATCTTGTAATCCTGTCAAAATCATTGAAGCCATGAGGCGGCGAATGGCGACACGCGGCGAGGACGCCGCGTCCACGTTGAGCACAAGGTTCGTAGTGGCGCCGTGAGGCGCTGCGCTGGAAGCGCATGGAGAAGCAAGGGCTTGCGAATGGAAAACCGATGGGCGCTTCATTCGCCGTCCTTGCGCAAGATGCCCTTACGGGCCCACTACAAACGTTTTGCGGGATCCAACGATCCGGCGTCTCGTTCGCCCATCGCGGGCCGTGTCGCTGGGGATCGCGGTCTCCGCGGGCGAATGGATTACGCTCTCGTTCCCGCTCAAAGCAGCATCAATGCGCCAACGACAGCACCCAGGACGTAGCCAAGCACTTGGATTGCCCCGAGATGTTCAGCCGCGACCTCGTTGATCAAACTGTGGAACTCTTGCATGTCCATCTGATCGACGGCGGAGCGGATGCGGCCTTGCACATCGAGCTTTTCGATGATCAGCGGCGTCCCGTGCCGTCGAATGAAGCTTTCCATGTCGGGGCGCATCTTGGGCAGAAGCTCCGCCGCCCACTTCCAGAGATCTTCAGACTTCAGAACCAAGCCTGCCGTATCGGCCAGGTTGTTCTCCAGATACGTGCACAGGGCGTCCTTGAAGCGAGAGCGGACGCCATCGATGAAATCGCCCACCGCCCCCTTGGCTTCCGGCGAGCGAATGTAGTCGCGAAGCGCCTGCGTCGCTTGCGAAAGTTCATCACGAAGAAGCGTCGTCGTCTCGCGCCGCTTGAGCCAATCCGCCAGGCCTTTTTCGATGGTCTGCTCGGAAATGAGAAAATCGGCGAGCAGACCGGCAAGCGGCTCGAGAACGACGCCGGCCATGCCGGTCTTGTCACGGCACCAGCTTTGGATCGTCTCGACAAGCCAAGGCTTGATGCGCGCCGCGATGTCGGTTGAATGGTTGCGAAGCGCCCCGACAAGAACCTCGGCAATCTTCTCCCGCGTCGCTTCCGATTCCAGATAAGGGCCGATCTGCTCGTCCCAGAACGCCTGCATGTTCTCCGCCGTCATGATTCGGTCGATTTCGGCCATCAAGGCAGATTCAATGCGCGGCGCCAAAAACGCGGCGATTTCCTTGTCGTGGACTGCCACTTGATTCTGAAGCGCAGTTTGGATGGATGCGACGATGCCTGGGTTTTCAAGCATCCCCCCGGCCATCGAACAAAGATCGTCGGCCAGCTTTTCGGGCTGCAAAAGCCTTGTCGCCACCTGTTCGCCCATCAAGACGGCAATCCGATCCTTGTTCTTCGGAACGAGCCCCTGCTTCCAGTACCCGAAAGTCATCAACGGAAACAAATGGCGCCAAGTCTTTTCATAGGGCTTGAAAAGCATTTCGATGGCAATCCAGTTCGTGAGATAGCCGACTGCGGCCGAAACGAGAACCGGGAAGCAACGATCTGAAAACCACCTCGGCGGCGCCACCCCGCAGCGTGCAAGCAACGGGATCCCGGCAACCCCCAGAATGGTCAAGAAGCTCAAGGGCTGGCAGACGAGTTCAAGCGCGGCAAACAGGCGTTGCTCGCGAGGAATCCTGCGGTTGCCAACCATTCTCGCCTTCAGCGCATACTCGGATAGAAGCGACATGGCCTGCCTCGACATTGGCGCTATGGCGCTACAAAACCGCCCCGCAATGCGGACAGAAAAGCGCGGCATCGCCCAAAGTCTTGCCGCATTTCGAACAATCGCGCGCCACCCCGCCAAGGCCGTCGCCTATGCTCAAAGCCTTCCGCATGCACTTCTTGAACTGGACGGAACGGCTCCACTTGAGGATTTCGCGGACGCGCACGGCGGCAAAGGGATGGCTCTGGTTCATCACGGCATAGCTTTGGAGCGTCTTGTTGAGCATCCCGTCGTTGTAGATTCTATCATACTCGTCGGCCTGCTTCGCCCATTCCTCGAAGTCGACTTTCTCCGTCAGTCCAATGGGGCCGCCCGCAAGACGCGCCATGGTCGTCGCCACGACCTGCGGCGACGTGACGATGGCGGCGGCGCGATCGCAGGAAAGCTCGCTTCTCCTTTCCCAATACAGAAGTGCGTATTTGAGCGGGAGCGTGAGCAATCCCCCGAAGATCGGCAGCACATCCACACCCGACAGAAGGAAACGCGCCATGGTGTGATACAAGACATGGCGGCAAAGGATGTGCCCGCACTCGTGCGCAATCACGGCGTCGAGCTCTTCCGGCTTCAACAGCTCGACGAGGCCGGAAGTCATCGTCACAAAGATTTGCGTGTCGCCATACGTCCAGGCATTGGGCTGGGGATCCATTTGGAGGTAGAATTCGGGTTCCTGGATTCCCAGACGCTCGCAAATTGGAGGCAAGTGGTTGTAGAGATCCGGAAGCTGCTTCGGGGAAAGGCGAATGCACTGCGCCATGTTCTCGCCGTACAGAAGCTTCTCCCAGCCCATCTCCATGAACTTCTTGAGCACCTGCGAAAAGCCGGGTATGGCTTTGAGCTTTTCCAATGCGGCGGCATCTTCCGGGTGGATGAAATCGTCTGGATTCATTTCCTCTTTCCTTTCGTCTTGCTCGACTCCATGCGTGCGTTTGGTTCTGCGGATTCCCGCGTTTCCGCCAAGGCCGAGACAAGCGTCTCGACGCGGCGCTTCGCCCGGGTCAATTCAGACTCGCGCGCATCGAGATCCGAGCGGAAGGCTTCGACAAAGTACCGGGCGATGGCCTGGATCGTCTCGGACTGCCTGGCAAGCATCCGCCCTTGCGCCTCAAGCGCCGCCCGTTCCTCGGCCAGCGCCTTGATCTGCTCGGCGAGATGCTTGAAATGGGGGGCGAGCGTCTTTTCGACATCGGCTTTCCAGCGTCCTTGGGTTTCCTCGCGAATGGCGCGAAGCATTTTATCGCGATACGCCTCCAATTCGCCATCCCGCCGCTTCAAGGAGGCACGGATCTCGGCCATGTCGTTCGACAGCGCACCCCCCTCCGCCTCCAATTGCCGCTTCAGTCCTTCGCATCTGTCGAGCGCATTTTGAACATCGTGCTTCCGAGCCGCGTCGACGTTGACAATGGCGGACTTCATCGGCGCAAGGAGGCGTTCGACATCGTCCTGCTCAAGCAAATCCGCGCAGGCGACTTCGTCATCGCCAAGAATGCGGCTTTTCGTGACATAGTGGATTCTCTTCGCCATGCTCCAACTCCTAAACATCCATCGCGTTGCCCGACGCGACATGGCGAATCCGCCGCATCCACGCGCTTGCAAGCGCCTTCACGTCCTTGCCGGGGTCCTGGCAGAACGCATCCGACAGCGACCCTGCGATGTCTTCAAGCGCACGTCTTACCGGCAGGATGCCGCTGGCTTCAAGGATGGCTCGCTTGTCAATCGTCGGATGCTCTTCCGACCAGTAGCCTTGAATTCTCCTGACGGCCGCACGGGCGTCGTCCTGTTCTTCCTTCGATGCGGAATCCAGCCCCCGTTGCAAATGCCCCATTGCGTACCACGCCCAGAGGGGGTTGCAAGGCCATGCCAACCGGTTTTCGATTGGGACCAGCATCGATGAAACCCCCATTGAATCCAGCTCCGCCGCAATCGATTCGCAAATATCGACGTTCGCCTTGTCGGCAGGCGACCAGTTGTCAAACGTCATGCAATTGCAGAGGAAGAACGCTTTTTTGCCCGACTGGAAAACCTCCTGGGCCAAACGCCGCGTCGGCTCGTCAAGCCCCTTCGCGCCATGGACGATCAGAACGATGTCGGCCTCCGCCAAGGCGCGCTTCGCGGTCGCATCGTCTTCGGTGGTGGCATCAAACCCCGGCGTGTCGATCAAGCCGACCCGCTTCAGCATCGGCTTCCAGCAGGCAATCTCGATGCAGTCCTCGCCGGACACCTTAAACGAAGGGGCGAAGATGTCTTCCCGCCGCTCCAGAACCGTGCCGGAAGCGTCGTCAAGGCCTCGGAACAACCGCGCTTCCTCCGCTTCGCCATAGACGAATCGCGTGCAGCAAACCGTCGTCCGGCACCCCTGGCCCATCCGGGCGTAGTTGCCGTCCAGCAGACAGTTGACCAGCGTTGACTTTCCATTCTGGAAGGCGCCCGCCACCACGGCGACGGGCGTCTTTTGCGTTCCAGCCTTGTTCGCCGTCCCGTGCATGGCTACAACTCGGCTCGCACCTTTCTCTCAAACGCCCTGATCTTCTTTCGAATGGGCTCAATCTTTTCGACACGGAGGCGATGATTGTTTTTTGCGATCGCAATTCTTTCTGATTCAGCCTTTTCAAAATCTTTCTTGGCGGGCTCATAACGGTCGAGTATAAACCGTCTTCCAAGAAAATTCACGCCTTCTTGCATGTAGTCTATAATTTTATCCTGTGTTTTCATAAAATATTCAACATTCGGTTCGCTCAGTTTTTCTCTCGTTTCCACCGAATCAAAGAGTTTTTCAAATCCTTCTTTAACTTCAGGCACCAACTTCTCCGCCATGCGACCGATTCGTTCCTTCCCGCTTGTATCAAGTTCCTTATCGGTTGCTCCTTTTATTCGCTTTATTCCGTCATGGATTTTGTCAAACCAAACACCAAAAATCGTTGCGATCATTTTGAAATAGGGCATTTGATAGACTTCATTCAATTTTTTGCCAAAATCTTTGTTGTTCAAACAGGCGTCTTGAAATTCAGACAGGAAGGTCTGAATGGTCTCCGCTCCAGGAAGCGAAATTTCAAAATTCGTCAAAAATTCAGAATGCTCATTGACAATGGCCTGCCATGATGAATCAATTTTTTTGCCGACGTCCTCGGTACGTCGTTTGAGGGTGTCAAGACTCTTCGGTTTCTGGGAGTCGTTCTTTGAAGGATGCTTCCAGGACTCCAAAACACGGATGATAGAAGTTCTAAACGCTTCCGACACCCCCGGAGAAGCAAAATCCATAATCTTCACTTTCACAGGAGACTTTCTTAACGTCATCATAAAACGTCTTTGGACTTTCACAGTCGCCTCTGCAAATTCTTTAGACGCAGCTTCGAGAAATGCATCGTCGACGGCTTCTTCGAAAAGATCGTTAGCCAGTCTTTCAGCAAGAAAGTCTTTGTCTTTTACCAATTCCGAGTCCGCGATATCGGCTTTTGCTCTTTCGACGAAATGTTGAATGGCAGTCTCAGCCGACTCTGCCGCCTTTTCCCATTCATTCGCATCGCGCGTTGCAGCATCTTCGACAACCTTCAGCGCAGATTCATACTCCTCCAGAGCCTTCGCCGCCTTCGCGCTGCCGTTGTCAACGAGGATGCTGCGGGCTTTCTTCTCGACGATTTCATTTCCCAGGGCCGTCATGATGTCGTCGATGTCGCTCTCCTTTCGGACTGCGGCGACACTATCTTTCGTCAGCCCTGAAACATCCGACAGTGCGTCCAAATCTGTGGCCTGGCCCGCCTTGCGCACCATCTCCGCCCACATCGCCGCCGGAGAATCCGGTTTGCCCTCCTTCCACCTCGAATCGACCTTCATGCACTTGCGATCAAAAGCGGTAAACTTTTCGGGGTGGTTGAGCAGCAAGTCGCCTTGCGCCGCCAGGAAGGACAACCGGGCGTTGTAGGGATGCAGCTTCATCGTGAAACCCCGGTTCTTCAAATCCGACTCGGTTGCCTCGAAAACCATTCCACGCTTGTCTTCGTGCGAGCCTTTCCAGTTGACGGACGCCGTCATTTTAGGCGCCATGCCCATCTTCTTGATTTCACCAAGGATTTTGAGGTCCTTCTGCCCGACTTGTTTCTCGCCGCCGATCAAATACCAGACGCCATCCGAAACGAGAATGGCCCTTCTCGCCACGGCGGTGTCGTAGGCGTTGGCAAAGAGACCCGGGCAGTCCGTCACGCGGCAACCCAGACGGGCAAGCCCTTCGGAACGGATGCGAAGCAACGTTGAATGCACAAAGACAAAGGCGACTTCCATGAAATCAAACTGCGCCTTCTCGCCGGCCATCCACCGCTTCATCCATTCCTTCGGGAATGTGATGAGCGTCTGAAAGTCGTTCACCCCCACGACCGTTTTCCTTGTCGCCTTCTGGTACTGCGGCGTCCCGTAGAATCGCTCCTGAAGCGTCGCAATTCGGAGTTGGTCCAGCTCGTCGTCTTCAAGCGAACTTTTATCGGCACTCCAACTATCCCACCATTTATCCAAGACACGTCGAAGCGCCGCGCGATGGGCGCCATTGTCCAAGTCGAAAAAAGATGCAAAGGCATCGGCAGCCATCATGTTCTGCTCGAACGCCTCGTCGGAAAGATCGGAAAACAGCTTGCGAAACGGCTGGTCCTCAAGCAGTTCGTCCTTGACGATATCGAACATCCCCTGCTGAATCTGGTATTTTGTCTTGAACGTGATTTCCGCCCATTCGGACAGGCCGTCGCGCGTCTCGTCCCCGGAAACGTTCTGGGCGGAGACAATGGCGGCGCTCGTCTTGATGCCGCCGCCGCCCAAGCCGCGGGGGCTGAGATCGCGTCCATCGCAAAGCGCGTTGAACGTCGTCGACTTCCCGCCCTGAAATTCACCCACAAGGACGATTTCAAACTGGTTCTCAAGGCACTTGGTGCGGATGGCCTTGAGCTCGTCGGCCAGGGATTCGGGGATCTTGAGCCTTGCAGTTTCTTTCAGAAGCGCAAGGAGCTCGTCGCGGCGATTTTCGTACCAGGTTGATTTGTCGGCGATTTTCATGAATTTGAATCCTCTTCAAGTTTGACTTTTCTGCTTCAAGCGACATGGGCGGCGGCGTTTTTCGCTTCAACAACAAGCGGAAGCGCCTGCCGGGCCAGACGGATGCCCGAGGTCGGCGCCTCGGTGAGATCCGCTTTGTAGTTGCGGGCGATGATGCGGAGCGCGGTGTCGGAGCTCTCCGAACGAACGAAGGCGTCCGTGGCGCTCTCGACGACCGCGGCAAAAATGCGGTTGGGGGAAAAGGACTGCGTTGTCGCCGCGTTTTTCTCAAGGGATTCCAGGAGATCCTTGAGGATCAAAGGATCGGGAACTACGCGCTCAAGCTGCCGCCTCCATTTTTCCAGCCCTCCCGTGGAGCCCGCCGCACGGCTCTTCATCGCGGCATGGTACTTGTTCGCGCTGTCGCGAAGCTGCTTGAGCAAGGCGTCGACAAACGATTCCGCGTCCTTGTCGTCACCCGTTTTGTATTGAGGCAATTCGTTGGCGCGAATGACGTCCGACACGGCGACAAGCGTCGGTTCGAGGTGGAACCGGAAGCGGAGGTCGAACTCGCAAAGCCGCTCAAGCGGAGCCGCAAGCTGGGCGAGCACCTTGTCCTCGCCTCGCTTCTGGCCTGGCGTCCGGCGGATTTTCTCTGCGGTTTCCTTGAGTTGCGCGCGAACGGACGCGAGGTCGTTGGCGGCGTCGGGACGCGCCGGCACGAAGGCGCGCGTCGGCGCTTTCAAGCTCTCGACGATGCCGTCCAGGATTTCCGCGATGCGTCCCTGGAGATGGTCGTCCGTCCGATCCCACTGCTCGCGGAAACGGACGCGAAGGGTGTTGATCACATCGGATGGCTGGGCGCGCTTGCGCACCATTTCATCCCGGACCGCCTGACGCAACGCCTCGACGGAACCATAGCCGCAGCCCTCGTCAATCCACTTGAGAACCAGCTCGGCGGTTCGGCTGACTTCGGCATCCCATTCGGCATCCACCCCGGCTTTCTGGGCCGACACCTTCTGCGCGAATGCGTTCAACGACTTGGCGATGTCCCGGATCAAGCCTTCCGCGAACAGCTCGTCGCTCTGGTTGTCCTTCGCGACATCCTCGATCTTGCGTGAAACGTCGTCCAGGATTTTTTGAATGCCCTTCAAGCTTCGCCCGGCCTCCTTTTTGACCGCTTCATCTGCGGCGGCATCGATCTCCGAAAGGTTGTCCCCGAGGAACCTGAGGATTTCCGGCATCGTTTTCTCTCTCACGTTCTTGCGGTTGCTGGCGTCGCATCGGATGATCTTGAACCGCGACGCTTCGGATCGCTTCTCGTTGATGTTGCGATGGATCGAATCGATGCACCCCTCTGCACGTTCGGGATCCTGGTTGTCGACATTGGCAAGCACGAGCGTGAATTTCGATTGATCCTGCACCAGCGGGTTCGCCTCCCCCATGGCGACCAGGGCATTGTCGTCCGCGCCCGTCCACTCGATGTTGGTGTCCAAGGGACGTTTCATCAGAAGCGTCATGTCGCACTCGTCTTTCATGCCCTGCGCCTGCACACGCGCCAAATCGCGGCCCGCTTCGCCAACGCCGGGAAGATCGACAACCCGAAGCTGCCTGACCTCGGCCGACGGGAACGGCACTCGGATGACGAGGTTCTTCACCGCGAGGAACGGCCCGGCCTTTGTCCTGCCGCCTTCAGGATAGGCGACGTACGGGCGCAATTCAGGAAGCGGGATTTTCCGCTGCCGCTCCCCGGTGAGCTCATCCCGATAGGTCGCATGCGCTTGTCGCGCATCCTCGAGTCGAGCGAGAACCGATTTCTGCTCGTCGTACTTCAAATTGTCGCTGGAAAACGTCATCCCGACAAAATCGTCAAATGTGCGAGGAGCCGGGAACCGGACCGCATCGCACATCGGCGCAATGACTTCCGCCAGAAAACTGGCCTCGGTATGCATGTCGGCAATGGCGACGCCCTCCTGGTTCGTATTCTCAATCACGCTGCGGATCGCCGTGGTGAAATACTTGTCGGAAGTCGGAATCTGCGTTTCCCCGAGGCCGGTCACCGCCTGGAGGAAGGTGCTCTTGCCCATGCGGGCGGCGCCCCCGATGCCGATGCAGACCGTGTCGCGGCTGAACCGCTCCAGAAGAACCGCGTATTTTCGCACCACCTCATCCGCTGAAACGACGGCATCCCGGATCTGATTCGAAAGCCCTTTCAGGGATTCGTTCCCCTCTGCGGAACCGGCGGCATGGACGGTGCCGACAGACCGATCCAAGGCGTCTCTGAGCGAAGCCCATTTGGCTTTCTCCGCCTCGATTGCGGGCAGCCGCGTTTTTCTCGCTTTGAGGATGGAATCGATTTTAGACTGGATGGATGATGTCATGGCGTTTGTTTCCTGAGGATTCGAGTGAAAGGAAATTCAATCCGCCAGGCGGAAGCCTGGCGGCAAAAAAGACGACCGTGCGACTACAAGGCCGCGACCGCCTGTTCGAGTTCGGACTTCAGGGCGAGAAGCGCCTGTTTTTCCTCGGACGATGCTTCCGATCTCATGCCCGCCCGTATTGCCGCAATTTGTTCCTCGTACTGGGCGACCAGCCCTTGTTTCGCCTCGCCCTTGATCTTCTCGAAGTTTTCGTCAAGCTGCGACTGAATGCTCTCAGTCATTTGCCGCCGGGCTTCATCAAGCTGGGTTTTCACCTTCTTGACCAAGACGGCCTTCACAAGATTCTGGGACGTCAGTTTGTTTAAAAGCGGGACGTTGCTGTGGAGGATTCTGCCGACCACGGCGAGGATCCAACCCATGGGAAGCAGCAGATTCATCACGGCGACGTTCACGACTTCACAGGCAAAAGCGGGGATTTTTCCGGCGACGCCCGGATCAATGCTCAGTCGCTCCCTGGCAAATTCGCTGAAGCCCATGCCAACAGAAGCCATGTCGCCTTGGTACTTGAAGACGACCTGCTGCACGTCGTTGTTCACTTGCGCTTGCACGCCATAAAGCAGAAAGGTCATTTTCCTGTTCATCTTCTGCTCCAGCAACCCGACAAACTTCTGTACGTCACCCAATTCCTTTCGGGCGCCGATTTCCTCCATGAGTTCATCAAAGACCTGAGCTATAGCGTCTTCAAATCTCTCAAGCGATTTCATTTTAACGGTGTCGAAATCGCCCTCGATCTGCCGGAACAAACGCTCGAAATTGTCACGAAGCTCCTTTTCCTTCCTGTCGAGCTCGACTGAAAGCGCCGCTTTCTCAGCGTCGGATTGCCCCAGCGTGCTGATCTTTGCGGAAATCTCCATCAGCAGGTTGCCGAGGAAGCGCTTCGTGCGAAGGGCCACTTTCTCGGTGCGCCCCTCCAAGGCGTTCTTCACCAGAAAATCGCGGATGACGAATCTGATTTCCGGAACCGTGTTGAGAATGTCGGGCACCGCCTCGTCGAAGCAAAACATTTCAACCGGGACGTCCTCCTTCCCGATGTTGGCCAACTGGGCCTTGACGGTCTCCATGATGTTCTTGCGGGTTTCTTCCGTGCGTTCGCTTTCGGGACGATAGGAAAGGAGCACCATCAGCCTGGAGATGCCGTCATTCACCAGATCCCGGCGGATCAGCGTCATCTCCACCTCGTCAAGCTGGGAACATCCGGCGACGACGATCGCCAAGTCCGCTTCGGGGATGACGCGATACGTTGTGTTGACGAGCAAGCTGGGATCCGGATCGTCGATCCCCGGCGTGTCCACAATCGTGTACCCCTTGAGATGCTCGTTGGGGGTCAGGACGCGAACCTTGGGCAGACGAGCCGCAAGGGCGGCACGCGACTCTCCGGTATTGGCGACCGTCACGTCGCGGATGTCGTCTTTCGTCGGATTGTCAATTGTGCGGTCAATGCCGACCTTCGTCTTTTCCCCGTCGGCCCATTTGTAGACAACCAGTTTGGAATCAAGGCCGTAGGCGACCTCGGTCGCCACGGCCGTCGTGCAGATCCCGTTCCCCTCCAGAAGCAGCGGCGCATCGCCGAGGAAGGCGCGGTTGACGAGCGTGGACTTGCCCACCTGGTACTTTCCCACGACGGCAACCCGAAACTCCGGGTTGTCCAGTGCCTCAATGTCCGCCCGCAACTTCTCCGGCAAAGCCACGGCGTTTTTGTTCAATACCGAAACCGCATTCTGGATCGCATTCCTTTTGCTCATGTCGCCCTCTTTTTCTTGAGATTCGTGAGTACTCCTGGCTTTGTGGCGGAGTCAACCTAGACAAAGGCCATGAATTGCCGCAATTGTACTATCATAGTGTGTAGATTGTCAACTGCCGTAAATGTTAATTTTTGGACATGGCAAAGTCCGCCTCCAAAAAAGTCCACCATCGGCACCTGCTCGGGCTCGCCCTCCGGCGGCGACGGCAGGAGTTGGGATGGTCGCAGGAACGTCTCGCGGAATTCGCCGACGTGCATCGCAATTTCGTCGGCCTTGTCGAGCGGGGCGAGCAGAATGTGTCCATCGACAGCCTCGTGCGGTTCGCCACCGCGCTGAGGACGTCGCTGGCGCACATCTTCGAAGACGCAGGGCTTTAACCTCAACCGAGAAACGGACTTTTTCAAACCATTTCGTACCATTTTGCACCATCACTGTAGGCATCCGCGCCCGACGACGGCTGAAGCGAATCGTCGTTCGCCCATCGCGAGCCGTGTCGATCGTACACGTTCACGGTACAGTCATTTTTCGTGTACGGGTACGTGAACCGCTTCGCTGTGAACGTGAACGATGCGCCGGAAGTGGACGCGGCGTCCCCGCCGCGTGTCGCCCCACCCTTTTCACTATAATCTCGAAAAAAGTTTCGAGATTATGGAAATAAGTCCAATCCTGTTAATCTTGTAATCCTGTCAAAATTATTGAAGCCATGAGGTGGCGAACGGACACGCCGGGACGGCGTCGCCCCACCTTCCATCCATCCGCCATAATCTGGAATTTTCTTCCAGATTAAAGCAAGTGGGGAGGAATATAACGGGGCACGGGTTTTCCAACCCGTGGACGACCACGGACAGGAATGTCCATGCCCCTGGTTTCGAGGCGCCCTTCACGGCGTTCAGGCGAATGGCGACACGCGGCGAGGACGCCGCGTCCACTTTGCTCTGCGTACTTGATTGCCTGGAACATCGCAAGCCGGGTCGCGGGGTGGGACGAGCGTCGCTCGTCCGTTCGTGCGGACAAGCAGACGCTTGTCCCGCTCATGCGAAAGGCAAACTCCGGCGGACAAGCAGACGCTTGTCCCGAGCTTCGCGCCAAGGGACTGCCGTTCAAGGGCTTGTCGACGGCGTCGACGTCAAGCCACCCATCCCGTCCACTGCGTCCACAAAGTCCACTCCGCCCCCCATCCACCAAACCAAAGATTCCCCCCTTGGCGTCCTTGGCGAGCTTGGCGTGAGGTTTTTCACGCAAAGAACACAAAGTGCGCAAAGTTCTTTTCAACTACGAAAAAGGAGTCGCAGTTGGTGGGCGGCGGGGTGGACGCTCTGCCACCCGCCATAATCTCGAAGTTTTTTCAAGATTATAGTGGTGTAGGTGCGGACGCTGGGGCGCTTAGTTCGCCCATCATGAGCCGTGTCGGTCGTACACGTTCGCGTTCGCGTTCGCGTACCCGTTCACGGTACAGTCATTTTTCGTGTACGGGTACGTGAACCGCTTCGCTGGGTACGGGGACGTGAACGTCCGGAAGGCGGGCATTGTGTGAACCAGTCGCCATGCAGACGAAGCGGCTAGCCGGGACGGCGTCGCCCCACCTTCCATCCATCCGCCATAATCTGGAATTTTCTTCCAGATTAAAGCAAGTGGGGAGGAATATAACGGGGCACGGGTTTTCCAACCCGTGAATGCACCCACGGACAGGAATGTCCGTGCCCCTGTTTCCGAGGCGCACCGCGCTGGGGCGCGGGCGACAAAAACGCGGCGGGGACGCCGCGTCCACAGGAGGAGGGCGCGGGCGACAAAAACGCGGCGGGGACGCCGCGTCCACTTTGCTGCGCTGAAATCAATGATCCGACTGAACTAACCCCTGGCCGCTTCTCATCGACAAAGCCGCCCTTGGACCCGGGCTCGGCGTCGATGGCGTCGGTGACGTCGACAAAGCTCTTTCGACAAAGCTGCCCTCCGGCACACTAGCGACTAGCCACTAGCGACTGGTAATCGGTCAAGTCAATCCATAGTCGGCGAATGTCCGACCTCCCCGAACGACCATTTCCGCAGGTTGCGGATGGGCGGGTGATTTGATAGACTAGGCCGTGAACAACATCGAAGGAACGTGACCAAGGAAAGGCTGGCCGATGAGCGCATTCAAAGCATACGACATCCGGGGAATCTGGAAGAAGGACTTCGACGCGAAGACCGTCTACCGGATCGGGCGCGAACTGCCCGGGCTGCTCGGCGCGGACAAGGTGCTCGTGGGGCGCGACGCGCGAACCAGCTCGCCGGAAATCTTCGAGGCGCTGTCGCGCGGCATCGTGGACGCCGGCGCCGACGTCCACGACCTCGGACTTTGCACCACGCCGACCACCTACTACTTCACCGGGCTGCTCGACTACCCCGCCGCCGTGATGATCACCGCCTCGCACAACGGCCCCGAATACAACGGCCTCAAAATCTCCAAGCGCGGCGCCCTGCCCGTCGGCGCCGACTCCGGCCTGAAGGAACTCGAACGCCTGATCCAGGGGCCGGAACGCGCGCCGGCCAAGAAACGCGGCACCATCTCCCTGTTCGAACGGCACGGCGACTACCTGGACTTCCTCAAAAGCCGCCTGCCGGACCTCGCGGGGCTCAAGGCCGTCGTGGACTGCTCCTGCGGCATGGCCTCCGTCTTCGCGCCCGACCTCTTCAAGGGCGCCGACGTCGAGATGATGTACCGCACCCTCGACGGCACGTTCGCGAACCATTCGCCGAACCCGCTCCTCCCGGAATCCTCCAAGGCCATGCGGCGGCGCGTCGTGGAAAGCGGCGCGAACCTGGGCGTGATCTTCGACGGCGACGCCGACCGCGTGATCTTCTCAGACGAACAGGGGCGCTTCGTGCGGCCCGACCTGATCACGGCGCTGCTGGCGAACCACTACCTCGAACAGGAGCCCGGCGCCTCGGTGCTCTGCGACATCCGCACCTCGCGCGGCGTCACGGAGGAGATCGCGCGCCTCGGCGGCGTCCCGCACCTCTGGAAGGTCGGCCATGCGTTCGCCAAGATCAAGCTGCGCGAAATCAACGCCATCGTCGGCGGCGAGCTGGCGGGGCACTACTACTTCCGCGAATTCTTCTCCTGCGACGCGGCGATCCTCTGCGCCGAGATCGTCATGGGCGTCGTGGCGCGCGCCGCGCGCCAGGGGCGGACGTTCTCGGATCTGCTGGCCGGCATCGACATCTACGCGAACACCGGCGAATGCAACTACGCGATCGCCCGCAAGGCCGAGGCCATGCAGGCGCTGGCCGACTGGGCGGAATCGATCGGAACGCCCTCCCGGAAATACGATTTCGACGGGCTTCGCTTCGAGTGGCCCGACTGGTGGTTCAACGTGCGCCCCTCCAACACCGAGCCCTACCTGCGGCTCATCGCCGAAGCCGACTCCCCCGAGCGGCTGGCGCGCAAAAAGGCGCAGATCGACGCCATCCTGGAAACATTCATAGATAAATAAGGATAAACAAGGAAATCGACCATGAACGAAAATGAAGTCATTGTCCGACAAGCGCTGTTCACGGACGTGCGCGCGATCTACAAGCTGATCAAAGGCAACACCGACATGCTGGTGCCTCGCTCGATGAGCGACGTCGTGCAGAACATCGACCGCTTTCTCGTGGCGGAAAGCGGCGGCGAGCTTGTCGGGGCGATCGCCTACGAGTTCCTGCCGGAGATCGGTTCGCCGGAGCGTACCTCCGTCGAATTGCAGTCGGTCTGTGTCAAGGATGGCTGGCGCGATCGCGGCATTGGGCAAATGCTGGTGCGCAAGCAGATCGAACGGCTCCTCCCGCTCAAGCCCTGGCAACTTGTGGTGCTGACCTTTGCGGAGAAATTCTTCGAAAAGCTCGGCTTCCACACCGTGCCGAAAGAGACGATGATGCACAAGATCTACATGGGCTGCATCAACTGCACCAAACACGAATCCCCCTTCACCTGCCCGGAAGTGGCCATGGTGATGCCAATCGAAAACCGCTAAGACGAGAGCCACAATGGCAAAACGGGTGACGGCGGCACCTGAAGTAGAATATCATGAAGACGGCAACAATGAATTGCGGCGCTCCTCGGCGCCGACGCGCAAGCGCAGCCCTCGGACTGGCGATGGCGGCGATCCTCGCCGGCGTCGCCGTCGGCGGCTGCCGATCAGCCGGCGACTGGCGCGAGGCGGCGGACAGGAAGGCCGCCGGAGTGCTCGCCGCGGCGCAGCGCGACACCACGGGCCGCGAGGAGCCCGTGCAAATCGAGACGCCCGCACAGACGCTCCGGCGCAGGCTTCTGCTCGACCAGGGGCTCGCCACGTTCAACGAGGCGTCGCTGGGCATCCGCGACTTGTCCACGAACGCGTATTGGAACGGCGCCGAGCGGCTCCGGGCCAGCGACCGCGACGACAGCCTCCCGCTCGGCACGAACCGCGTGCTCACCATCGGCCTCAAGGACGCCGTGCAGATCGCCGCCCGCGGCAGCCGCGACTACCAGGAGCGCAAGGAAGCGCTCTACACGGCGGCGCTCGGCCTCGACCTGGAGAATCAGAATTTTCGCACAACCTTCACGGGCATGATGAACGCGGCCGTCGACAGCGCCGAGTCGGAAGGCGACCGCAAGGCGAGCCGGCGCGAATCCGCCAAGGCCGGCGCGAAGAGGACGTTCGCCGACGGCACCCAGGTCTCGAGCGCCATCGCCGTCGATCTCGCCGGGATGCTCTCGGGGGAAGGCTCGTCGTCCTGGGGCCTGCTGGCCGACGCCAGCATCTCCATCCCGCTGATGCGCGGCTCGGGGCGGCTCGTCAACATGGAGTCGCTCACCCAGGCGCAGCGCAACCTCGTCTACGCCGTCCGCGAGTTCGAGCAGTACAAGCGCGAGTTCATGGTCGGCGTCGCCAGCTCGTACCTCAACGTGCTGCTGAGCAAGCGCACGCTCGTGAACGAGGAGGAGAACTACAAGCGCGTGATCGTCTCGACGCGCCGCTCGCGCCGGATGGCCGACGCCAACCGCATGTCGCCCGCCGACTTCGACCAGTCGCGCCAGAGCGAGCTGAGCGCGCGCAACAGCTGGATCGGCGCGTTCGAATCCTACGAGGCGAGCCTCGAAGCGTTCAAGGGGCGGCTCGGGCTGCCGCCCGACGCCCGGATCGACCTCGACGAGCAGGACTTGCATGAGCTCCAGGCCTACGTCGAGCGCTTCGCCAAGACGGAGCTGGGCGAGTACGACGTCGGCGAGCCCAACGCGCCGCTCGTCCTGGAGCGCCCAAAATCCGTGGACGAAGCAGGCGCGCTCAAGGACCAGGTCGATCGCGCGATCGCGATCGCCGTCGAAAACCGGCTCGACTTCCGCTCCCACATCGACCGCATCGAGGACGCGCAGCGGAAGGTGCTCGTCGCCGAGGACGCCCTGCGCGCCGAGGTCACCCTCGGCGCTCGCGCGGCGGCCGGCGAGTCGGCGAGCGTGGACTCCGGCCGGAAGGGCCGATTCCGCCTCGGCGAAGCCACGCTCGGCGGCCTGCTCTCCATCGACCTGCCGTTCGAACGCACGGCGGAGCGCAACGCCTACCGCGCGAGCCTCATCCAGCTCGAAGGCGCCGTCCGCGCCTACCAGGCGGCGGAGGACGCGCTCAAGGAATCGGTGCGCACCGCCATCCGCTCGCTGCGCGAGACGCGCGAGCAGCTCAAAATCCAGCACCTGGCCGTCTCGCTCGCCGAACGGCGCGTCCGCAACCAGGATCTGCTCCTGCAGGCGGGGCGCGCGGAAATGCGCGACGTCCTCGAAGCCCAGGCCGCGCTGCTCTCCGCGCAAAACGCCTTGTTCAGCGCGATCCGAAGCTACCGCGTCAAGGAGCTCGAGCTCCAAAGGGAACTGGGCCTTCTCGAAGTGACCATCGACGGCGTCTGGCGCGAACCGGACATGCAAGCGCTGGGCGTCGGAAACGAATTTTAGGAAGACGACAATGAAGACAAAGTCAAAACGGAAATTAGGAAAGACCGTGGCGGCGATCGCCGTCCTCGCGGCGATCGGCATCGCCTACGCAACGCTCAACGGCAATCGGTCGGCAAAGGCCCAAACCGACGACAGCCTCTACGCGCCCGTCCGCGAAGGGCCGCTGGTGATCAACATCCTCGAGGCGGGATCCATCAAGCCGCGCGAGCAGATCATCATCAAAAGCGAGGTCGAGGGCGCCAACGCCCTCCTCTACATCGTCCCCGAAGGCACGCGCGTCCAAAAGGACCAGATCCTCGTGGAGCTGGACGTGTCGTCCCTGACCGACCGCCGCGTCGAGCAGGACATCGAAGTCCAGAACAACGAGGCCGCCTTCATCAACGCCAAGGAAAACCTTGAAATCGTCAAGAACCAGGCCAAGTCGGACGTCGAGCTCGCCGAGCTGAAGCACAGCTTCGCCGAAGAGGACCTCGTCAAGTACCGCGACGGCGAGTACCCCAACCAGCTCAACGACACGCTTGCGAGCGTCACGCTCGCCGAAGAGGAGCTTGAGCGGGCGAAGGACAAGTACGAGTGGTCCAAGAAGCTCTTCGACGAAAGCTACCTCTCCGAGACCGAGCTCAAGAGCGACGAACTTTCCTGGAAGCGCGCCGAGCTGAGCGTCAAGACGGCCAAGGGCAGCCTCGACCTGCTCCAGCGCTACACCAACAAGCGCCAGATCGCCCAGCTCGAAAGCGACGTCAGGCAGGCCCGCATGGCGCTCGAGCGCACCCGCAGCAGGGCGGCCTCCGACATCGTCCAGGCCGAAGCCTCCCTGCGGGCCCGCGAAATGGGGTTCATCCGCCAGCGCGAGCGGCTGGACAAGATCGACGAGCAGATCGCCAAGGCGCGCATCCTCGCGCCGATGGACGGGCTCGTCATCTACGCCACCAGCGCCAACAACCGCTGGGGCAACTTGCAGCCCCTGACGGAAGGCCAGGAGGTGCGCGAGCGCCAGGAGCTCATCTACCTGCCCACGGCCGACACGTTCAACGCCGAAATCGACATCCACGAAAGCAACTTGAAGAAGGTCTATCCCGGCCTGCCCGTGCGCCTGCGCGTCAACGCCGTGCCCGGACGCGTCTTCCTCGGCAAGGTGTCGAAAATCTCCTTGCTGCCGGACGCCCAGCGCATGTGGGCCAACCCCGACTTGAAGGTCTACAAAACCAGCATCGAGATCGAAGGCGGCGGCGACGTGCTCAAGTCCGGCATGAACTGCGAGGCGGAAATCATCGTCGAGCAGCACGCCAGCGCCCTCTACGTGCCCATCCAGTGCGTCGCCCGCGTGGACAAGACGCCCGCCGTCTGGGTCAAGACGCCCAGCGGCCCCGAAATCCGCCACGTCGAAATCGGCCTCGACAACAACCGGTTCGTGCGCATCGTTTCCGGCCTCGACGTCGGCGAGGAAGTCCTGCTCGCCCCGCCGCTGTCGGAATCGGTCGCGACGGACGCCATCGAAGTGATCCCCGACGTGGAAATCCCCTCGCTGGAAGACTACCAGCGCCGCGCCGAGGCCGAACGCCTCGCCACGCTCGAACACGAAGGCGAGAGCCGAACCGAAGGCGGCGAACGCCGTCGCCCCGACCGCCGCGAACGCCCGCCCAAGCGCGACGGCGAGGCCAAGGCCCCCGCCTCCGCAACACCAGCGGCTTCCACCCCCCCGCAGACAGGGCTCTCCGCCGTGGAGGAAGCCCGCCGCGCCGCCAGCGCCGTCGTGGAAAAACGACGCGAGCGCGAGACGACGGCCCAGGCCGATTCAACCCCGAAAGCCGAATGATCGAAACGCAAAACAGGACGAACATGCCATGAGCCAGCCCAACGAAAGCGCAGTCCGCTTCGAAAACCTCTGCAAGGTCTACGAAATGGGCGACCAGAAAGTCCACGCGCTTGCCGGCGTCTCCGCCCAATTCGAGAAAGGCAGCTTCTGGGCCATCATGGGCCCCAGCGGATCGGGCAAGAGCACGATGCTCAACATCCTCGGATGCCTCGACCGCCCCACGTCCGGCGCCTACCACCTCGACGGACGCGACGTCAGCGCGCTCGACGACGACGACCTCAGCGACATCCGCCTCAAGCACATCGGCTTCATCTTCCAGAGCTTCAACCTCATCCCGCAGCTCACCGTGGCCGAGAACATCGAGCTGCCGCTCTACTACCAGGGCGTGGACTCCGCCACCAGCGCCGCCGTCGCACGACGGTTCGCCGGCGTCGTCGGCCTCGAAGATCGCCTCGGCCACAAGCCGACGGAGCTCTCCGGCGGCCAGCAGCAGCGCGTCGCCATCGCCCGCGCCATGGCCACCGACCCCGTCCTGCTGCTCGCCGACGAACCCACCGGCAACCTCGACAGCAAGACGAGCGCCGAGATCATGGAACTGCTGGTGGCGATGAACCAAAGCGGCAAGACGATCGTCATGGTCACCCACGAGCCCGACGTCGCCGCCTACGCGCAGAGCCGGATGATCATGAAGGACGGACGAATCGACCACGTGGAGTGACGCGATGAAATTCAACACCACCCGCCTGAAGCGCGACTTCCAGCTCGGCGTCAAGAACCTGATGCTCCACAAGCTCCGATCCCTGCTCACCATGCTCGGCCTCGTCTTCGGCGTCGGCAGCGTGATCGCCATGCTCGCCATCGGCGAAGGCGCCAGCCAGGAGGCCATGGACCAGATCCGCAAGCTCGGCAGCCGCAACATCATCATCTCCTCCCAGAAGCCCGTCGAGGACAGCGGCTCGGCGCAGAGCAACGTGCGCGTCAGCATCTACGGCCTGCTCTACGAAGACCTCGAACGCATCGCCCAGACCATCCCCACCGTCGTCGCCACCGTGCCCGTCAAATCGCTCCAGCAGCAGGCGCGCCTCGGACGCCGCGAGCAGGAATTGCGCATCGTGGGCACCACGGATCGCTGGTTCGAGCTTGTCGAGCGCGACGTCGTCGCCGGCCGCGTCATGAACGCGCGCGACGTGGAATCCGCCGCCTCGGTCGTCGTGCTCACCGAATTCGGCGCACGCCGCCTGCTCGCGACCGAATCGGCGATCGGACGCCAGATCCGCATCGCCGGCAAGGCCTACGAGATCATCGGCATCGTCCAGAGCGAAGACACCAGCGCCGGCGGCATGCAGACGCCCGACCGCCAGACGGACGCCTACATCCCCCTCTCCACCGCCCGCCAGCACTACGGCGACGTCTTCTTCCAGCGCAAGCAAGGCACCAACATCCGCGAAATGGTGGAGCTGCACCAGCTCATCGTCAGCGTCGGCAACGAAGCCGAAGTCGAGCCCGCGGCCGTCGCGATCGAGCACGTGCTCGAACGCTTCCACAAGAAGAAGGACTACGAGATCAGCGTCCCCCTCGCCCTGCTCCGCCAGGCCGAAGCCACGAAGCGCACGTTCGCCATCGTGCTTGGCTCCATCGCCGGCATCAGCCTGCTCGTCGGCGGCATCGGCATCATGAACATCATGCTCGCGACCGTCACCGAACGCACCCGCGAAATCGGCATCCGCCGCGCCATTGGCGCCCGCCGCTCGCAGATCGTCTCCCAGTTCCTCATCGAAACGATCGTCCTCTCGCTCAGCGGCGGCGTCATCGGCATCGGCGTCGGCCTCTTCATCCCGTGGCTCGTCACCGCCTTTGCGAAGATGCCCACCGTCGTGACGCTCCACAGCATCGTCCTCTCGCTCGGCATCAGCGTCAGCGTCGGCATCGTCTTCGGCATCTACCCCGCCCGCCGCGCCGCCCGCCTCGACCCCATCGAAGCGCTCCGCAGGGAATAGAACTCAGCGGCTAGCGGCCAGCGGCTAGCGGCTAGTGCCAAAGGCGAGCTTTGTCGAAAGCTTTGTCGCAAAACTTTGTCGACCTGTCGTGGCGGCTTCGCCGAGTTGTTTTCTTCCCACGAATCTCCGCGAATGGAAGGCAGTTTTTCCCGGTCTTCGACCGTCGTTAATCACTGAAAAACTGCCTTCCTTGCTGGATGCGTGGTTTGTACCACAGGGGGGAATGTTGAGCGATGAGCGACGGCCGCAGGCCGACAACATTCCCCTCTGCTTCGCGGAGATTCGTGGGAGCTAAAAGGTCATTCCCGAGGTCTGGGGCAGGCCGCTTCGCGGCAGCGGCTAGCGGCTAGCCCCTAGCGACTAGCGACTAGCGACTCAATCGGGCAGGCGGCGGGGCGGGTTCGAGGCTGGACGACAAGCGTTCCGAAGCAACCCCGTCGACTGACCGATTACGATTACAATCAATGAACGGCAAGCAACGGATCTGCCGCCCATCGAGGAATCAACCGGCTCGTCCGCCCCTGCACCCTCGCCTCCGGCGCCGCTCGATTCACCAACAGACGGCGAACGACGCCTTTCACCGCTTCAGGCTATTTTTGAAGCGGCGTCAGCTTCTTTTGAAGCCTGGACAAAGCACACCGGGGCTGTCCCCAAAAATGCTTAACGAAGGTGTTCCCTAATCCACCGTGGATCCCGACGACAATCAAGAACCGCTCGCACACGGACAATGCCGTCATCGACTCGATAATAGACTGCAAACGGGAACCGTCTGGAGAGCAACCGATGATATCCGTGGCAGATGGCATGAATCCCGCCATAAAGACGGAGAGAATTGATGTCGGACCAAAGCGTATCCAAGAAGTAGTCTCCTAGACCCTCGGCTTGCCGTTCATAGAAACGGTAGCCCTCCGCAAGATCCGAAGTGGCTTCCTCAAGGATTTGGACTTTCATTTCCGCTTGCAATCTGCTCGCGCACCGCCCGTTTGGCTTCTTCGACTTCGAGGAACCTCGCCGTGCCGTCCGCGACACGCTGCTCACGGACGCGCAAGACGTCGCCATGCCAGGCAGGCGCAGGAACATCCGCAGGATTGCGAACCAGATCGGCCCAGATTTCCTCGATCATCTGGAGCTTTTCCGTCACGGACATCTTCTGTAGTGGAATGGCTAATTGCATCTTGTCCCCTTTCTGCCCAACAAGATATCACATCAGCCCATTGAGGGCAAGCAACCCTTCGCGCTCCCCCCAAAAAACCATGCAATCCCGCCAGCAGACAAAAAAGCCGCATTGCCAAGAAGGGTGCAAGGGACTGCCCCTGCACCCTCGCCTCCGGCGCCGCTCGATTCACCAACAAAAAAATTGGGGACAGACCCCTTCCGCCCGGAGGTGAGGGGCGAAGGAACGACGCGCCTCAGACTGCGGTACGGAGCGACGCTAGTTTGCAGGCGCTTGTTCGGACTTCCTTAGTCCATTCCAGATTTGATCAACTTCCGGCGAGTCCGCGATTCGCGGCCAACCTTGCGTGCGCACAATGTTCTTGCGAAGCCCCAAGGCGGCCAAGTTCGCCTCCACATCGGACAGATTGCCCTGTGCAGATGATAGCGTCTTCATGTCCACCACGAAGTAAAATGGGTGCGTGCGATTGTCGTCCCCGCCGTGTCTGCATCTGCCCGATGCCGCTCGTGCGATGTGGGTGATCTCGGTTGCGTACGAGAAGATGATCGCTTCACCGGTGTCGATTCCGCCATCGGCGATTCGTCCCTGTGTGAGCAGAAACTGTCCCGGCGGATTCCTGTTTGGCAGCTTCACCTCGAAATAGGTGTCTACGCTAGCTCGATCGGGAAAGTCGATGTCCTTGGAACTCAGTTTGATTATCCTCATGGTTCTTTCTCCTGTCCGAACGACTGCACTCACGGGCGGCGGTACGCCGTACCGTGGAGTGCTTTGTTGTGCCTCCTCATGGGAGCGAAGCCAGTTTGTCAACCCCCATCAGGCTGAATGGATTAAACGATTGAAACTCCCACCTAGGAATTTGTAGTTTCTGTTCCTTGAAAGCTTCGGCGAGAGGCAGAAAATCGTCTTTGGATTCGATATCGAAGATCTGTTTCACATTCTCGAAATACTTAGATGATTGACTACGTGCGAAGATCTCAAAAGGGCCATACTGCCGACCAGAGTAAAGCAATGTAACCGGCAACCAGCCCTGCCGACGACCTGTGCGGAGGACATCCAGACAGTCTCTCACAAAGAGGGCTAGATCAGCTTGCATAATCTGCTGAAACAGCCCTGATGCTTTGGACCTCTGTTCAAGAAGGTCAGCGTGTAGGGAGAGCCTGCGGAGTTTAAGTCGCGTGTTTCTGTGGTCCAGCGACTGCAAAAATACGCTAAGTTTTGAGAACGGCACCATCGTGTCCCGACCACGCTTTGAGTTCTGGTCAACGTAGTAGTGCTGGCGCACAAGATGGGCGACTCCATCAAAGCGCTCTGCACGTAGAAGTACAGCAACAAGATATAGAAACAGTTCGTGGACAATGAACTTGAGATTGTCGAAGTCCCAGTCTTGCCAACTGGTGACACCATCTGGCCGATCGAAGTAAGGGAAGAGTGACTCTATGAAATAGTGCAAGGACTCCCAAGACGCTACCGTAGGGCGGTATCTCGCAATAGCAAGGAATAGTTCAATGGCTTCGTTTCGGTATGGCAGGAACTCATCAATGCTGCGGACAACCTTCTCGTCGAACTCCTCATTGTCCTTTTCTATACGAAACCGCTCAAGATTCTCGGCAACCACCTCCACATATTCGCGGAGTGCGCCATCGCAGTAGGGTTTGTTTTCTCGTACAGCCTGCAACGCTCGCCGGAACTGGGCTGTCGCTTGAAGCGATATCGGCGCGTCGTCAGAAAGAAACGCCGGGGCACTACCAAGCTCGGGCTTTACATGGAGAGGCTTGTCGTATATCCAGCGGAGAAGTTGCTCGAAATTCCTTGCGTACAGGTCTGGATCACTGAGGTCGATATAGACACGGGATTTGTAGTAAGCGGGGAGGAATGGTTCTCCCTTAGTGTCCCGTTGCGGCAACACGGCGACGAACTTGGTTTGATCCTGCTTCGCATAGATCTCGCCAGAAAGGATTTGCGCTTCTGTGCCAACGCCACCACTTCGGCCGTCCGCCTTTTCGGCGTAGACTTGATCACAAATCATGGCCACCTTCTTGATCTCTGGATCTGTGACCATCTTTTCCATGAACGCGTGCGCATCATGGCCTTCCTTCAGATCCCATTTGTCTAAAATGACATCAACTCCATTCTCCCGGAGTTGGGTGGCCAACGACAGCACCCACTCCTCATGTGAGGATGAGGTCCAGCTGTATGAAATAAACAGCTTCGGTGGGTTTACTGTCATCTTGTCATCTCCTTTCTGTCATTCCGGGCAAAACAGTGTTATTGAGCCTACCTCGCGAAGGCGGGTAGTTCCCATTAACTACTAAATGATGTTCGTTCTGACGGCTACGGTCAAGCGCACATTACATTGCTCGGCAACCCCTTAATCTTTGGTCTTGCCTTTAAGGCAGGCTTTATGCAAACTGTTGAAGTAGTCTTTGTGAGGGTTTATGGTTTTAAAGACGGGCCCCTTTTTTGCATTTTCGATCGTTTGCTTGAGCATTCTCCCATACGATGCCGGGTAATGCCTTTTGTAAAACGCAAGGTTCGAGGCCCGGATGCGCTGATACCAGAAACGATCGTCGTCAACTGGACGCCCTCGGGTCACGCAAACATAGCATTCCGTTTCCGAACAAGAGAATTTTTCAAGCCACGCTCGAAATTCTTGCCGAGACGTTACGTCCAACTTGTTTTTATGTTCCATCATGTCCTTTCCCTCGAATCCGCAGGAAGGATATCCCATGCGAAACGCCCGAGTCAACCGGAACCATAAAAAAATTGGGGGACAGACCCCTTCCGCCCGTGTCGAACTCAGCGGCTAGCGGCTAGAGCGACTTGAGAAATAATATCGCCGCACGATTTGAACTAGGATTCGGCGTTTTGGAGCTGGAGGATAGAATATGGACACGGATTTTCTTAAACCGCTCTATGAAGGGAGTTTTAGATTTGTGATTTGTGATTTGCCGCGAGGCAGCTTTGTCGCAAACTTTGTCGGACCATGGGGGTTGAACAGAATCAGGGAACTTCCAGCAATCTCCCATAATCATTCCAGTTGCCGCACGTTTTCCCCTTTTTTGCATTCTCGATCGTTTGCTTGAGCATTCTCCCATACGATGCCGGGTAATGCTTTTTGTAAAACGCAAGGTTCGATGCCCGGATTCGCTGATACAGGGGGTGGAAGGATTTGAAAGCCGACCAAACCCGGGCGTTTTTCAAGGCGGCCTCGACCTCCTTGTCGATTGTGAAAGCACCGGGCTCCATCGCAGGCAAAACGGCGCGCCCGGCATCGGTCATCAACCCCAGTTTTTCGAGTCTTCGCACGCGCACTTTATTCAATTCAGTCCAATTGCCGTTCTTGCGCCTGGGGGAAAACCGCTGCATCTTTTTCCCATCGATCATTCTGATGGTGCTGTCAATCCATCCAAAACACAGCGCTTCTTCGACGGCATCCAAATACCAGAAACGATCGTCGTCAACTGGACGCCCTCGGGTCACGCAAACATAGCATTCCGTTTCCGAACAAGAGAATTTTTCAAGCCACGCTCGAAATTCTTGCCGAGACGTTACGTCCAACTTGTTTTTATGTTCCATCATGTCCTTTCCCTCGAATCCGCAGGAAGGATATCCCATGCGAAACGCCCGAGTCAACCGGAACCATAAAAAAATTGGGGGACAGACCCCTTCCGCCCGTGTCGAACTCAGCGGCTAGCGGCTAGAGCGACTTGAGAAATAGTATAGCCGCACAATTTGAATTAGGATTCGGCGTTTTGGAGCTGGAGGATAGAATGTGGACACGTATTTTCTTAAACCGCTCTAGAGGTTAGATCAGCCGGATCAGACCGATCATTGATTTTGCGCAGCCCAGTGGACGCGGCGTCCTCGCCGCGTGGCAAAGTACCAACCCGGCTACGACGGGTTGCCCACTCGCCCTGGAAGGGCGCTCCGAGGCAGGGGCGACGCCGTCCTCGGCGGGCTCCAGCGTTCCGGCTCTTCGTTCGCCCATTGTGAACCGTGTCGTTGGGGACCGCGGTCTCCGCGGGCAATGGACATAGGGGCACGGGTTTTCCAACCCGTGAACGACCACGGACAGGAATGTCCGTGCCCCTGGTTCCCAACCGCACCGCGCCGAAGCGCGGGCGAAGGGCGGCTCGCCGGGACGGCGCCACCCCACCCTGCCACCACCATAATCTTGAAAAAAAATTCAAGATTATGGAAATCCAGCAAAGCCCTGAAGGAGCATCCCCAATATCGTACGGGCGGGGCTTTGCCCCCGCCCCGGGGCTTCGTCCCCGCCCCCAGGGGCAAGCGAAGCGCCGCCCCGGGCTGCCGAAAGCAAGACGGCGCGGCCTGAAGGGGCGCTTCAAGCCGCCGTCAGGGAACTGCCGCTAAAAACGTTGCGGATCAGGCACGGCCTTTGGGCTGTCGCCTGCAGGAGCTTGTCGGGGACGCTTCCTTTCGATCGCCTCCCTGAGTTCGGCAAGCTCGTCCTTCCCGTGCCGGATGTCGTTCCGATCTCGCAGGACATCGACCTCTGCCGCGCTCTGGAGCAACAGGTCGATGACGTCGCCACGCGTGTTTTCATCTACACCCTCGATTCTCTCCGCGATGGCCACCTGCTTTTCGCGCATGCTGACTTGCTGCCGCCAGAGGTCGGCGCGGAGGTTGCGAAGCTCGGAGTTCTGAAAGCAAAACTGCCGCCACAGCCACCACAGGCAGACAAGCAACCCGACCGTGATGCACCATGAGACTGCCATTGCGATGTTCTTCTTCATCTTCTCACTCCCCCGTTTCATAATCGGCAACACCCCAAGTGCGAAAGGAGTCTACATCCATCCGGCCGAGGTTGTCAACAAAGGGATTTTGGGGATCACGGCGCCAGCGTCAGCACCCTGCCACGCGCCAAAGGCGAACGGGGCGAAACGCAGCGGGGACGCCACATCCACCGGACTTCGCGCACAAGGTTCGTAATGGTGCCGCAAGGCGCTGTGGCGCATGAAGTTCCATGGAGTGGCGAACACCCCGCCGAGAACCTGTCTGCCAACAGGCAGGCGGCGGTCTCCAGCGGTCTCCGCGACCAAGTTTCAAGTTTCAAGTTTCCAACTTCAAATTTCAAGTTCCAAGTTTCTGCGTCAACGTGTATACTCTGGCGCATGTTCTGGATGAAGGCAGTTTTAGGGTTGTTTTGCGGGCTGGCGACGTCGGCGGCGGTTGCCGCGGATGCCGCCGGGGAGCGGTCGTACCCGGAAAGCGGCTGGAAGCCGGCGCCGAGCCGGCACGCCTCGCCGCGCGCGGCAAGGGGCGGGCGGATTGTCGTCGCCGCGGGGAGCGTGCCGAGGAGCCTGAATCCGCTGCTCGACAACAACGTCTTCAGCTCACGCGTCTTCGGGTTCATGTACGAGTCGTTGCTGGGCATGGACGACGACACGGGCGAGTACGCGCCGGGGCTCGCCTCGCAGTGGACGGTCTCGGGGGACGGGCGGGTCTTCACCTTCACGATCGACCCGGAGGCGCGGTGGAGCGACGGGCGGCCCGTCACGGCGGAGGACGTCAAGTGGACGTTCGACGCGATTCTGGATCCCGCCAATCTCACGGGGCCGTACAAGGTGGCGTTGCAGACGTTCGCGGCGACGCCGCCGGAGGTGCTGGCGCCGGACCGCATCCGGTTCACGGCGGGGGAGGAGCATTGGCGCAACCTCGGAGCCGTCGGCGGCTTCCCCGTCCTGCCTTCGCACCGTTTCGCCGGGCGGGACTTCAACACGCTGAACTTCGAGTTCCCGGTCGTCTCGGGGCCGTACCGGCTGGGGACGATGAAGGAAAACGTGTCGTTGCAGATGGTGCGTCGCGACGACTGGTGGGCGGACGCGAAGCCGTGGAACTGGCATTTGCTCAACTTCGAGGTGATCGAGTTCCGCTTCTTTTCGGATCCCGAAAATGCGTGGGACGCGTTTCGGAAGGGGCTTTTCGACTACTACCCCGTCTATACGGCGCGGATCTGGGTGCAGGAGACGCACGGGGAGCGTTTCGACCGCAACTGGATCGTGAAGCGCGCGGTTCGCAACCAGGCGCCGGTCGGCTTCCAGGGCTTCGCGATGAATTTGCGGCGCAAGCCCTACGACGACGCGCGGGTGCGCCAGGCGCTGGCGCATCTGCTGGATCGCGAGACGCTGAACGCCACGATGATGCATGGGCAGTACTTCCTCCATCGTTCGTACTTCGAGGATCTCTACGACGCGGAGCATCCGTGCCCGAACCCGTTCTTTGAATTCAACCCCGACAAGGCGCGGGCGTTGCTGGTCGAGGCCGGGTGGGCGCCGGACCCCGCCACCGGGCTGCTCGTCAAGGACGGCCGGCCGCTCGTCGTGAAGTTCCTTTCCAACGGCGGGACGGCGGAGAAGTTCCTGGCGCGGTACAAAACGGACCTTGCCGCCGTCGGCATCGGCCTGGAGATGGAGCGCAAGGACTGGGCGGCCTGGGCGCGCGACATGGACGCCTTCAATTTCGACATGACGTGGGCCGCGTGGTCCGCGGGCTTGCGCAAGGATCCCGAGGGCATGTGGTCTTCCGCCCAGGCCGCGGCCGAGGGCGGCAACAACATCACGGGCTTCGCGGATTCGCGGGTGGACGCGCTCGTCGAACGGCAGAAGACGATCTTCTCGCTGGCGGAGCGCAACGACATTTGCCGGAAGATCGACGGCATCGTCACCGAGGCGGTGCCGTACATCCTGCTCTGGAACACGGACGCCAAGCGGATGCTCTGGTGGAACAAGTTCGGCGTGCCGGAGGGCGTGCTCTCGAAATACGGCAGCGCGGACGACGCGCTCGTCTATTGGTGGTACGATGCCGACGCGGCGGAGGCGCTCAAGGACGCCATGGCGCGCGGGCTTTCCCTGCCCGAACCCTGAACTTCCCAACCTCGGATTGAGAGGGCGATGAAATGAACGATGACAAAGTGACGTGGCCCTGCCGCGACAGGACGGTGACGCTGGCGTGCCCGGCGGTGATGGGGATTCTCAATGTCACCCCGGATTCGTTTTCGGACGGCGGCAAGCACGACGACCTTGACGCGGCGCTGGCGCATGCGGCGCGGATGCTTGAGGAGGGCGCGGCGATTCTGGACGTGGGCGGGGAATCGACGCGGCCCGGCTTCACGCCCGTGCCGGCCGAAGAGGAGAAGCGGCGCCTGCTGCCGGTGGTGCGCGAGCTGCGGCGGGCGTTCCCTGACTGCGTGATTTCGATCGACACGATGAAGGCGAGCGTGGCCGAGGCGACGCTGGAGGCGGGGGCGGACATCATCAACGACGTCGCCGGGCTTGCCGATCCGCGGATGGCGGCCGTGGTGCGCGACACGGGCGCGGGCTACGTGCTCATGCACGGGTACGCCGAGCACGCCGGGGCGCCGCGGGCGGAGGGCCCCGGCCGGCTGGGCGCGTGGATGGCGGAGGGGACGGAGCGGCTTCTGGCGAGGGCGCTCGCCGGGGGGATCGCCCGCGAGCGGATCGTCCTCGACCCGGGCTTTGGCTTCGGCAAGAAGCGAGCCGAGAACGCGGAAGCGCTCCAGGCGGTGCCGCTGCTGATCCAGCGCTTCGGGCTCCCGATGCTCATCGGCGCTTCGCGCAAGCATTTCGTCAACGGGCTTCATCCCGAGGCGGGCGGGGACGCCGTCAAGGCCAGCGTCGCCTTCGCCGTCGATGCGCTGCGTCTTGGGGGGCGGATTTTCCGTGTCCACGACGTGCTTGAGTCTTGCACTGCGCTCGCAAATGCATTACAATAGACGGACATAGAGATGACGCAGCGCCGTTGGCCGGTCGGAACGGGTTGGACGATTGTCGCGTCATCATCCCCAAGGCTTTTTTCGATTCTCTGTTCCGGTGGTACTGCGTGGACTTTTCGACATCTAGAACCTACATATTGGGCGTCGTCCAGATCATTGTTCTGGCGTTCCCGCTGTATTACCTGCTCAAATTCCTTCGTCGCACGAAAGGCTATCGAATCCTGCTGGGCATCTGCATCGTGCTGGTCGGCTTGAGCATTGCGGCCCGGGAATTGGAGCTTGATGTGATTGGCTGGTTGCTTGATCGCATTGCGGCGTTCCTGCCGTTGGCCATGGTGATCATCTTCCAGCCCGAATTGCGCCGCGTTTTTGCGGAGATCGGCAGCCGGGCCACGCCCAAGCCCCAGAAGCCGGAGACGGATGTCATCACCGAAATCAAGAAAGCCGTCGATCTGCTCGCGAGCCAGCGCATCGGCGCGCTCATCGCCATCGAGCGCGGCGTGAACCTCGACCACTACACGCGCGTCGGGCGGGAGCTCAACGCGCCGGTCGTCTCCGAGCTGCTGGCGACGCTGTTCTATCCGCACACGCCGATGCACGATGGCGGCGTGATCATCCGCGACGGCGTGATCCTCAGCGCCGGCTGCGTCTTCCCGATCGGCGCGCTGGGCGAGCGGCGCAAGGCGTTCGGCACGCGCCACCGCGCGGCCATCGGCCTCTCCGAGGAGACGGACGCGCTCGTGATCGTCGTGTCCGAGGAGACGGGGCTGATTTCGGTGGCCTACGGCGGCGAGATCGTGCGCGGGCTCGACATCGAGAGCCTGGGGCGCGTCCTGGAGAGCGGGATCGGCTCGCGGGACGAAAGCACGACGGCGGAGTCGATCGATTCCGTGCGCGAGACGAAGGCCGCGCTGGACGAGGTGGATCAGGTGGCGGCGGCGATCGCCCGGATCAAGGAGGAGGCGTGATGCGCAAGCTGACTTCCTGGCTGATTTCACGGGCCAACGCGCTGGTCGTTCGAACCCAGCAGTTCATGCGGCGGCATCTGGGGCCGAGCGGCGACCTCAAGGCTCTGTCGCTCCTTGTGGCGGCCGTGATCTACTATTTCATCCAGAACCTCATCAGCTTCTCGGGAACCTACACGGTGCCGGTGCTCGTCTCCGTGCGAGAGGCGCATGTCGCGGTCCGCAGCCAGTCCGACGACGAGGTCAAGGTGACCTTGAAGGGATCCGAGGCCGAGGTTAGGGCCTTCGACCCCGCGAATCTGGCGGTGCGCCTCAAGCTCAGCCATGTCGAGGCCGGCACGGAGCGGCAGAAGGTGAAACTCCGCGCAAGCGACGTGGAAGGCTTCGGCAAGCTGCGCGTGGTTCGCATTGAGCCAGAAGTCATCAGCGTCGAGTTCGACAACGAGATCGAGCAGCGGCTGCCGCTGGCGTTGCCGACGTTGACAGGGCACCCCTTGCAAGGCGAGGCCAGCGTCGAGCTGATGCGGAAGCATGTCACGGTCCGCGGCCCCAAGAGCCGGCTCCAAAAGCTCGTGGACGACCGGATCATGATCCCCACCGACCCCATCGATGTCGCCGGCAAAACCCAGGGGTTCACGAAGGCCGTGAAGATCCGCCCTCCCGTGGATTCGGGCATTTCCGTCGTGCTGCCCGACGAGGTGGAGGCGAAGGTGGAGATTCTCAACATCCCCGGCCCGGAGCAGAGCCTGATCGATGTCCTGCCGGGCGGCGAAACCAACAGCCCCGCAATCTCACCCCCATCGTCTGCCCTCACGAATTTCCCGGCCTTGAACGCCACAAATGGCCTTCCCGCATTGGAGCCTTGACATGAAAGTCCTCGTCACCGCCGGCCCCACCCGAGAACATCTCGACCCCGTGCGCTTCCTCAGCAACCGGTCGTCGGGCCGCATGGGGTACGCGCTGGCCGAAGCGGCCCGCGACCGCGGGCACGACGTCATCCTCGTCTCCGGCCCGGTGGCGCTCCCGCCGCCCGACGGCGTTGAAATCGTCAAAGTCGTTTCCGCGCGCGACATGCTCGCCGCCGTTTCCGGGCGTCTGCCCTGGTGCGACACGTTGATCATGTGCGCGGCCGTGGCGGACTGGCGTCCGGCATCGTGCAGCGACGAGAAGCTCAAAAAACGCACGATGGAGACGACGCTGGCGCTCGTCCCCAATCCCGACATCCTCGCGGAAATCGCGCCGAGGAAAGGCGATCGCCTCTTCATCGGCTTCGCCGCGGAGACGCATGACCTGCTGGCGCAGGCGCAGGACAAGCTGGCGCGCAAAGGGCTCGATCTGATCGTGGCCAACGACGTGACACAGCCCGGCGCCGGCTTTGAAACAACAACAAACCTTGTCACGCTCATCGCGGCGGGCGCCCCGCCCCGTCCGCTTCCGCTGATGAGCAAGCGAAACGTCGCCGACCATGTTCTTGCCTGGGCGGAGGAGAGAAGAAAAAAAATGTCCCGTTTGATCAAAGGAATTCACCACGTCGCACTCAAGGCGGAAGGCATGGACGACTACAATCGAGCCATCGCCTTCTATCGCGATGTGCTTGGCCTCCCGGTCGTGCGGAGCTGGGAAAACGAAGTCATGCACGCCACGATGATCGACACCGGCGCCGGCCTTCTCGAAATCATGTCGAACGCGACGGATCGCCCGGGCGAAGGCGCCGTGCGCCACGTCGCCCTCGCGACGGACGATGTCGACGCCTGCGTCAAGGCGGTTCGCGACGCAGGGATGAAGATCACGGTCGAACCCGTCGACAAGGTCATTTCATCGACGCCGCCATTGCCCATCCGCCTGGCCTTCTTCATCGGCCCGCTCGGCGAAATCGTCGAATTCTTCTGCGAACGTTAGCGTCAACCCCGTTGTCCTCGCCCCTCGACTTCGGCCAATGCTTCGGCTGGGGCGAGGATGCGGATGCGCCTGAATTTCAGGAGGCTCAGCAAGTGGGAGTCGCCTGACACGATCAGATCGGCCTTGGCGGCCAGCGCGCATTCGAGAATGGCGTCGTCGTCGGGATCCTCGGCAATGGCCTTTACGCGCTCTGTCGGGGTCGCGAGTTCGCACAGATCGTGCAGCTCTTCCACAAAGCGCATGGCTTGTTTTGGCGACAGGCCAAATTTCGGGCGTAAAAGCACCCCGCGGATTTCATCGAGAATCGGCAGTGACGTGAAGCATCGGATCGACCCCGCGAGCGCGTGCTCCAGAAGCCGTGCGGGCGGCCCGCCAAAGAGAAAGCCGGATATGACGACGTTCGAGTCGAGAACGAGCCGAAGCTTCATTGGCGCGGTGTCTTACTTTGACGGTAGGCTGCGATTTCCCTTTCGACATCCTCGGCCACGAGCATGTTGGCTTTGGCGACGCTCTGTCCCAGCGCGAAAATGCTCGACCATCGGCGCTTGCGTTCAATGTACGCACGAGCCGCCTCGCGAAGAAATTCTGATCGGCTTCGAGACTCCTGCGCGGCCATGTCGTCGATTTCCTTCAAGAAATCCGTCGGGAATGCGATGTTTACCGTGGATGTGCCCATATGCCCTCCTTGATGGCAGGCATTATACAATCTTTGTATGATTCTCGTCAACCGAATCGTACCCGTACCCAGCGAAGCGGTAAGCGTTCACATTCACGAAAAACGGAAACGGGGGGCGTGAACGGGTACGGGTACGTGAACGAGCGGGCTTTTGGGGACAGACCCCGGTGCTCCTTATTTCAGCGGGGGATACCGGAGTGAAATTCCACCATGCTCCTCGACGAACTTTCCAAGGTCTCCGTCAAAACGCACTTTCACAGTAACAGGGGCTTCACCAAGAAAACGTAATGCTGTTATCCACCAGTAGGGAGTTGACGACAGCCCAATTTTGACCTCTTCAATTTGCTCCGTTTCCCATAGAACCCCATTTACATATACCGACATGACTCCGCTGGCCTTGATGGCCGTTCTATATTGGTTAGGATTGGCAGATCGATGAATGGGCCCCACGACATCGCCTTCACGATACTTTGTTTTGACTTGATACACTTTTCCAGGAATGGCTTTAAACTCGTACCATCCTTCGTTGTCGGGGCGGTAATAGGTCTTACGCGAAGAAAGAAACATTAGCATTGCGGTGCAAATGGCTCCTCTGCAAACAAGAGGCAAATTCGATTTACGGCGTTTCATTTTCTTCTATCCTTGGAATGTTCTTCCACAAGGGCAAACTTTCTCAATGTTCGCCTGACGCCGCAAAATGTCAGGCACCCAATGAAAATTGATTTTCCGCCAAAGTCAATTTGAATGGAATGAACCTCTGTGCGGCGGAAAAAATTCTTGAAATACTGTCCTGCTCCAAATTCAGCCGCCTTTCCTTTTGCGTATTCACAAGCATCCATGAATGAAGGAAAGGAAACCGAATCGACCATTGCTTTTAGATGCTCAAACTTTCTGGCGTAAACTCCACCCGATAAAGTGCAAAGGTAGGCAACGTGCTTTCCAGGATCATACAGCACCTTGTAGCATTCGTTTGCAAAGCGTTTTCTTGCGAGGAAAATGACGCGTGCGGTCAGTGCCATCACAACGGCAACAACGGCCACAGCCCACCCAATCACTTTTGGAAACATGGCAACCTTCAAAAGGTACAACGGCATGGCAACCAAAATCAGAGCCAGGCATAAAGAAAGCCGGGTGTTGTCGGCTAATGGCATGAGGCGTTTCATAATGAATCATGATAGCAGTTGGCGTTTCACAACTCAAGCCTTGAGCATTTGGAAGACGTTTCACCAAGGAGCTTTTGGGGACAGACCCCAAGATGGCGAGAAGAGAGGAGTGAGGAGTGAGGAGTTTCCGCTGGGGCTTCGCCCCAGACCCCCCTTTCTCAGTGAGGAGTGAGGAGTGAGAAGAGCGTAGTTCAGGCTGGGGGCACCCCAGACCCCGGCTATTACCTCTTTTTCTGTGTCTTTCTGTGTTTCTGTGGACAAAAAACATTCGGCGGAGCCGCCTCGGCAGGTCAACCGGGGTCTGGGGTGTCCCCAGCCAACACTCCTCTCTACGCTCTTCTCACTCCTCACTAAACAAGGGGGATTTTGGGGACAGACCCCAAAATCCCCCTAGCGACTACAATCGTTCCAGCTCGTCCGGGCGGAGGTCGCGCCACTGGCCGGGGCGAAGGTCGCGGGGGAGGCGCAGGTCGTTGATGGCGGTGCGGACGAGCGACTGCACCCGCAGGCCGGCTTGCTCGCACATGTTGCGGATTTGGCGGTTGCGCCCTTCGCCGAGGAAGAAGCGGAGCAGGTGGCGCGGCGCGTGGCGTCCGTCTGCGAGCCGTTCGAGGTAGTCCACCTGCGCGGGGCGGATGCGGTAGCCGTCGATGACCATCGACGAGTTGAGGAACTTCAGCGTCCGCTCGTCGAAGGGGCCGGAGGCGACGACGTGGTATTCCTTGCGGTGGCCGTAGCGGGGATGGGTGAGGCGGTTGACGAGGTCGCCGTCGTTGGAGAGCAGGAGCAGGCCTTCGGAATCCCGGTCGAGCCGGCCGACGCAGACGAGCCGCTCGCGGATGCCGTGCAGGCATTCGAAGACGGTCGGGCCGTGGCGGTCGCTGGAGGAGCAGACGAGCCCGGCGGGCTTGTTGAGCATGATGGTGCGATGCGCCACCCCGCCGCGTGGCGGGGCGACCACCCGCCCGCGGACGGTGAGGACGTCGCGGCCGGGGTTCTGGACACGGTAGCCGGGTTCGAGGACTTTCACGCCGTTGACGAGGACGTCGCCGGCCTTGATGAGCTCGGCGGAGTGGCGTCGGGACGCGATGCCCAGCCGCGCCATGTGGGTTTGCAGCCGCGGCGCGGCGGCGCCATCGGGGGCTTGACTTTCTCCGGGGTTCTGGGGCATAGTGTTGGACATGGGATTGATGGATCGCGATTACATGAGGCCCGGCGCCATGAAGGCCGGAAGGAAGCCGGCGCCGCCGAGGCGTTCGCTTGTGGCGATGCTGCGCTTTGGGATCGCCTGGCTGCGGCTTCGGCTGCGGTCGCGGCGTTGTCGTTGATCAGGTGAAGGCGTCGAAGAAGATGTTCTCCTGGCGCATGCCGGCCTTGGCGAGCGCGTCGCGGCAGGCGTTGAGCATGCCGGCGCCGCCGCAGAGGTACGCCGAGCATGCCGAGGCGTCCGTCGTGTGGCGGGCGAGGGCGTCGGTCACGAGGCCGGTCTCGTAGCGGCCTTGCTCGTCCGGTGCCGGCTGTTCGACGACGGGGACGAACGTGAAGTCGGGGAGCGACTTTTCCAGCGCCCGGAGTTCGGCCAGGTGGCAGAGGTTGGCGCTCGTCTTCGCGCCGAAGAAGAAGGTGGTTTTGCGCGGCGACCGGCGTTCGTCGAGGTGGCGCAGGATCGAGAGGACGGGCGCGACGCCCGAGCCCCCGCCGATGCAGAGCAGCGGGTTGGCGTCGTCGCAGCGGTCGTAGCCGCTGTAGGGGCCGGTGAAGGCGACGGCGTCGCCGACGGCGAGCGTGTTGTGGATGTAGCCGGAGCCGACGCCGCCCGGGACGAGGCGCACGTTGAGCTCGATCGCCGTCGTGAGCGAGGGCGGCGTGGCGATGGAATACGTGCGCACGACGCCGCGCGGGGAGCCGGGGCCGGGCGGGATGTCGATGAGGACGAAGGCGCCGGGCAGGAAGCGGATGGTGGGCGGCGCGTCCAGTTCGAGGCGCACGCGGCGCATGTCCTGGTTGACCTTTTCCAGCGCGGAGACTGTTGCTGTGTGGAGGTGGACGCCTCGGATTTTTTCGGGCAGTTCGATGGTCATGTCGCCCTGCACGGGGATCTGGCAGGAAAGGCGCCAGCCGACGTCGATCTCCTCTGCGGAGAGCTTGCGCCGCTCCTTGTCGGTGGGCGGCGCGCTCGCGCCGTCGAGCACCTTGAGCTTGCATTCGCCGCAGAAGCCCTTTCCGCCGCAGACGGTCGGGATGAAGATGTGGGCCTCCCGAAGCGTCTGGAAGAGGGTGTCGCCGACGGGGACGACCAGGTCGTCCCCGCCGCGCATGGAAAGCGTCGCTGTTTTGTTTGTTTTGTTTGTCATGGTTTTCTGGGGTCTGTCCCCTAAGGGGTGTTCAAAGCGTTTCTGTGCGAAAAAAAATTGATTTGGAATCCTTGCCTGGGGTGCAGGGTACGGAGGGCGTGGCGATCACTCGCCGTACATTTCCGTGATGAGACGGCGCAAGGCGGCGGCATCGCTTTCGGACAACGTCCCCAGTTTGCGCCCGAGTCGTTGCTTGCTGATGGTTCTGATCTGGTCAACGGCGATCTCCGCCCGCTTGCCGTCACAAACAATTTGAATGCGCGACCGCCATTCCGGATGAATCTGACTCGTCAACGGGCAAACCGTTACCGTCGCCAACGCCTGGTTCAGGACATCCAGGCTCACCACGACAACGGGGCGCGTCTTGGCAATTTCCGAGCCTCGAACAGGATCGAGGTCGGCCCACAGGATGTCGTACCGCTTCACTCCTGCCTCTGCTCAGGCTGTTTACGACTGCGATACGGACTCGGCTTCTCAGCCACCCGATCGGCTTCCCACGGAACGGCGTCGAGTCCGTCGGACACGGTGGAGTCCCACTCCGACCAGTCCTCCTGTTCGGACGCCATTGCCCGTGCCGTTTCCGCCCAGGGCAACTTGGGTTCCGCCTGTTGTTTCGGACGCAACAAAATGCCATCCTGGCTTTCGATCAACAGAAGCGTCTCCCCCACCGCGTAGCGACGCAACACGGCGGCGGGGATCCTTACACCACGCGAGTTTCCAATCCGGGCGACTTTGACTTCAATGGCCTTCATTTCAAATTGCAACCTCCTTCCTCGAACAAGTAATTACTGTATCAACATTGAAAGATGTCGTCAAGCGGCATGTTCGTGGTTGGCCGATTCACCGCCGTTTACAAAGTAAATGCGGTTCTTCGTTCGTCCGTTGTGATCGGGGCGGGCGTTCGCGTTAAACGTACCCGTGTTCCCGTCCCCGTTCCCTCGTTCACGACTTCCCGCGTTTTCGTTTTCGTGAACGGGTACCGCTTCGCTGGGAACGGGTACGTGTACGATTTCCTCGGCAACTCACGCATTCACGCTCTCGCATCTCGTGTACGGGCACCGCTTCGCTGGGAACGGGTACGTGTACGAACTTGCGGTCTCTTCGTCCCCGTTCGCGTTCGCGTTCCCGTTCACGCCTCCTCTCATACCCTGCCACGCGCCGGCGCGTGGAACGATACGCGGCGGGGACACCGCGTCCACGTTGAGCACAAGGTTCGTTGTGGCGCCGTGAGGCGCTGGAAGCATCGGGAGAAACAATGGCTTGACGCATGAAAAAAACCGAAGGAATTTCATTCGTCATCTTTGCGCAAGATGCCCTTACGGGCCCACTACAAACGTTTTGCGGTCTCCAGCATTCCGGCCTCTGGTTCGCCCGTCGTGGGCCGTGTCGATGGAGACTGCGGTCTCCGCAGGCTGCCCGCCGCCCGGCGGGCTCAACGGGCTCCACAAGATGGCGAACGGCTCCGCCGCTCGCAATAATCTCGAAGTTTTCTTCGAGATTACAGTGGTTGGGAAGAATAACGGGGCACGGGTTTTCCAACCCGTGGAAAGCGAAAGCGCCATGACCGAGAGCGTCCATGCGCCTGAAAGTAGAACCACGGACAGGGGAGACAGGATTGCAGGATTGACAGGATTGCAAAGGCGGCGGCGGAGGGGTGTCCACGGAGGGCGCCGAAAGCACGGAACTGCCGTGGCGGCTTTGCCGAGTGGGGGAATGGCCACAAAAAACACCAAAACGCAGGTGGATAAGCGTAGGATAGGCGTAGGGGGATGGTGGTTTTTGAACCTGCTCTCCATGCTCAAAAAACCAATGTTATAATCGACATTCATGTGGTGTTGGGTGTAGTGTGGTCTCGTGGCTAGAGTTTCATATCGCCAAGGTTTGGATGGGTGGCAACCCTTGTGCGCTTTTCGATAATCGCCCGATTAATCTGGAGACAGTCGATGCAGAAGGAAAATGAGAACATGACAATTTCTGATGTTTATACGAAAATAGCTGAAGCGTCAATATATGGAAATCTAGGTTTGTTTATTGGTGCAGGCTTTTCGAAAGCAGTTTTTGAGAGTGAACATAGCGACAAAGGCCCGCTTTTCTGGATAGAACTTTTAGAGCGGGTGTGTAAGCCGCTAGGTGTTGATTGGGATGAAGTCAAAAAAGAATCTAAATCATGTCCTGAAATCGCGTCGGAAATATGTAGGATATACTCTCGGGACAAAAAAGTACGTTACGAAGAAGCGACTAATGCAATGAAAAACGAGATATCCAAAATGACCGCATGGTATCCCGATGATGAACAAAGAGAAGAGTTTTCTCCATTGCTTCAAGGTGTAAATGCAAAATGGATCATTACCACAAACTATGATTTGATAATTGAGTCGCTCCTTATGGATTCTGGGAAATCACTTGGTCCTAACGATAGTTTGGTTTTGTCAAATATGTTTGTGCCGATATTCCATTTGCATGGCATTAGAACAGATCCCAATAGTTTAATTGTTACAAACGAAGATTATATAGAACTGTTCCGACCCAATGAATACCGACTTCAAAAACTTTCATTGACGTTGCATGAGTCTACAACGGTTATGTTGGGGTATGGTATCGGCGATCCCAATGTACTTACTGCTCTCGATTGGTCGAACAATGTGTATGGGACTAATAAAGACCGGTATCCGCAAGGTGTCATTCAATTTGTTTATCAAGACGGCCTGCCGAATGATGTGGAAATTGTGGAAATTACGGATGATAAAATGATTGTTGTTAAAACAAACTCCATTAAGAGGGCGCTTGAACGTATAAAAAACAAGGTTGCAGATGTTAGGGAAGAATATGAGAGGCAAAAAAAAAGTTGTGGATGAAATAAATGAAAAGCTGAACGGCGATTCGGGATCTCTTGTTGATTTGTTTATAAGTGATGGTGATGCGCGAAAAAAAATTATTGAAAAGTTTAACAACAGTAATGCTGTCCTAATATACATTAACAATACTCTTTTAAACACCAGCAGCTTCCTTTCTTTTTTGGCAAAAGTATTTGATGTTTGCTGGGAAAAAACAATGCCCAACGGAGCTTTTCATGCCTACGATAAAATGTTAAAAATTATTCTTGATGTTATTACAGGAATTGAATACAAGAAAATGTCTCCGGCATTATTCCAAATGCTGGCTTCTGCTCTTGAAAGAATTGCATTTTACATCGGTGATGGAAAAGGTAAAAGTTGGGATGCAAACAGAACGTGGAATTCAAGATTCATTGAAATATCTGATGAAATGAAAGAAGAACTTCTAAATTATGCAACAGAATGTTATAATGTAAACACATCTAAGCTGCTTAGAAGTAAAATGGGATAGTTCTCTAGAATAGCTTCTAGTCCTCCGGAGTGGGTTCCGGGGTGGTTTGGTCGTCGGCTGAGGCTTTGGGTTTTTCTGGTAAATCATTCATTTCGTTCAAAGATCGTTGCCACCAGACCGGTACATGGAGTGTGATGCCCAGTTTTTTTGCATACTCTGGGAACATGCGGAGCAGGCGGATATAGCGTGAAGTTAGTGGCCTTGCCGTCGCAGCAGTCCATAGTAGTTGACACACCCCTTCAGTCTTTAATAGCCGCTCAATTTTTTTTGTTTCCGAATCTTGGCTTTTCATCATGTAATCAAACCAAGAAACTATTTCGATTGCGTTTTTCTGGATGTTGATATTTTCGTTCGCCTGTTTGAATACTTTGGCGACATCTGCCTTCAAGTCTGTCCAGAATGGGCTTCCCGATTCAAGCAGAATGCTTTTGATGTTATGACTTCCTTTGCCATATCGTATCGTGTTTTTGATATAGTCATTTTCTTTCAATTCGTTTAGAATTTGTTCGGCAAGGCGGGATTCACTCAGCGCATGCAATTCTTTATAGATGTCTGATTCTTTATAGATGTCTGATTCTTTATAGATGTCTGTTGTTTTACCATCAGATGTATGATGACGAATTTCAGAAGACTCCAATGCGTTGATTAATTGTGTTACATCGCCCGCCCACTCCATGACAAATTTCCGCAGAAAGGTTTGTTCGCGGTCATACATTTTCTGGTAATCTTCTATGAAATTCCAGCCAACGTATTGACACATCGAATTAATAATCTTGATTGTTTGAGCCTCTTCAAACCTCTTGGTTTCAGAAGCATGGGCAATAGAAGAGAATACCAGTTGTTCGAGTAGCGACATTAGAAGATTGGCCTTTTGAATCAACGGAAGCCTATCCAAATCAATGGTAATATCCAACGCTTGGTCGAGTTGATGTTTGCGAGCCTGAATCGTTGCGTCTAGGATTTCACGGTAAACGTCATTTTCATGGTGCCGAAATTCCATGGCATGGAGTCTTATCCATTTTTCGATCTTTTCAATAATAAGCGGCTCTTTCAATTTCTTCGTGAATCCGTCAAATTCCTTCCATGTCACTGCACGAGGTGCTTCGGCTATGTAAATTTGATATGAGACAGCATCGTAGCTGTAGCTATCTAGCAAGTTGTTTGATGAGTTAACGATACGCTTTAGAAGCAGACAGATTTGCTTGCGTTTTTTGCTATTTAATTTTATCCCGACTTCTTTGCATGCCTTTTCCACGGCGTTGGCGAGACTTGTGTCGATCTTGTTGTGGTTGTCAGAGTCTGCAGTTTGAGGTTCCTCAATTGTTTCCCATGATTCTTTATTGTCAAAAAAGTGCTGTGCCAACTGTGGGTAGAGAATTTTTAGAACGTTGGCAGACAGAATTATAGACCAATCAAGTTCCCATTCGTAATGTCGTTCGACTTGAGGTTTTAGAAGCGACAAAAGGCGAATGAACTGCTTGAGTACACGGGGGTTTTGTGGGAGAAGGGGTAAAATATCGTCGAGGGCGGCTGGCGGGACATACGGACAGTATTTCGCAACTTCTTGATGCGCCAACGCACGCATGGCATCTGCGCTTGGCTGGGGAAGCCAGCGAGGGTAGTCGATGATTTTTTCCAGGAACTTGAGGCCGTCGCCAAACCCTGGATGGTATCGGCCAAGCACTTCGCCCACGATCACGGGATCGAACGCGCACACGAATGCAAAGCTTGTGACATCCATGATTTCCCTGAGTGCAAAAAGGATTTCCGGCACGAGTTCAGGGGCTGTTCGATCCAAATCGTCAATCAGGATGATGATTTTAGGGTTTTCAAGAAGTTGACGGATTTCATTGAAGTCTTTTTTGCCAATGTTCAATAGTTCTTTCAAAAACCCTATTCCACTGGATACGATCTGTTCGGCGACTCTACCAGCACATTCACCAATGCCTTCACCAACGTCTTCGCCAACATGTGGTTTGGCGAACTCGCCAACAACGTGTTTAGTTGTTGTTCTGGCAATTTTGGTTGCAAAAGGTTCTAGCTTATCGATCCAGTTCTTTGCTTCGTCTTTCCAATTGGAGTCGACCTTTTTAAGTTTCTCCTGAAGTTCTTTTGCAACCGTTGCCACGAACTCGTCCCAAAGTTCATCACGCTCGCGGTATTGCCAAGGGTTGAACCCGATTACCACGTTGTTGTCTTGACGAGCGAGTCCGGCTATGAAATTCAACACGGATGTTTTCCCGCTGCCCCACTCGCCGTAGATGCCTATTCGAACCGACCAGTCTTCAGGGCCCGTTGTCGCAATGCCGTAGAGTTCCCTGGCGATGGGCCAGCGTCGCAGAAGGTCGTCTTCTTTTGTGAAGACTGCTGCGTCGTAACCTGCTTGCGTGGCCTTTGGGAGTTTCATGTCAATTTCCTCCTTTCAACAGTTGTTGCTCAAAGCGTTCGCGAGCTTCGCGCCAGAGGGTTTCGGCGTAGTAGGCGGCGCGCACCTTCTCTTCCGGGTCGCTCCATCTCTCGGAAAAATTTGCCGCGACGTAGCGGATTCTCTCGGTTTTGCCGCTGGTGATCAGCAGGAGGCCGTCCGCAATGGCGCGTTGCAGGAAGTCTTGTGGGGTCTTGGTCATCGAAGTTTCCCTTTGTTTTCATTGAGCCGAAAGGTCAATGTTTTCTACAACATTTGCAGCGCCTGGGTCAAGCCAGAAGCTGAGGCGCTGTCACCTGTCAAGGATGTCGTTGAGGAGGGCGAAGGGAGGTTCGAATTTTTTCGGCATGTGTCGGCAGGTGAAGAAGTTGAAAAGGCCGATCCCGGCTGCGCCTGACGCAAGCGCGCGCTGTGTCTCCCGACGGTAGGAGGCCGCCCAGTCCTCGGCGCTCTCGGCTTTTGCCGGGATGCCGACGTATGCGTAGACTGGGGCTTCCGGCAGGGCTTCTCGGAAGCCGGCGACGTCGATGGGAGCCGGCCCCGGGATGTGCAAGTCCTGGCCTCTGAAGAAGGTGGCGGGAGCAATGTAGTCAAGCGGCCTGTCGGCGTGCCAGGCGATGGGATCAAGGCCCACGCCATGACAACGCTCAAGCGTAGAATTGACACGGACGCCAACTTTCAGCGGTTGCGCACGCGCTCCAGTGATGTCGTCAAGGCGTCGGCGCAGATCCTTCATGAAGGCATTCATCGTCGGGATGTTGGCCGAAATCTCGTTGGGTTTGAAATAAACGGGCCAGCGGGTGAAATCAAGCTCGAGACCGTCGAATCCAAAGCGCTTGACGGCTTCGACGATCTCCGCCATCCGTCGTTCGCGAACCTCGGGGATTGCGTAGTTGAGCGCGCGCGAGCGAACGCCCTCGGGGCCGTAGTCCTCGACCAGCGCCTCCGGATCTGCGCTGTTCAGGCGCCACTCCGGATGTGCCGTCCAAAAGCTTGAGACGTGCGGATAGTTCACCGGGAGAACATGTGCCTCGTTCATCCGAAAGGTGAGCCATGCCTCCATCCCGCGCTTGCGTATTCGCTCCACAAGAAGATCGAACGGCTCGACGCCGCGTTGCAGGTAGCGCTCCAGAT
>JBMNOD010000007.1:0-68621 GCA_050942875.1 Kiritimatiellia bacterium
TGGCCTTGCGTTGCTGGATGAGCTTCTTGACCATGCCCAGCGAAACGCGAAACCGATCGGCAACTTCCTGCCGGGTCATCGTCCCCTCGTCGTAGCAGTCGAGAATCCGTTGTCGGAGATCAAGCGATAATGTCTTTTTCATGCCCCGAGTATAACACAAAGAACCCCGGATGACTACAGATTTTCTTAAACCGCTCTAGGCGCTACAGGCTTTGGCGGCCGTTGATCGCCCGCTTCAGCGTGACGGGGTCGGAGTACCCGACCCCGCTGTCGGCCGGCAGGCCGAAGGCCAGGCGCGAGACCGTCACGCCGCTGCCGGCAAGCGTCTCGGCGATGTAGGCCGCCGTCGCGTCGCCTTCGACATCCGTCGCCAGCGCCAGCACCACCTCGCGAAACCGGCCGCCTTCCAAGCGGCGGCGCAGCTCGGCGAGGCGGATGTCCTCGGGGCCGGAGGCGCTCATGGGCGAAATCCGCCCGTGCAGCGCATGATAGACGCCATTGAACGCGCCGGAGCGCTCGATGGCCATGATGTCCCCGGGGCCTTCGACGACGCAGAGCAGCGCCTGGTCGCGCTGCGGATCGGAGCAGAGCCGGCAGGGATCGTCCTTGCGCGTCGTGATCGAGCCGCAGAGCCGGCAGGCGCAGACGTTCTCGCGGACGTCGGCGAGCGCCTCCAGCAGCGGCAGCATCGCCTCGTCGCCCTTGCGCACCAGCGCGAGGGCGATGCGTTCGGCGGAGCGGCGCCCGATGCCGGGGAGCCTGGACAGGGCGAGCATCAAGTTGTCAAAGGGATTCGCCATTGCGGGACGTCCCCTGCCGGTGGCAGGGTGGGGACTCAGCCACCGAGGAGCTTGTCGAGACCCATTTCCTTCGTCATCTTCTGCATCTCGGCCGAGGCGTCGTCCTTGGCCTTCTTGAGGGCGCGGTTGGCGTTTTCCATGATCGTGCGTTCGAGCTTGTCGAGGCGCGTGATGTCGACGACTTCGGGGTTGATGGAGATGGCGGTGATGGTGAGGTCGCCGTTGGCGGTCACCTTGACGCCGGCATTCTCGAATTCGACGGTGCGCGCTTCGAGCTGCTTCTGCATTTTCTTGACCTGGCTGCGGATTTCCATCGCCTGCTTGGCTTGTTGAAAGAAGTTGGGAGCTGCCATGATTGGGATTCTCGTGGGTTGGTGTCGGGATCGACGTGAACGAAACGGGTTTACTTGTGCTTGATTTCGGAGACGGTTCCGTCGAAGATGCGCAGGGCGTCCTTCACGACGGGGAGTTCGATGATGCGGGCGTTGCGCTCGGCTTCGGACTCGACGGGTTCCTCGGGCGCGACGGGGTCGGCCTCGGCTTCCGGGGGCGGGGGCGAAGCCCCGCCCGCACGAGACTGGGACGGGGTCGAAGCCCCGCCCGCACGAGACTGGGGCGGGGATGGATCCCCGCCCGGGGCGCCGGTCTCGAGCTGGGTCAGCTTCTTGAGGATGGTTTCGAGATCGACGAGCTGGGAGGCGCGGGCGCAGCGGATGAGCGTCGTCTCGATCATCGTGCGCTGGGAGAGCGCGAGGCGGAGCTTGCCTTCGAGGTCGACGAGGTTCTCGACGATGGCGAGCACGGCGCTCGTCGAGGCGATCGACATCTGGTCGCGAAGCGTCTGGGCTTGCGCGTCCGTCAGGTCGAGGCTCCGGGTGTCGCCGTTGAGCTGGATGCAGACGAGCAGGTTGCGGAAATGGGCGATCAGCTCGGCGACGAGGCGGCGCAGATCCTTGCCGGCCGTATCGAGCTCGTCGAGGAGCTTGAGCACGTCCGGCACCTGGCCCGAGAGGATGGACGCCGCAAGCCGTTCGATCATGCCGCGGGCGGCGAGGCCGAAGACGCCGAGCACGTCGCTCTCGCGGATTTTGCGCCCGGTGAAGGCGATCATCTGGTCCAGGGCGGACTGGGCGTCGCGCATGCCGCCGTCGGCGCCGCGCGCGATGGCGATCAGCGCGTCGTCGTCGATGTCGACGCCCTCCGCCTCCGCGATCTTGCGGAGCTGCGCGACGATGTCGGCGATCGAGATGCGCCGCAGGTCGAAGCGCTGGCAGCGGGAGAGGATCGTGCCCAGGATCTTCTCGGGCTCGGTGGTGGCGAAGATGAACTTGACGTAGGGCGGCGGCTCCTCGAGCGTCTTGAGCAGGGCGTTGAACGCGTTGCTCGTGAGCATGTGGACCTCGTCGATGTAGAAGATGCGGAACTTCCCGCCGACCGGGGCGAAGCCGACGTTGTCGATGATTTTCGAATGGACGTCCTCGACCTTGTTGTTGGAGGCGCCGTCGATTTCCGTGACGTCGAACGAGGTGCCGGCGGCGATTTCGCGGCAGGCGTCGCATTCGCCGCACGGGTTGACGGTGGGGCCGTGCGCGCAGTTGAGCGCCTTGGCGAAGATGCGGGCGATCGTGGTCTTGCCGGTGCCGCGGGGGCCGGCGAGGAGGTAGGCCTGCGCGATGCGGTTCCGCTCGATCGCGTTGCGCAGCGTGTTGACGACGGGATCCTGCCCGACGACCTCGTCGAACCGCTGGGGGCGCCACTTGCGCGCAATCACTTCGTATGCCATGGCCTGTCTCCGTCTCCGTGGGGTGGAATCGCGCTCAACCGGCCTACGGCACCATGAACTGGCGCGAAAACGCCACGACGTCCGCGCGCAGCTTGCCGTGCAGCTCGGCGTCGCCGATGTTTTCGAGCACGGTCGCGATCGTGTCGCCGATGAACGCCATGTCCGCCTCCTTCATGCCGCGGGTCGTCACCGAGGCGGTGCCGATGCGGATGCCGGACGTGACGAACGCGCTGTTCTTGTCGAACGGGATCGTGTTCTTGTTGACGATGATGCCGGCGGCGTCGAGCGCGGCGGCGGCGTCCTTGCCCGTGAGGCCGGAGGCGGCCACGTCCACGAGCATCAGGTGGTTGTCCGTGCCGCCGGAGACGAGGCGGAAGCCGCGCGCCTTGAGGACGTCCGCAAGGGCGGCGCAGTTCCTGACGATCTGGCGGGCGTAGTCCTTGAACGCCGGGCTCATCGCCTCCTTGAAGCACACGGCCTTGGCCGCCGTGGTGTGCATGAGCGGCCCGCCCTGGAGCCCCGGGAAGACGGTCTTGTTGATCGCCGCCGCGAACTCCTTGCGGCAGAGCACCAGGCCGCTGCGCGGGCCGCGGAGCGTCTTGTGCGTGGTGGACGTGACGAACTCCGCGTACGGGACGGGGCTCGGGTGCGACCCGCCGGCGACGAGGCCGGCGATGTGCGCCATGTCCACGAGCAGCATCGCGCCGCAGGCGTCCGCGACCTCGCGCCAGCGGGCGAAGTCGAGCGTGCGCGGATAGGCGCTGGCGCCGGCGACGACCAGCTTGGGCTTGACCTGCTTGGCCTGCTCGATCAGCGCGTCGTAGTCGAGCGTCTCCGTCGTCGGATCGACCTGGTAGGGCACGATGTTGAAGAGCTTGCCGGAGAAGTTGACCGGGGAGCCGTGGGTGAGGTGGCCGCCCTGGTCGAGGCTCATCGAGAAGATCGTGTCGCCGGGGTTGAGGACGGCGAAATAGACGGCCATGTTGGCGGAGGAGCCGCAGTGCGGCTGGACGTTGGCGGCCTCGGCGCCGAACAGTTCCTTGGCGCGCTCGATCGCGAGGTTCTCCACGTCGTCGACGTGCTTGCAGCCGCTGTACCAGCGCTTGCCGGGGTAGCCCTCGGCGTACTTGTTCGTCATGATGCAGCTCTGCGCCTCGCGCACGGCGCGGGAGGTCAGGTTCTCCGAGGCGATCAGGTTGATCGTCTCCTCCTCCTGCTCCTTGTGCGCGAGGACGGCCTGGTAGACCTCGGGATCCTCGTCCCGGAGGTGCGCGACTTCGAGGAGGCGGTTGCCGACGTTCGTCAGCTTGTCCACGCGGCGGACGTGGCGGGCTTCGCCGGGGAAGTCGGCGTCGAGCCAGGCGTCGACGATCGCGCACGCCGTCTCGACGGGCTGCTGCACGGCGCCGAAGACGAGGACGTTGGAATTGTTGTGGTTGCGGGAGAGGCGCGCCAGCTCGGGCGTGTGGCAGAGCGCCGCGCGCACGTGCGGGAAGCGGTTCGCCGCGATGCCCATCCCGATGCCGGTCGTGCAAACGAGGATGCCCCGCGCCGCCTGCCCGGTCTCCACCGCCGTGGCGACCGCCTCGCCGAAGTCGGGATAATCGACGGAGTCCGCCGATGGACAGCCCATGTCCGTGAAGGCGACGCCCTTTGAAACGAGATGGCGCTTGATGGCTTCCTTGGTTGCGAAGCCGCCGTGATCTGAACCCAATGCAATCGTCATGATGCCTTTTGCTTTCCGCTCCGCGTCGATTCCGGCCCGGAGCCTGCTGCCAGTGGTTTGTTAAAATGTGTCGCGGCATTATACCGTAAAGCGCCAGATTTGAGAAACGGAAAAATCAAATTTCAAGTTTCATCCCCTTCATCTCCTGGCGGAGCTTCGCGTAGTCGAGCGTCTTGAAATCGCCGTCCTGGTAGAGCACGCGGCCGGCGACGACGGTCAGGCGGTTCTCCAGGCCGGTGGCGGCATAGACGAGGTTCGAGACGATGCTGTGGACGGGCTGGAGATTCGGCTGGGCCAGGTCGAGGGCGATGAAGTCGGCTTGCTTGCCGGGTTCGAGCGAACCGATGTCCGGCTCGTGGAGCGCGGCGGCGCCGCCGTGCGTGGCAAGGTCGAGCGCCGTCTGGGCGGGAAGCTGGAGCGGATCGCGCGCGGCGACCTTCTGCAGGAGCGAAGCGAGGTACAGGTCGCGGAAGAGGTTCTGCGCGTTGTTCGACGCCGGGCCGTCCGTGCCGATGGACACGGGAATGCCGCGCGCGAGCATCTTTTCGATCGGCGCGACGCCCGAGGCGAGCTTCATGTTCGACGCCGGATTGTGGACGATCGCGCAGCCGCACGACGCCACGGCGTCGAGATCGGCGTCGTCCACATCGACCATGTGGAAGAGCGTCGTGTCCTCGCGCAGGATGCCGAGCGAACGGCAGTACGCCGTCGGACGCATGCCGTGCTCGGCCACGCAGCCCTCCGTCTCGCCGACGGTCTCCGACAGATGGAGTCCGAAGCCGAAGCCGATTTCATCGGCCAGGTCGCGGCAGCGCCGGAGCAGGCCGGGATTGGTGGTATAGACGGCATGCGGCGCGACGGCGCCGCGGATGCGCGGATGGCCCTTCCACTCGCGGGCGTAGCGGCGGATGCGGTCGAAGTGCTCCGCCTCGGTGGCGGCGGAGAGCCCGGGGTAGAACTGCGTCACGTTTTCGCCGAGCACGGCGCGCAGCCCCGCTTCATCGACGGCGGCGAAGACGGCGTCTTCGAGCATGTACATGTCGAAGAAGGCGGTGCAGCCGGTGCGGATCAGCTCCGCGCAGGAAAGGAGCGACGCCGTGCGCACCATCGCGGGCGTCAGCCGCGCCTCCGCCGGGAAGATGTCCTGCTGGAGCCAGTCCATGAGCGCCTTGTCGTCGGAATAGCCGCGCAACGCGCTCATGGCGATGTGGGTGTGGCCGTTGACGAGGCCCGGCAGGATCGCCGCTTCGCCGAGGTCGAGGACGCGGCCGCCGGGCCGGCGGGCCAGGATTTCATCGGCCGGGCCGACCTCCACGATGCGCGCGCCGTCGATGGCGACGGCGCCGCGTTCAAAGATGTCGCGGGCGTCGTTTTGGGTGACGACGATGTCGGCAACGTAAATCATGGCGAGCGGGCTCCTGGCATACCAAGTGGTGAATTGGCTTCCATGATACCCTTCAGCGAACACCGCCGCAACGAAAAAGAAGACCGTGGCAGCGTCTTCATTCTGCCACGGTCGGCTCGCGACTCAATCGGGCAGTCGACGGAGCCGATTCAAAGCCGATCAACGAGCTTCTCGAAATCAACCCCGGCGGCTGCCCGACAACCCCTACTTGATCACGAACAAAGTGGTCTTCTGGGCGGGGCCCATCTTCAGGCTGGTGGTTGTGAAAAGCGTCTCCACGCCGTCCGTGGCGCCGATCTGCACCCAGTAAACCCGGGTGGGAAGCGCGTTGACGGCGATCGACGTGCCGGCGACGGGCGCATCGCGCCAGCCGCTCACAAAGACGGGGCCGGCGCCTGGGTATTTGGCTCCCAAATTGTCAAAGGCCACGTTGCCCTTTTCCTTGGTGTAAACGAACTTGAACCGGCGGTATCCAGCCGATTCGTCAATCGGCAACGTCTTGTTGACGGCTCCGCTGGTGACAATGTTATTGGAATCGTCGCCGTCGCCATCGGCCAGCGAGCTGTACGACGCCACCTCTTCCCAAGTCGTCTCGTCGGCGCTTCCGTACACTGTGAACACGCTGTTGTTCGTCAATGTCGTGCTGTTGCCTTTCAGGTAGAACGCCAGCTCCGTCACGGCTTTCGGATATCGCCGGGAGATGATCGTGTCGTCCGTATCATCGAACTTGAGTTCTTTGTTGGTGTACGGCGAGCCGAGTCCCGTGAACGTCCAATCGACCGGCGCGACATTCTTGCCGGCGAGTTCGGTTTCCCAGAACGTTTCGAGATCGACCCCGACGGAATTGGTGTCGCAACTTCCGTACCAGACATTGGCAATGTAGCCGGAGGCTGCGGGCACGGCATCCCACGATGCGACGAAGGAGTAGTCGTTTGCATCCACGGAGACGGACGGGGCGACAAGCGGCATCGCCTCAACGGTCACCGGCACGGTGTGGAAATAGGTTCCATCCGGGCAGGAGCACTGGAATTCCAGATCGTACGCACCCACTTGACCCGATACGGTGTTCCAGACGAAGTTGGTGCCGTCGTATGTGTAATCCGCATTCTGCGGAAGGCCGCTCGCGTAGGTCACCGTCATCGGCGCATTGGTGACGGCCGCCGTCAACGAGAACTCGACCGTTCCGCCGGCATACACGGACGGCACGGGGTTGGGCAACAGCGTGAACGCCGGCTCGTTCGTGTCATAGACCGTCTCCGTGATGATGACATTGTCGATGATCATGCGTTCGACCGACTTGATGACGATGTTGCTGGCACACGCCTCCACCTGGACGGTGGCGGTCACGGTCTCCAGCGTCGGGCGGACGGCATTCACTGTGAACGAACGAACCTGCCCGGCAACGGTGACGGAGAAAGTCCTCTCGCCGGAGTCCCACCCCGCCGCATCGACTTGGATGTTGACGGTGCCCGTCTGGAACATCATGTTCGTTGTCGTCAGCTTTCCACCGAAGTCGGTTTTCCCAAGCTTGACCGCCCCTCCGGCATCATAGACAAGCACCGCTTCCACATACCCCGCTGGGGGAACCGTCCACGCCCTGGTTGACGGTTTTGACATGCTGCCGCTGGTCGCGTACGAAAAGTCGTCGCTGAAAAGCGGCAGGACCGCGGCTTTCGCCCTCTGCGGGGCGGCCAATCCTGCTGCGACCGCAACGGCGGCCACGAATTTCATCACGTTTCTGTTCATTTTATTCTCCTTGTTTTGTATCCAACTTCTCTTTCCGCAAGCATTAAACCAAATCCCTGCAAGAATAGAATCGATTCCCCGTTAGAACTCGGTTAGATCCAAAAAAGAGGCAGGCCCAAATAAATACAAATTACAGTAATTAGAAATTACAATAATTACAAAACAATACAATCGCCGCAGCGCAAAGGACGGGGCTCGCCGAAGCGGAGGTTCTGGGGCGAAGCCTCCCTGAGGCGCACCGCGCTGAAGCGCGGGCGAGTGGGCGCAGGTGGCGAAACGCGGCGAAGACGCCGCGTCCACGTTGGACGATAGGGTTGGCAGTGGCGCCGTGAGGCGCTGGAGGCGTAGGGAGAAGCAAGGGCTAACGCATGAAAAACCGAAGGACGCTTCATTCGTCACCCCTGCGCGAGACGCCCTGACGGGCCCACTACAAACGTTTTGCGGGCTCCAGCGTTCCGGCGGCGGGTTCGCCCATCGTGGGCCGTGTCGATGGGGATCGCGGTCTCCGCGGGCTGCCCGCCGAAGACGGCGGGCTTCAACGTCCCCACCTGCCCCGCCGCCTTTATCGCACGGCTGGATCTCCGCATCCTGCCCCACCACCGTAATCTCGAAGAATTCTTCGAGATTATGGAAACCAAGAAACACATGGCGCTGCCGGTTGCATTGCCCGCCGGAACCCAGTATCATATAAGGCAAACCGTTGGAACCGAAAAGTTATGTGCTACATGGTTTACATGTCGACCGATTGCGCCGACGATCTTTCACAGCAATCATCCGACCTTGTCCGATTCGAAAGACTCACGGCCGAGTCATCCTCGCCGTGTCCGTCAATTCTGAAACATGAACACAAATGGTTCATCGGTTCCAAGTCGGAATGCTCCTGCACCTTTCGCCATCTCTACTATCAATCCGTGGAACTCGGATTCGGCGAGCCAGAGGACTGGTTCCAGGAAGAACCGGACGCGATACAAGCCACATGCCAGCTCTACCGCATTCTGAAGGGTCTCGTACAGCGCGGCCATCAGGTTGAACTGCTGGATTGTTGGACAGAAGAAGAAAACGATGCGGCGCCCATCGATGTTTCGATGGCCGAAGTATCCGCAGAGCAGTTCCGCCTCTTCGAAGGATACTTGTTCACCCTGAAGCCATAGCCTTTCCAGCCGCCTTGGCGTCCACAAAATGGCGAACGGCCGCGCCGGGACGGCGGGCTCCAGCGTTCCGGCGGCGGGTTCACCCATTGTGGGCTGGTTGCGACTCTGCCACGAAAGCGTGAATTAGACTGATTAGACTGATCGATTGCCCGCCTGACCCGCCCGGTGGTTGACCTTTTGAATCGGCAATGCTAGCATTTCCAGCAACTGAACCGACAACCACAAGAATCAAGGGAGTTTGACTGATGCCTGCAACGATCAACGCCACCGTCTTTCCACGCTACACGGAATACAACCCCAAGGTGCCGGTCTGGTGCCTGACGCCCAACCGCGGCGGCTGCATCCACCGGTTCTTCGACACGTCCCCGGTGAGCCCGTCGGGACGCCATGTGGCGCTGTTTCGGTTCCCTTTCGAGAACCGGGGCCCGGAGCCGGGGGATCGAGGCGAGGTGATCGTCATCGACCTGGAAACCGGCGTCGAAACGTCGGTTGCGGAGACGGCGGGATGGGAGGCCCAGATGGGGGCCAACCTCAATTGGGGCGCCGATGATCATGCGCTCTTTTTCAACGATGTCGACACGTCGAGCTGGCGCCCCTTTTCATGGAAGGCCGATTTTCTCCGCGGCACGCGGGAACGGATGGAGGGCACGGTCTATCATGCCTCGCCGGACGGCAAATGGCTCGTCTCGTCGAACCTCGTGAACACGGGCCGCACGCAGCCGGGCTATGGCGTCTGCGTCCCCCGGGCGGACATCCGGCGCAACATCGGACCCGTCGAGGACGACGGGTTCTATCTCACCGACACGGAGACGGGGCGTTGCCGCATGCTGGTTTCGCTTGCGGAACTGATGTCCAAGGCGGATCCGCCGATGCGGCTCGAGCACCCCGAGACCTGCGAAATCTACGGTTTCCACAGCAAGTTCAATCCGCAGGGGGATCGTCTCATGCTGAGCGTTCGCGCGTTTCCGGCGGAGAAGGGGGCGCGGTGGAACATGTTCAAGGTCGATTTCCCCCAGGTGCGCTACGCCTGGTTCACCCTGGGGCTTGAGGGCGGCCCGATTCATTGCGCCGTCGGCCCCGAGCAGTGGGAGAAGGGGGGGCATCATGGAACGTGGTTCCCCGACGGGCGGCGCATCTCGATGAACCTGGCCATCGACCGCGAATGCATGCGCCTCGTCCAGGTGAACGCCGATGGCAGCGGACTTCGGAAAATGCACGACCAAGTCGTGGGCTCCGGGCATCCCACCGTGCTTCCCGACGGGCGGCACGTGCTGACGGATTCCTACGCGGGCGAACGCGTCGCCTACGGGGACGGGACCGTGCCCATTCGCTGGATCGACTTGGACACCGGCGCCGAGGAGGCGCTCGTGCGAATCAACGTCAAGCAGCCGTTTCCCGTCTCCGAGCTCCGCGTCGACCCCCATCCCGCCTGGGATCGCAGCGGGCGGTTTGTGGCCATCAACGGCCATGTCGGGGGCACGCGCCGCGTTTTCCTGATGGACATGCAGTCCGTTCTTGGTTGAGAAGCAATCGAATCCTCCGCGCATGAAGCCTGTCGAATCGGCCACGCCCGTCCCGCATCCTCTTTGGACGCCTTGCCTTCAGACGGGGAGCGCGGACGGTGTCGTCGACGTGAATCCGAACCGGCCGGAACTCACGCCTCGACGACCTTTTTCGATGTCAGGCTCCGGATCCTCCGCAGCCATGCGTCCTTCGTGGGCTGATCGGGTTTCGTGACGTTTTCAAAGGCGCTCGTTCTTCCCAGCTGCGCAAATTTGCCCGCGGCGAGCGAGTTGAAGGGCTCCACATTGACCTCCATGATGTTTTCAAGGCTCTCCGCAAGCCGGGCGATGCCTTCGAAATGGTCGTCGCGATCGTTGCATCCGGGTATGATCGGGCAACGCAGGACAATCCGCCCGCCGGAGGCGTCCATGAACCTCAGGTTGGAGAGGATTCCCTCGTTTCCTTCGCCGGTCCATTTCCGGTGGAGCGTTGGATCCGTCTCCTTCCAGTCGAAGAGGAACAGGTCGACGAGCGGCAGCGCTTCCGCGATGGACTCCTGTTGGGTGAAGCCGCTGGTTTCGACGCAGGTGTGCATTCCGGCCGTCTTCGCCTGGCGCAGCAGCTCCATCAGGAACGGGAGCTGCGCGAACGGCTCGCCGCCGGAAATCGTCAGCCCCCCGCCGGTCGCGTCGTAGAAGGGTTTGTCGCGCAGCACGTCGGCGATGATCGATTCGGCGCCGCGCTCCTCGCCGAACATCGACAGCGCGTTGCACATGACATTCAGGCAGCATCCGCAGGCGATGCAGCGGGTGCGGTCGAAGCGATGGACCGCGACGCCGTCTTCGACCGAAAACACATGGCAGCCGTTCGGGCAGAGGGCCTCGCACCGGCGGCACCCCGCGCAGCGATCCGAATTGAAGGCGAGCTCGCGCCGCGGCGACTGAGACTCGGGATTGTGGCACCAGATGCAGCGCAGGGGGCAGCCCTTCAGGAAGACGGTGGTCCGGATTCCGGGCCCGTCGTTCACGGAGAACTTCTGGATGCTGAAGATCCTTCCCTTTTTCCCCATTTTCACCCCCGCCAACCGGAAACAAGCTCGGCGCCGCGGAAATAGACGGGCGATTCTCCGATGTCGAGCAGGACGCTGCGACCTTCGCGAGACGGCTGGAGTCGCTTGCCGTCGATGTCGAAGAATTCGACGTCGTCGCCGCTGAACTCGAGCCGTGCGCGTCGTTCCCGTCCGGTGGTCCAAATCATTCCGGCGCGACTGCCGTCCGGTCTGGTCCACTGCGGGAAACACTCGTTCCCGTCCGCTGTCCGCCATATGCGGGCAGACTGGACGGAACCGGTCGGACGCTGTTCGATGAAAGTCTTGTAGGCGACATAGGCCCGCTTGTGGGTGAAGTCGTCGCGGACGATTCCGAAATGGGATTCCGGGTCGCACGGATCTTTTTCGGTCTGGCGAAGCTCGTATGTGAAACATTTTTCGACGTTCTCCGCGAACGCGATTCCGAGCGCCCGGACCAGGAGCCGCGCCTGACGATCCTCGTCGCATGTGCCGATGTTTCCGAGGCAACTGGTTGTGCCCATCGGAATGCAACTCAGGACGACGGCGCCCTTCATGTCTCCGCCGAAGCGGCAGACTGCGGCCGCGACCGCTTTCATGCCGTTCGTCTCGGCGGCGAGGAGCGGGATGAACGCGTCCTCCGGCTTGAGAAGCCGGTCGGAGAGAAAATGCTCCGCTTCGAATCCGTCTTCAGGAACCGCGACGCCTTTTGCGCATTCCGTCGGAAACACCCTTGTCTTTCCCTCGGAACGCTTGCCCATCCATGGCGACGTCACGTCAATGCGCAAGTTCTCCCGGTCTTTTCGCGTATTGGCCTTCTTGTCATGCTGGCGCGCATTCCGCGCGTCGGGGCGGAATGCATGGAACATCGGTCCGCCCCCGAACTCGACCAGCGTGCCGCCCGCCTTCACGAAATCGGCGACCGTCGTGGCCGTATCGGCCGGATACTCCTCGTTGAACGGATAGACGACCGCGTCCGTGTTTCCTTCCGCGAGCAAGTCCGCGAGTTTGGCGGGGACGACCGCCCGAATCGTTGAACCGACGGGAAGGATGTTGCCGAGCGCGGCGCACACCCCCTCGCATTCGCCAAAATGATCGGTCCTTGCCGGAACATAAACCATGCGCCACGTCTTGCGATCCGGCGCCGCCGCCCGCAGCCCGGCCAGAAGAAGGTCGCCGCATTCGAACGTGGGCCGGTGAGTGGACCAGCCGATTTCGGTTATCCAAACCGGCTTGTCCGCGTCGCCGTTTTCTTCCATCAGCGCGCGCAGTTCCTCGATTTGGACGTCCATCATCCCTTCGGGACGGCGAGGGAAAGTATACGGGTGTATGCTTAAAATGTCGAAGCAGCCGGCGCCGTCGAGTCCATAGATCTCCCCGATGTAGTCGAGCGGAACGCGCGAGGTGCCGCCGAACGAGACTTTGATCTCCGGATCAATGGCCTTGACGGCCTCGTATGTCGCTTTGAGCAGCGCCAGGTAGTTTGTCGGGTTGGGGTCGCCAAACCAGAAGGAACCGAGATTCTGTTCGTTCCAGACCTCGACGACCGGCAATCGCCTCCGGTAGCGGCCGACGACGCGGCAGACATAGTTCGTCCATCGGTCGAGGTGCCTGTATGTCGGTTTCGCCCAGGGAACGGAATACCCCAGAATCGGCAGCAGTTGAATTCCTTCGGACTCGGCGGCGGCGACGACGCCGTCGAGCTTTGAGAAATCCCATACGCCCTCCTCGCGTTCAATCTGGTCCCAGTCGAAATCGCAACGCACCCATCCGAGGCCCGCGTCTTTTGCCGTCGCACAAGTCCGTGCCGCCGGTTCGTTGTACGCAACATGCGCGACGACGCCATAGGGATTGTCGGAATAGGAGGTGGCGAGCGAAGCCATTGACGCGATGGCGGCAATCGTGGCAAAGCAGAGCTTCATGGGAACGTCCTTGATGATGATCAATGAAATGAAAGGCGACACTGTCTCGACAATGGATCGGAAGCCTATTCGTCGAACAGAACCTTCAGATTGCGGACCTTGTATTCGACCGGCTGTTCGAAATTTCGATGGTTGAAGCCGATCCTGAGTGCTTTCACTTCTTCCGGATTCGGCACGACGCCATCAAAGAAAACCCGGATTGTCTTCCACTCCTCCGTCCGGGGAGGTTCATAGAGCGGATTGATCATCCCCCGGCCAGCCACAAAATGCACTTGCGGATCCTGATACCCCATTTGAGCCGAAAACTTGTCCACTTTGATTTCGAACTCGATTCCCGATCCTCCACGAAGCGACTCCCCGTCCCGAAACGGATAGATCGGATAAATGAAATTGTTCACGGGGGAGACCAATTGGCAACGGAAAAGCACCGCGTTTTCAGACGGATCGTCTTGAATCGTCATCGGACGGGAGGCGTTTCCACGCCAGTTTTCAGCGGAGGCCGCTCCGGCAAGCGCGACGCCGCGGGCGACGGGCGCCTCGAAATTGAGCAAGGGGACCACCGCTGAGGTCACCTTGCGGCCATTGAACGTTCCTGTGGCCTCGATGTCGGAAAGCCGCTTGATTCCCTCGCGCCGCAGGGGGATTGAGAGCGACAACGAAACCTTCCCGTGCGGCGGGAGAACGATGACGTCCTTTGGCGCTTGGACCTCTCCTGCGGATTGGATCCTCAGTTCGCCTTGTTTTTCCACCTCGCTGAAATTATAGACATTCAGCTTGATCTTTCCATAATCGTTGGTCGCGATGGCAAAGACGGGCTGCTTCTCAAGCCGGAATCCATCTTCGGCAATCACGTCAATGACGACGTCGTGGTCGAAGTCCCCCGGCGTGGCTCCGACCGTCCCGCGTCCGGGCGAAGGCGTTTCAGGAGTCAATCCCCGCAAGCCTTCGGCATAGCCGACAAACTTTGAAACAGGGAGCGTCAACTTGCCGTCGACGGCTTTTTTCGGCGCGGGCGTTCCAAAGGGATTTCGAAAAAGATACGTGCCATCCTTCTGCGGGATGCTCGCTTCCTGGATGGCGTCATACTGTCCCTTTTCGACATCCGGCGTGTCGCAATCCGTGCGCCGCCAAAAAGCCAGCGTCTGACTCCCGTCCGGCTGTTTGTAGAGAAATCCACGCACGCCGGGCATCGGGTCGTACGTGCCGAGATACTCGGCGGCGGCCAATGTCCCATTCAGCGTCGCCAGAGCGACGAGACCCGGTTTCACGGTGTTGTCATGGCGCATGAGCCCCCAATCCTTCAGCCCGCTGTGTTCATGCTGATAGGGAAGCACAAAGGGATGAACCAACGCGACCCCAAGGCTCTGAAAGACAATCTGGCTTTTCACATAGAATTCAACCTTGTCAATCTCCTGCTTCAGCGATTGCACTTTGACATTTTCACCATAGCTGACTTCCGTCGCCTCGCCTTCGCTGTAGGTGCCGCACTCGGTGACGTGAATGGCGCGCTCGGGAATGCCGCTGTCGCGCAGAATCGTTCGAATGCTGCCGACCATGGCGTCATACGAGTCGATTCCAGAGTAGACATGGGCATTGAAGACATCAATGTAATGAGCCAAATGGCTTTTCATTGCAATGGCCGGATACGGTCGGTTGGGAAAGAACGACGAGCTCTGCACCCCAAGCGTCGGATCAACGTCCTTGAACCCAAGACTGGCGGCCTTGTTTATCGCAGCCAGATTCCAGGCCGGAAGTCGAGTGAAGGCCTGTGGCTCGTTGATGAACTCCACGTATTGGAGCGTCCCTTTGAAATCCGACGCAATGGTTCCGGCCTGCTTGTACACATCCCGCAGATCTTCATAGGGGCGCCCGATCGGGACGATCACGTGGGTTTCCCGCATGCCGAGCGCAGCAAAATCTTTCGCATTCTCAAGGCTTGCCCGATTTTTATAGGGAACGTCTTCGTCCCAGTTCGTTCCCTCGCGGGATGTGAAGAAGTTGGCTCGGTAAAGGACTTCGACGAGGATGTCGTATTTGGGGCCTGGGAACATCGGATTGTTGATCCGATTGGAAAGCGGCCCTCCCAGGTCCGTCACGGCGGACATGATGCCATAATTGCTTTCCTTTCCTTCTGGAAGTTGGATCCGATCGTATGTCACTGCGAAATTACGCTCTTTGACAAACGTCCGCCCCGGACTCTTCAACGACAAAAAATAGTATCCCAACGGCAATGGCGCCAACGTATGCTTTCCGGGGTTCGCAACGCCTGTCTGAACGACATTTCCGTCAATGTCCTTGATTGCGTAGTCCGCTTTTTCCGGAATGACAAAGGTGAATTCAAGCGGTTCGGACTTCTGGAACAACGCGCCCGGCGCAGAAGCGCGAACCGCTAGAATGACATCGATCGGCATGGGGGGCGAGGGAGCCGCCTCTGCAGTCCCGACAATTTCCATTTTGCGCAGCTCCCACGTCATTTTGGGGGCGGCGGTGACGAATTTCATCGCGATTTGGTCGTATTGCGAATAATCCTCCTTCTCATCAAGCGTGATTGCGACCGGATGGAAGCTGCCGTCCGTCTTCACCGCAAAGGGATGGACGGATTCCCGCTGATTGCCGCCACGCAGCAAAAGCGCCCCGGAAACGGCTTCCGACTTGGCGACCGGAAGAAACCGAAGCTCGAACCGGATCCTTTCAGCCCCGCTTAACGATTCAACCGGTTGGAGGGAAAAGGTCGGAATTGCCCAAAGATCTTCTTGTTGGCCCGGCAGTTTTTCCGCTTCGAAATGAATGGTTTGCTCCCTTAAGACCGCGCGATAGGCCATGTATCCGGAACACCGGTTCTGCGCATGCGCAAGTCGAAAGGTCTCATTTCGCAATTTTGCGTCAGGCTCCCATCGCACGGCCTGATTCAGGGCGTCCGACCACACCAATGTCGGAGTCCCCGTTGCCATGCTTCCTCCAACAAGAACACTGGATGCCAACAGAAGAGATTTCATAACAGCCCCCTGGATTTTGAAGACGCAGCGCGTAATCAAGGAATCAACGTAAACGCCCGGCTTCATCCGTGTTTCTCGGCCTCGCGGATGAATGTGTTTTGGGCTGCGGTCGTCAGCCCGGTGAATTTCGCGTTCCATCCACAGACGCGAACCTGGAGGCCGTCATGGTTTTCCGGTCGGCGCTGCGCATCGCGCAGGACGTCGGCGTCGAAGATGTTGAACTGGATGCCGCTCCCGCCGCGCGTGACGAAGATGCGGATGAGGTCGGCGATCGTGCGCACACCCCGATCGCCCCGCACGCTGCCGGGGTGCAGCATGATGTCAAGGCACGTGCCGCACGGGAACTGCGTCATGTCGATCTTCAGGACGGAGTTCATGAGGGATGTGATGCCGTTTCTGTCCATCCCGATCACGGCGTCCATGTTCTTCGAGACCGGTTCGCCGGCATTGCGTCCGCTGGGGAAGGCCCCGAGGCGCGCGCCCGTCTCCGTGACGCCCTGGCCATAGAGCGAGGGGAAAAAACGCCCGCCGCGGCCGTTCTCAAGCGCGCTGAGGGTCTTGGACACGCGCTCGGCGATCGCGACGCCGAGCGCATCGGCGGCATCATCGTCGTTGCCCCATTTCGGCGGCACCTTGAGCGCCATGCACCGCAACGCTTCGTGGCCGCGCCAGTCGGAGGCGACCGCCTCGCGCAGTTCGTCGAGCGTGCACTGCCTTCGCTCGTAGACGAGACAGCGGATGGCGCAGAGGGAGTCCACGGCATCGGCGATGTGGCAGGCGACGTTGCCTGTGGTGTTGTAGACGGCGCCGGCGTCGGAGACGTCGCGGCCCTTTTCGACGCAGCTTTCGAACGTGCTTGAAAGCAGGGGGACGGGGTTCACGTATTTCCAGGCGGCGTCGCAAAGCAGCTGGCGCGATTGCAGCTCGCGGCAGGTTTCGTCGATGTGGTCGAGATAGCGGGCGAAGAGCGCGTCGAAGGTCCCATGGTCTTCGCCAAGACCGAGCAAATGCACAAGCACCTGCGGAAGCAAGAGCAGGGTGCAACCGGACAAGCCGACCTCCTTGCCGGCAACGGCGGGCTCGTAGCAGCCGATGGGGATGAAATCCTCCGCATCCTCGCGCAAGCGGCCATGACGGACCAGGCCTTCGACGACGACGTCGTAGTTGAGGGTCACGATCCCCGTGCGTCCGTCGCGGATGTTGCGCGCATAGCATTCGAGAAAGTCCTGCGGCATGTCCTTGCGGAACAGGACGGAGAGCTTGGGGTCGACCGTGTCGAGCTCGTGGTATGTCTCCATGCCGAGATGGGAAAGCTCGTTGAAGTCGGGGCCGAAGCAGAAGTTCTTTCCGAAGCGCGTCCCCTGGTGCTTCGCGTAGAAGGCCGTCCAGAAGAACTTGATCAGATTCTTCGCCTCGTCGCGCGACATTCCCCTGGCGCGGTCGCGCCTGTAGAAATCCACATAGAGCTCGTCGAAGCGCCCCATGGTGCGGACGGCGACATTGCCCTCCTCGATCATGTCGTGGAAGACATAGGCGAGCAGGAACGCCTCGTAGAGGGTTTCCGGGGCGCGGTCGGCAAGCGAGGAAAGCGTGGCGTTGCCGTTCAGCGCGCCCGCGCGGCGGCAGAATTCGGCGAGTGCTTCGAGGACGATCTCGCACGCGCGATGGAACTCCGTCGCGCGGTTCTTCACACGGGCAAGAAGGCCGGGTATGCCCAGGGCGAGGACGGCCTTCCAGTCCGGGGCGATGTGGCTGCGATCCACCTGCCAAAGGATGCCGAGATTGTCGTCGCGCCCGCTGACGACGACGCCCGGAACCTTCTCCCGCGCCAGCTTGCATCCATGGTCGAGATCCGCCGCGTTGATCCCGAAAGTCCGCAGCTTGCCGCAGAACGGGTTCCACTTTTCGAGCGCGATCGGAGCATGGCGCATGAGCAGCGCCTGCACCCATGCGCGCTGCAGCTGCCGGGGTTCGTCGGGGAATGCTTCCAGGTGCTTCGCATAGTCGGCTTTCAGCCGTTCCTCCGTCCAGCCGGACTCCGGGGGGAAGACCGCGTCCTCATACTGTTTTTCAACCTGCCGCCGCAGCGCCTCGAAATCGGGCATGGGGTTCATTGAAGGCCCTCCATTGGCGGAACCACGCGTTTCACGAGCTCGCCGAACGGGACGCCGACGGCTTCCTCGCAGTCGCCGATCCGCAACGTCGCCATGCGAGGCGCCTCGGAGGCGTTGTACCAATCCACGGCGAGGAAATACACGTGCGTCGCCCCATCGGGCTGACGGTAGACGGCAAACTCCACGTCGTCGCCGGCGGAGGCCCAGACGGGTTCGTTGGCAACGGCGGCCGACATCTCGGCGCGCAGGAGGCGTTCGTAAAGGGGCCGGACGACCGGATTGGCCGGATACGCATTCGCGTTGACAACGGTGAGGCGACCCTTGCCGAAACGGTAGGCGCAGACGAGCGGCGCGCCGTCGTCCGACGCGAGCTCGACGTCGTCGGGGACGCGCAAGTTGACAGCCATCGGCAGCGGTTTCCCGCCGACGGCCTTGTCTTCGAACCTCGGCGCTTCGCCGTTGAAGAGCCACAGATCGTCACGGTAGTCGAACCGGTTTTTCCGCAGTTCGTCCACATCGGTCGTTTGCGCGAGATGGGGAAGGCACAGCAAGAGGGAGCCTCCGCCTTTCACGAAGGCGCGGAGCTTGTCCACATCTTCCGGTTCGGCGCAGTTGTAGGCGAGGAAGGCAAACGAACGGTAGCTGGAGAGCAGGTCGATTCCGCTTTCCATGGGGACGACGTCGACATTCCCCAGCGGCGTTCCGCTGTGCCATCCCTGGGGCTTGTCCGGGGGGCAGGGGAACCTGTAGATCGACGAGCCGAAACGATAGAGGGGATAGACGACGTCGAGCAGGCCCCAGCTGTTCGTTATCTCGGGCATGGCCGAATCAGCGATGCCGAACGGAAGCTGGCTTTTGTCAAAGCCATCGGCTCCATCGTAGCGCCCGTGCAGGATGCCCATGGGCGTGTGGAATTCTCCGGTGCGCGAATTCGACGAGACGACATCGAAGAAGTCGCTCTGCTGCTGAAGGAGCCCACGACAGGCGTCATCGAAGCGGGTGTGATGCTCGTAGAGCTCCCCGAGGTGCCACAGCCCCTCCTCGGTGTTGATTTCGTCTGCGCCGAGAATGTAGGTGGAGAAAAGCTCCAGCCTGAAGCGACGGATGTGACCGGGATCGCCAAACGGCGTCGAGGACCACTGCGTCGCCAAGTGCACGCCGCACCTTTCATGCCCGGCATGCCGGCGCGCCCCGCGCAGGAACGCCATGAGCACCTCGGTGTTGCCGTACATGGTCTGGGCGCCGAGCCATTGGAGCCCTGCCTGTGCGAAATACTTGAAGGCGAAAGTCGAACCGGTATGCCGCGAGACGTCCGCGCACATCGCCCTCATGTCGTCCACCGTTCGATTCGCCGCATGGCGAAGGTCGCGTTTCGTGAAGGGGCGCTTGCACCAGTGGACGTCGTCGCCGATGCAATGGTATCGCGACGGCGAACTGCGGATCGTGGACACATGGACGGGGTCGTCTTTCCATGCGAACTGCTGCATGTCGTCAAGCTGCTCGGAATACACGTCCTTGGGGCGGATGGATGGCTTCCACGCCGCCCAGTAGATCAGGGTGCCGTCGACTTCGTGCGCCTGTCTTCCGAGATAGCCTGGCCCGGCGAGCAGCGCCGGCTCGGGATTTGTCGGCAGCCCATGCAGTTCGCGTCCGTCGATGATGTTGGCGTACTGGACGCCCAGTTCGTTCAAGACGCGGCACAGGCCGCGCCAGAGCCGGGGATCCACGTGCCGGACGCCGCTCCAGCGATAGACGGGGCGCATCATGAGCATGTTGCCGATGTTGTTCGAGAAATACCAGCAGAGGAAATCCTCGAACTTGGCGGGGCAGGCCCGGGCGTACATCAGGTCGCCGGTTCCGGTCACGACGCCGTCAGGCTCCTTTGCGGCGATGCGCGGAACGATGCCGCGCGCCTCGGTTCCGCCGCACGAAAAGACAAATCCGGCGTTCTCGCACGGCGCCGCGGCGGAAAGCACCACGCCGTGCAGACCTGCCTCGGCAAAGTGAAGGTCGTCGGCGCCCGACAATTTTCCATCGTCGGAGCGGAAGCGCACGGTCATGTTGTCCGCGGCGGTTTTCAGGAGGACGCGCACGCCTTCGCAGGTGTTCCCGACGCGCGAGCAAGCGACGACAAGGAGCGGCGCCACGGGCTCGCTGACAACCCCCGCCTCGCGCACGATGTAGGGCAGAGGGTCGAAGTAGTCGGAAACATTGCGAATTTCCAGCGTGTTCGCATCGCGAAGCAATTCCCCCGGCAGGTCAATCTCCCATTCCGCCGCGACGTGGCATCCCTCCAGCACGTCGCCGCAAAAGACCTCGACGCCGTTCATGCGGACCTCGAAGCGGGGCCATTCCTTGCGGCTCAGGTTCTGCCCGGCCCAGTCGAATTTGTCGTTGTGCGACACCGGGACGGAAAACGCGGGCAGGACATTGTGGCCGCCGCCGAATAGAAACGGCCGTTCGACATAGACTTTCCCGGAATAATCGCGCCCTTCGACGAGAACGCAGACATTGCCCGTGTCTTCCGGCGATATGTCGAGCTCCGCGCTGTATTCGCGCATGCCGCGGCTCCCGGCAGGAATGTCGATCATCGCCGTATGCACAGGCTCGACGCCAACGCTCCTGCGACCCGCGCCGCCTTGGGTTGAACGCACCTCGACTCGCATCCGCAAGTATCCATTGGAGCCAACCGACACGTTTTCGGTCTTCGCGAAAAACCCCGCTTTCCATTTCGTTGGCGTAGGTTTGAGAGGCGTAAAAGAGAGGAGGGGGGGCCATAGGATTTTCTTGTAGGCGCGCCGCACCCACGGGCACGGAACCTCGCTTGAGAGATCAAGACAGTGGTGGTCGCGCTCCGCATGCCGTGCATTGAGCGAGTCGGCGATGGTGTGGAACTGCCAGGGGCGTTCCGACTCCCGCTTCCACTGGTAATGCATGTCGGCATCGCCGGCGACGAACAGGCGCAGCTTCCTGCCCGCCAGCCCCTCTCCGCTGAAACTGATCTGCGCGGCACCACCGCCCGGCTTGAGGTAGAGGCCGTCTTCGTAGTCTCTGTAGATGCGCCTGTAGCGCTCGAATCCCGACTGGATTTCCATTGTGTGCGAATTTCCGGAGGTTGCGCCCCGGCTACGCGCTGGCCAGGATGACGAGGAAACGCATGTTTTTCTTGCCGGTGTTGCGAATGCCGTGGGAACCTCCGCCACGGCAGACGTTGGCCTGGCCTGCACAAAACGGGGTTTCCACGCCATCAAGAACCATCGTCCCCTCGCCCTCGAGGCAGACATACCATTCCTCGACCTTGTCGGTTTGCGGATGCGAATGCACGCCGAATGCGGAGCCCGGAGGGAGAATGTCGTCGTGAATGTACTTGATGAGAGAGGCCTTTTTCGTCTCGGGATCAAGTTTGGCGAGATAGTCCATGAATTTCCAAGGCCCTTCGCCGCCATGACACGGCGTTTCGTTGTGGACATGATGTTCAACGGGAAGCTGTTCGGTTGTTTTCATTGGATGCTCCATTTTGTGGGGGTCATGCACGCACGGGTTTGTTCATCCGCGCCGATTCGTAGACCTTGAGAAGCAAGGCGAGCGTCTTCGTGGCGTCCTCCCCGTTTGTCAGGGGCGTCTTGCCTGTGCGGAGGCAATCCTCGAAATGCGTCCAGAGATTGACCATGGCGTCGCCTCCCGGACGTGCGACCGGTTCGGGATCGCCTCCGAGTCGCGTCAGGCGGAAGTTCCTGTCGCCATGGCTGCGAAGCTCGCCCGTCTCTCCATAGAATTCCCATTCGCCGAACATTGTCGCGGGATCCGGCGTCCGGTGGCTGGAAGACTTGACCCAGTTGCACAGGAAGTTCACGATCGTCCCGCAAGCGTACTTGAAGGAGATCGTCGCGGCGGCCTCGGCGTCGATGCGCTTCGGATCTCCGACGGTGTAGGCGAAAACCTCGTCTGGCTCGCCGAGGCAGAATCGAAGCATGTCGATGTTGTGGACGCCGGATCCCATCACACAGCCGCCCCCGACCGATTTGGCGTTGCGCCAGTTCGACGCGGCGGGCGGATTGAAGGCCTGGTAGTGGCGCGTGACCGCGAGCAGGACCTTCCCGATCGCCCCCTCCTGAAGCATCCGGCGCGCGCTGGCATAGAACGGATCGTAGCGGAAATTGAAGGCGACGGCGAGTTGCACGCCGGCCGCCGCAACGGCCTTGTTGATCGCCTCGGCGTCCTCCAGGGTCGGCGCGATGGGCTTGTCGATCATGATGTTCTTGCCGCACTGCGCGGCCTCGATGGCGAAACGGCGGTGCAGGTGGTGCGGAAGCGAGAGCGCGACCACGTCGATTTCAGGATCGTGGAAAACCGTCATGTAGTCCGTCGTGAAGATCACGCCGCAGTCCGCCGGCATCTTGGCTTTTGTCGCCTCAAGCCGCGCGCGATCCACGTCGCATGCGTATTTCAGGCGGAGCGTGCCCGGCTTCTGCAGCAAAGCCTGAATGTGGCACCACCCAAAGCCGACGCCGATGACGCCGACGGAAATCGAGCTCTTGGTTGTCTTTTTCATGTTTTGCACCTTTCGTCAGATCTGGACGCGCCCGTGTTTGCCACCAAACAGCCTGCAGGCGCGATTCAAAAAAGCGATTCGCAGAACGTTCGTTCAGTCATGCCGTAGACAACGGCGCGGGCGGAGAACTCGTTGCCACGCTGGTTGCCCCAGCTGTAGAACATCTCGATGTTGCCGCCGTGCTCGACCATGTCGAGGTCGGATGCGTTGCAGTTCGCCGCTCCCGCGAGGTATTCGCGAAACTGGGGAGGGAACACGGGCGTCGTTTTCTTGTCGTCGGAACCAGGGGCGAGCACGGGGTTCTTCTTGCCTGGCTCCCAGTCTTTCAGGTCGCGGGAACGGACGACATGCGTTTCGAATCCGTCTTCGTAGCTCCCGTTCAAGTGGAATAGATAATAGAAGCCGCCATGCCATCGGAGCATCGGCCCCCCCGTGTAGAAGTCGAAACCGTAGATCGCGCCGGGAATGACCTGCCACGTGTTGAAGTCCTCCGTCTCGGCGAAGAACATCGTGAAGGGCACGCCGACAAGCTCCTTCGGCGCGCCCAGTTCGAAGACCGCCACGTGACGGTTCCTGTCGGCGTCGCGGCAGACCGACGTGTTGTAGCCTTTCCATCCCTCCCCGCCGAAAATGGCGCGCGGCTCCGTCCAATGGACGAGGTCGTCGGACTCCGTCTGCAGGAACTCATGGTCTCCCCCGCGGTTCCCGGTGACGACGACGCGGTCGGCCCCGGGAACGACGTAGGCGGACGGAAAATTCATCCCGTGTCCGAAAGGAGGGGAGAACGAGTTGTCCGCGACCTTGCGAAACCGGCAGTAGGAGTCGTTCCGTTCGTTTTGCCAATGGGAATGACCCGGGAACCTGAGTTCGCCGCGGATGCCCTCGAAGATATGGAGTTCGCCGCGCCAGACAATGGGATTGGCTTCGACGATGGCGATGTCGTAAGTTCCAAGTTTCTGGATGAACGGGAGCGTTTTGTCCATGATGTCTGCCGCGCCCAGGCTACCGGACCGTGAAGATCGTTGCGGGATGCATCTTGAAGACCACGTTGGCCCCCTCGTATTCCACGGTGCCGCCGTGGCCGTTCACGACCTCGACGCTCCCGAACTCGCCCTCGCGGCTTGCCGCCGTGATCAGCGGAATCGTGCCGAACCTGGGCGTGAAAGCGGAAGCATCGACAATGAGCTTCGTCGTGGGATTGATGGTCAGTTTTCGTTCAACGGCCACCGTGCCGGCGTTCGTGGCCCCGAGCGTGAGCTTGACCGTGGCGAACCCCTTGGTTGAACTCAGGATTTGCGGGGTGTTTGTGCAGACGAGCTCGCCGACGTTCACGACGCCTTGCGGCCCGACCTCAAGCGTGCCGGTGCCGCCGAACGCGAGGGTCAGCGCGTCTTCCGTGACGCTGAACGTGCCGCCTTGGACGTTCAGTGTCGCCTCTCCGTCGAAACGCTCGGCGAGGCAGCTGTTCGCGTAGCGGGTGTTGGCGCCGCTGTTGTAGTTGAAATGGATGAAGGCGTTCGTGTCGCCCATCTGGGCGCCGCCGACATTGAAGCTCTTGGCGATGCTGAACGATCCGCCCAGCAAATCGTAGCGTCCTTTCCCGCCCGACAGCGCCATCACGCCGCGGTGGCGGGTTGCGTATGTATTGCCGCCGGTCATGGAGATGGAGCCGCCGCGCTGGATGAGATGCCCTTCGCCGTCGCCGCCGCCGATGGTGAAGCAGCCGCGCTTGAGCGTCATGGTGCCGCCGTTCATCTCGACGGTGCCCTTGCGCACGGAATTGGTCACGGTCTCGCCATCGACGGTCTTCGTGAAGAACCCCGCGCCGATCGTGATCCCCACGGGATACGACTGCCAGAGTTCGTGGTTGTTGCATCCCTCGGCGAAGATTGTGCCGCCATCCATCTTGACGTTGACCACGGGGTTGTAGTTGTGGTTGCCGTAGGGCGTGTAAGTCTTGACGTCCTGCCCCTCGCAATTTTCCCCGGCGAAAGACACGCCGTAGTACCTCCCCTGGATGACGCCGTTCGTGATCCCGATGTTGATGACGGGCGCAAACGGCTTCGACACGCCGACAGCGCCATGGTCCGGTGGGTAGCCCGGGAAGAACGGCGCATTCATGGCGGTGCCCTTGACTGCATTCGTCGTGTTGATGACGACGTTGAGCGGCGTGCCGTCCTCGACCCCCATGAAGCAGATGCGTTCCTTGACACTGAAGCTGGCGCGATCCAGTATCTGCACGCTGCCCTTTGCAAACTGCGCCCAGGATCGGTTCCCGCCGCCGACCATGGCCGACGCGTCGTCGCGAAACGTCAAGTTGCCTTGAACGTGGACGAGGTTGTACCAGTTGGCGTTTGTGCTGACGCTTAGAACACTGCTCTCTTGGAAGACGACGTCGGCGAATGCGTTCAGCCCGACGTAGAAGCTGCCGCCCTGCGTTGTGAAAGAAGAATTCCCGCCCAGGGTCGCCAACCCGGCGACGGCGCCTTTGTTTGCGATGATCCTGGCGTTCCCGGAAGCGGTCAACGAGGCGTTCCTGCCGGAGCCGCGCACAGTTTCAAACGTGCCGCCGACATTGACGGTGGCGTTGTCTGCCAGAAGCAACGCCGTCACAGGCCAAAGCGTGGCATGCTGGGAGACCTTGATTTGCGACGTGTCGCGAAGCTCAAGCGCGTTCACCGCGTTCGCATAGCTCTGGAAGTTGTAGCAGGAGATCAACGAGTTGTTGCACAGCACCTTGCTGGCGCCCGGGCCCGTCAGCGCCTGTTCGTTCAAGAACATGAAATACAATGCGTTCGTGATGGCGGCATTGCTCATGAAGACGGAACCGTCAACTTGCGTCTCAACCGCGCCTGCGGCGTTGATGCCGCCGTCGACGATGACGACGTTCGCGTTCGCGCCGGTCTCGTCGAGCGGAAAACCCGAAGCCGCGAAACGCGTCTTCGGCGAAGAGAAGTTCATCAAGCCGCCAACGATCTTGAACTGCGCGTCATCCGTGGTCAGCATGATTCTGGTGTCTGGGCTGCCGCCGCTCACGTTCAGAACGTCGCCGCTCCCAACGGTCACATTGTTGAGCGCGCCGTCTGACGCGATGATCGTGTTCGTTCCGGCAAACGAGAGGGATGTTGTGGCGAATAGCGCCGCAATCGAGAGTTTCACGATTCTGTTCACGATGGGACTCCTTTTTCTTGGACGGCAAAATTCCCCTGGACGCAACGTGGCGCCTCACAGCACCACGCAGGGCATTCGAACTCCGTTTGGCGTGTATCATCGCACAACGAGAAAATGGCGTAAAGCATTTTTTCGATAATTATGGTTTTTTTCAGAAAACAAGAACGGCCACGGGAGCCGCGCGAGGTCGTGCGCATGGGCGGAGCGCGATCAGCCAGCCGTTTCCGATCTCTCCCGAGAGGCGGTTGGGCCGCCTGCGGTGCGGATGCTCAAATTCATTTGACAGCCTTTTCGAACAGGTGCTAGATTACTTGCCAATGGATGTGAGTGACATACGGCGACCTGTTGGCAGACCTCCCGCCCAGTCGGACAAGATTGCGCAGATCTTGCGCGACAATGTTTTCAACGGCTCCCTGAAGCCTGGCGACAAGCTCCCGCGCCGCGAGGCGCTGGCCCGGTATTTCAAGTGTTCGCAGTCGGCGCTGCAGCGCGCCATCAAGCAGCTCCGCGCGGACGGGATCCTGACGACGCACGGCAACAAGGGAACCATCATCACGGAGAATCCACCAGGGCTTCGTCGTATTGCCATCGCCATGAGATGTTTCATTCCAGGACAAAACCGGGCATACGACAAGAACATCATCGAAACGGTGAGGACAACCGATTTCTCGCCCTACTCCTTCGAAATCTACACGAATCTTGACTTCGGCAACGCTCAATACACAGAACTGGTCGGGGAAATCAAACGTGGCATGATAGCCGCGATTGTGTTTTCGAGTTCCGGGTTTTGGAACCTGGTCGGGACCCCGCTTGAAAAACTCAGGCCCGGGCTCCCCCGGTTCTTCGACAACACCTATCGTACGAACGCCGATTTTCCCACCGAGTTCAAAAACGAGGCCCATTCCATCGACTCCGAATTGTGGATCGACTCCATCCTGAAAAAAGTGGCGATGGGAGGCGGCCGACGTCTCGCCGTCGTATCGGGAAGCCTCTACAGGCGCTTCGAAAAATGGAGGGGAATCTCGGCCCGGCACGGGCTTGTCATCGAGGAGAGGAATTTCGTGTTCACGCCTCCAGTCGAACGAATCGCCGCAGAACACCTGCGATGGCTCATGCAACTCCTCTTCGTGGCGGAAAACAGACGGACGTTCGACACGCTCGTGATCACCGACGACAACCTCGTGCCGCTGGCGACAAAGGCGCTCCGCGACATGGATTGCGAAGGGCTGGACCGCCTGCGGATCTTTGCGCATTCCAACCCGCCGTTCTTCACCGAGTCCTTCCTGCCATGCATCCGATACGGAATCCCGGTCGAACGCACGCTCCGCCATGTCATCGAACAAGTGCGCCTCCGCAGAGCGCTCCACCGCCTCCCCTACACGTTTTATAAAACACAAGACAACGCAATGGAGTGAAGCATGCGAAGTCGACAGGATGTTGCAATCATACGCGGACTGGCCGCGCGCGTGGCGGAAATTGCCGCGCCGCCGATCCAGGAGGAGACGCGGGCGACGCCGGGGCAATCTAAGCGCTCGGGTTGCCGACGACCCGCTCGCCACTCGTTTCGAGGGCATGGTCTCCGGATGCGAGGGATTCGCCATCGAGGAGCACCAGCGTGCTGCCCTGGGGCCGCCTGAGCACGACGCCGTAGCGACCCGCAAAGCGGACGTCCTCGGACGCCACGCCCATCGGTTCGCGGAAGAGAAACAGCGTGTCGTCGATCCCGTCGCCCTGGACGCGAAGGACGCCATCGACAACGGTCGACGTCAGAGGCGACGCTCCCGGAGCCAGCGGACGCAGGACGGCGATCAAGCGGCTTGGCGACGTCATGGTGACCTGGACGTGCCGCATGGCGAAGCATTGCTCGGGAGGCAGTTGGTATTCCAGCGTCGGCACTTGGGTGACAGCCTCGCGAGCCTCCGTCGGGAGATTCGGCATGAGAAGCTGGAGATCGACGCCGAACCGCCCCTTGAGGCGCATGTCGCCGCCGTCCACGAGCGACCCTTCGTGCGAATCGCCGACCATCTGAAGGTGCCAATGGGTCAACGTCTCGGGAGGCAGATGGAGGTCGTCGACGACGACCACGTACTGGCCTTTGACCCACAGCACCGAACGGACGTCCGCCGGATCCGGTTCTCGAAACCGCTCCCAGGCGACATCGACGAGCGCATGTTCGCAAGAGTCGCTGAGGAACACGGGATCCCCGGGGCTCAACGCCTTGGGGTGGACGCCTTGCACGAAGTCCACGCTCGCCAAGCTGTGGAACTGCTCGACATGGCCGGGCGCCAACGGCATGTGCGTGTCGTGGAACGAAAGCGTGCTGTGCCGCCACGTTTCGCCGGCCTCGCCGCCATCCCAGACGAGCGGGCGGCCATGCGCCATCAACAAGAAGCTGCCTTCGGTGCGGTGGTAGCGATAGCCCCCGGGGCCTTGCTTGAAGAGCAGGTAGAACTCCTGAGGCGTGCCGAACTTGCCGCGAAAAACGGCGCCGAAGCCTTCGAGACGACGGCTCGCCAGCGTCTGCGCCCGGGCCGGGGCGAGGTCGCTTTCCTCCATGGCCGTGAAGAACAAGGGGAATTTCGAAAAATGGCCGCCGTCGCTGCCGCCTTCCTGATACGCCCAGCGGAGGAACGCCGCAAAGTCCGGATCATGCGCCTGATAGGGCTTGGACATCAGGGCGTAAATCTCGCCCATCCACTGGCCGAGCTTCGCATGGTCGCCAATGGGCGGGATGCGGCGCACTTTTCCGGCTTGTTCATAAGCCTCGAAAGAGCAGCCGTCGCGCAACAGCGCGTAGTCGTGCGGATAGCGCGCCGTCATCAGCAGCGGCCCCCACAGGAGAAAGTCCTTCAGACGGGGAATCGCCGCGACATCCATCAGGCCGTGGTTCCAGAGGTGAAACGCCAGGTTCAGCCTGCAGTTTGCGGCATGGATGTAATAACAGGGCGGGTTTTCGTACCACTTGCCGCTGCCGGGCGTGCAATAGACATTGAGCGAGCGCTCCATCAACTCGGAAGCATGGCGGATCATGGCGTCGGCGTCGGGATTGCCGCGGAAGGCGAGCCCCACCGTTCCGACGATGTCCGCGCGGTCGGCCTCGAAATTCGCGTTGCGCGAATTGAAGCGCCAGTTCATGAAGTCTTCCTCCATGTACAGGCGCCCCATCAACAGCAGCATCGCGCGGACATCGCGCTCCTCGTCCTCGGAGAAGACGCCGGTGGGCGCGATCAGATCGTACTGCTCGGCAAACGGCGTGATGCCGCGTCCCCCGACCGGGCTGTAGACATCGGAATGATCGCGCCCCAGCAGGGTCATGCGGGCGCGCAGCGGCGCCTCCGCGCGCATCTCGCAGGCGAGACGCCAGATTTGCACGGGATCCGACTCCACCAGCGCCCGGAGCCCCCGCGAGGGGCCGCGGTGATGACCGCGGACAAGCTTTTCCCAAACAGGCGCGAACACAGGGTCGCGCCGCTTGCGACGAAGGCCGCGAACCTCGTCGCGCGCCACCAGCAGCATCGGGCGCTGCAGGCGATCGGGCTCGTGCAGACGCCACGTCATGAAATCCTGAAGCCGCGGCGACGAGACTTTGTGCTGCACCGACGACAGCTCCTTGTAGGGGCCGTCGTTTCGCTCAAGCGTGGAAACGAGAACGCCCCATTGCCGTTCGCCGTCGAAACCGGCAAAACGGAAAAAGGCGTCGCCATCGGCGGACGTCCAGGCCGTGATCATGGAAATCGTGGAGCCCACCATTTCGGGGAAGGGCCAATCCAGCTCGCGGTTTTCGTCGCCGGGGCCTTGGGCGATGCGCTCGAAGGCGCGGTCGATCCATCCCCCGCGACGACGCGTGAAGACGGCGACATAGTCCTTCTCGTCCAGGCCCTCCGGCGTCATGGCATACCCGAAGCCCTGCGGCGGGATCCACCAGGCGACGGACTCCTGCAGCCGCGCCAGCTCGCGATCCTCGGCTCCGAGCGTGCTCCAATGCCGCCCGCCATGCTCCGGCGTCCAATGCAGGAAACCGCGGCCGCCGCTGAATTCGCGCAGGGAAAACTCAAACGCCAGACCGTCGATCGGCACCGTCGTTTCGCGGACGAGCAGATAGGCCTCGTCGGCATGCGCGACCAGCTCGAATCGCACGGTCTCGCCAGTTGTCAGATCATAGACGATCTCCACGCGGAGAAACAGCTCGCCTCGTTCCACGACCGACGTCGACCGCCTTGCAATCGCGACATCGGCAGGCAGCCGAAGCCGGCCCGAACCTCGCCAAACGCCGTCCTCGCCCTGCACCGCCAGGAGCGGGGCGACCGCCTCGGCGCCCTCCCCCGCTGCAATTCGGAACATCGCCCGACCGGTGTCGATCACCGCCGTCAAGCCGTCTTCGGCCAACTGGAAGTCGAGCGGCGACCCGTTTGCATCCGGCGCAGAATCGCCAGATCGGCTCGATTCGCACGCATACACGGCGACGACACGGTCGGTTTGTTCCGGCAAATCGAGGAAGCAGCCCAGCGTTCCATCGCAAAGCGTCTGAACCGACAGTGGCTCATCGACGGCATCTGAAGTGAAAAGCGCCAGCGGAAGATCCGAGGAGCCAGCGGAATGCGGAAGCGCCACGAACTGCCGGGGAAAATCAAAATAGAACGGATTGCGCAGCGTCCACATGGCGATCCGGCGCCAAGACGCCCCCTCGATCGTTCGATGTTCAGAAAAAGGGTTTTCAACGAAGCGTTCCGGTGCGCTGACCCAATCCTCCAGCACCCCGTCGCAGCGGATCTCCCCGCCGTCGGGCACATCAAGGTCGCGTCCGAAGAAAAGCACGGCGACATCGACTTCATCAGGATCAAGCGAAACGGCAAGGAACGGATAGCGCTGGGAAGGCAAAGCATCGAAGCGGTAGTCGCCCGCACCGTCGGTCTCGACGGTGCGCACGACCTGCTCGCCTTGGAAGCGGGCTTCGATTCCGCCGTCGATGCCGCGTCCCAGATGCCCCTTGGGGTCGGGATGGTCAACGGTTTGAGGGAAGCCGAGCGTCACCGTCGCATGTCGCACGGGCCCGCCATCTGGAAACCGCAGCCGTCCGACGAGGCTGCCGCGTCCGTCGGGCACGACGGGCGCGGGAACCTCCGCGACGGGCGGACGGGCGAGCGCGTCCGCCTCGGCGGAGCGTCCCGACCGGCGCAAGACTGCCGCCACATCCTGCTTCCGGTCGGGCGTGTCGGCCAGCGCGATTGCCGTCGCGAACGCCTGCTCGGCCAAGGCCTCGTATTTGTCGGCGTACTCGTCGCCCGTCAGCCCCTGCATGCTTTCAGCGGACCCTCTGTAAAAGTCGTAGGCCGCCAGCTTGTGACAGTCCTCGCCAAGCAGCAGCGCAAGCTTCAGACGTTCGTCGTGATTCCGAGGCTCGAAATCGGCAAGCACGTTTTGCGCCGTCTTGATGTCGCCCAAATGGGAGAGCGCCTCATGAAGCAGCGGCCGCACATCCCGCGTGGAGAGACCGGGCTGGGGCGCGGCAAGCGCGCGCAGGCACAGACGCCGCGCCGTCTCGTAGCGCTGGTCGTCCAAAGCTTGTCGGATCTGAGTTCGGTCGTCTTTGCTCACGTGATGTTTTTCCTCTTATGAACTTGACTTGCCTAAGGTTTCGAAAACAAGTTTCATGTGTCGTCCCGCAACGCATCCAGCCGCTCCCTTCGTGATTGTCATTATTGTTATTGTTATGATAAGTCACGACGGATTAATGAATCATGCACACAGGATTGCACATTCAACCAGACTTGTCAAGCAAGTTGCCGGCGCGACCGTTAGGGCAACGTTGTCGCAAGCCTTTTCCGTATGTTCGGTGTATTCAGCGGTTAAAACCCAACTCGCAGATTCGCAGAAGGAAGGACTTTTTTTGTTTTTTGGGGACAGACCCCAAAAAACGTTTCTCCATGCCAACCTTTTGCCGAGCAACGGCTTGTTCACAGGACAAAGCTCAAGACAACGTTTGCGACAACGTTGACCTTGGACTCTTCGTGGGCGGCAACTCAGCTGCCGCCCGCAAGCCGACCGGAGGCGAAGGCCCAGGTGAGGTTGTAGCCGCCGCAGGGGGCGTCGAGGTCGACGAGTTCGCCGGCGACGTGCAGGCCGGCGACGCGGCGGCTTTCGAGCGTCCTGGGGTCGAGTTCGCCCAAGGCCACGCCGCCGCGGGTCACCATGGCGCGGCTCCAGCCTTCCGTGTCGGAAATCGTCGCGGGACACGCCGCGCACAACGCCGCAAGCGCCTGCGCCCCCGTCCGGTCGAGCCGGGCGGCCACGACGTCCCCGCCGATGCCCGCCAAGGCGCAGAGTCGATGCGCCAGCGCCTTGGGAAGCGTCTCGGCCAGGAGGTTGCGGACGCGGCGGGCGCCTTGGTTCGTCCGCCACGCATCAAACGCCCCCTGCCAATCCGCCGCTTGCCAGTCGGCCCGGAAGGCGATGCGCAAGGATGCGGGCCGACCGTCGTGGAGGAGCCGGGCGACGTCGCCCGAGATCGCGAGCGCCGCCGGCCCGCTCAGGCCGCGGTGCGTGAAGAGGAGCGGCCCGCGGACGGGGCGTCCGCGAGGGGCGATGGACACGGCGGCGTCGGGACACGACACGCCGGCCAGTTCGCCGATCCAGCCTTCCGCAGCCACCAGCGGCACGAGCGCGGGCGTCGGCGGCTCGATCACGAGCCCCGCCGCGCGCGCAAGGGCCAGGCCGGAGCCGTCCGAGCCAAGCTCGGGCCAGGCGCGGCCGCCCGTGGCGAGCACCACGCGTGGCGAGGTCAAGACCTCGCCACGGGCGGTCTCGACGCCGCGAACCGCCGTGCCGGCCTCGTCGAGCAGAATGCGCGACACCCGGACGCCGCAGCGGATTTCGACGCCAGCGCGACGCGCGGCGTCGAGCAGCGCGTCGCGGACGTCCGAGGCGCGTCCCGACGCGGGGAAGACGCAGCCGTCGGATTCGACGACCGTCGGCACGCCGCGTTCGGCGAAAAAGCGGCGGATGCCCGCCGGGTCCCAGCGGCGCAGGGCGTCCGAGACGAACCGGCCCCGGCGTCCGAAGGCGGCGGCGACGTCGTCGACGGAAGCGTCGTGCACGAGGTTGCAGCGTCCGCCGCCGGTGGCGAGGAGCTTCACGCCGGGACGGTCGAGGCGTTCGAGGACGAGCGTGCGCCGGGTGCCGAACGCGGCGGCGGCGAGCCCCGCCGCGCCGCCGCCGACGATGATCGCATCGAATGTCGCCCTACTCGAACTCGATGACATGGATGCGCCTCCATTTCCCCCGGCGCCAGCGGCAGGCGAAGCCGAAGGCGGCGACGGCGATGTAAACCGCCATCCAGATCCACGCGGCGAGGATGCCGAGATCGTAGTGGAAAACCACGATTTCGCCGGGAATCCAGAAGAGCCAGGCCAGCGCCGAGAGGTGGAGCATCACGAACTTCGTGTCGCCCACGCCCTTGAGCGCGCCCATCAGCACGATGTTGGCCGCATCGAGGAAGCCCCAAAGCGTCATCACGTAGAGCAGGTGGCGTCCGGTGCGCAAAAAGGCCGGCGACGTGGTGGCGAGGCTCGTGTCGCGGATGAAGAGCGAGAGCAGCGTCTCGGGAAAGATCACGAAGACGGCGCCGATGATCGCCATGTAGATCAAGGCGAGCTTGAGGGACGACCAGCCGGACTTGCGGGCGCAGTCGGCGTTGTCGGCGCCGCGGTGCTGGCCGGTGAGCACGGCGGCGGCCCGGCCGAAGCCCATGAGCGGCGAAAACGCCAGGTTGTTGATGCTGAAGACGACGTTGGCCACGGTCAGCATCGTCGGCTCCAGGCGCCCGGTCATCATCACGAAGACCGTGAACGCGCCGTTGTCCAGCAGCAGCTGCACCCCGGCGGGCGAACCGAAGCGGACGAGGCGGCGCATGAGGTCGCGCCGGAAGACGAACGTCCGGCGCAGGCCGATCACGCGGACGGGCCGCGACCGGAGCATCGCCGCCAGCAGGATGGCCGTCGTCAGCGCGTTGGCGATGCACGTGGCGACGGCCGCGCCCCGCAGCCCCATCTCGGGGAAGCCGAGGCGGCCGAAGATCATCCCGTAGTCGAGCGCCACGTTGGCGACGCAGCCGATGATGCTGGCGGCCGTGGCGAGACGCACCTTGCCGCGTCCGGTGAAGTAGCCGGAGAGCGTCCAGTTGAAGCCCATCGGGATCGCGGAATAAATCATCCAGCGGAAATAGACGATCTCCTGCTCGACGAGCGCCGGCGCATGGCCGAACCAGGCGAACATCCGCGAGCCCAGCGGAATCGTCAGCAGGAGCGCGGGCGTGCAAAGCAGCATGAAGATCATCCCCTGCACCGCCGAATGGACGCAGCCCGTCTCGTTCCCGGCGCCGTGGTACTGCGCCACGAACGTGGCCGAGTAGCCCGCGATCGCCGTGAAGAGGCAGACCAGGGAGAAGGAGAGCAGGCCGGCGGGCATGGCGGCCTGGATGGCGAGATCCGAATGCCAGGCGAGGAAGAGGCGGTCGCAGAACTGCATGACGGTGAAGGCCGAGCTGCCAATCACCATGGGCAGTGCGATCGCGAGGACTTCGCGAAATCCGCCGGGGGGATGCCTGGTGTTCAAGGCCTAGTGCTTGAAGGAGCGCTGGCCGGTGAAGACCATGGCCACGCCGTGCTCGTTGCAGCAGTCGATGACGTCCCAGTCGCGCAGGGAGCCGCCCGGCTGGACGATGGCCGTGATCCCTTCGCGGATGCCGACCATCGCGCCGTCGCGGAAGGGGAAGAACGCATCGGAGACCATGCTGCAGCCCGGCAGGCCGCCGCGCTTCGCCCGGACCTCCTCGTCGATCGCCGCGGCGAAGCGGACGCCCTCGTCGCCGAACTTCAGTTCGAGGTCGTTGTACGGCGTCTGGTGGCGATCCCACGCGACGAGGTCGGCGAGCTTGCGGTACGCCTTGTCGCGCGCGATCTCGGCGACGCCGACGCGATCCTGCTCGCCCGTGCCGATGCCGACCGTGACGCCGTCCTTGACGTAGAGCACGGAGTTGCTCGTGACGCCGGCCTCGACGAGCCAGCCGAAGACGAGGTCGTCGCACTCGGCGGGCGTCGGCAGGCGCTCGATGCGGTGGACGGCGCCGTCCTTGCGCGTGCATTCCGCCGGGCGGAGCTTGTCCGCCGTGCGCGCCTCGGGGACGAACGACCACTGCGCGACGATGCCGCCGTCGATGAGGGACTTGAAGTCCACCACGCGCCGGGCGACGAACGACGTCAGGCGCGCCATGTTCCGGATGCGCATCACGCGGAGGTTCTTCTTCTGGGCGAAGACGTCCATGACGCCGGGGGCGAACTCGGGGGCGACGACGACCTCGGCGTAGTTCTCGGCGATGAGCTTCGCCGTCTCGACATCGACTTCGCGGTTGAGCGCGATGCAGCCGCCGAACGCCGCGAGGCGGTCGGCGCGGTTGGCGCGGTTGTAGGCGTCGGCGAGGGAGGCGCCCTTGGCGACGCCGCAGGGGTTGTTGTGCTTGACGATGACGGCGCACGGCGTGTCGTCGAGGTAGCGCAGGATGTTGAGCGCGTTGTCGGCGTCCGTCAGGTTCGTCTTGCCGGGGTGCTTGCCCGACTGGAGCAGCTCGGGCTCGGAGGCGAGCGCGTTGCCGGGCGCGAGCATCGTCACGTCGCCGAGCGCGAGGTTGCCGCCCACGAGCTTGTACACGGCGGCTTCCTGCCCCGGGTTTTCGCCGTAGCGCAGGCCCTTGCGCTCGTCGTCGATGACCCACGCCACCTTCTCGTAGCGGAGCGTCTGACGGCGGTCGCCGTCGATGAAGGCGATTTCCATCTCCGGCGTGAAATGGTCGTCCATGATTGTCTTGTAGGCGCGCTGGTAGTCCATGAATTGAATCCTTGTCTAATGGGTTTTAGAAGTCGAGTTTCCCCTACGCCCGCGGCTTCTCCGCGGCGAGCCTGGCGCGATAGGCGTCGAGGTCGAAGCCTTCGAGGCGGGCGACGCCGTCCTCGACGGCGGCCTGCGCCACGGCGGAGGAGACGTCGACGTAGAGGTCGCCGTCGAACGGCTTGGGGATGATGTAGTCCGGCCCCAGCTCCAGCGCTTCGCCCGGATAGAGCGCGCGCGTGGCGGCGCCGGCGGGGCGGCGCGCGGCGGCGGCCAGGGCGGCGGCGGCGGCGAGCTTCATGTGGCGGGTGATCTTCGTGGCGCGCACGTCGAGCGCGCCGCGGAAGAGGAACGGGAAGCAGAGCACGTTGTTGATCTGGTTCGGGAAGTCCGAACGCCCCGTGGCCATGACGTAGGGGCGCCCGCCCATCGCCTCCGCGACGGCGGCGGGCTGGATCTCCGGGTCGGGGTTGGCGAGCGCGAAGATCGCCGGATGGTCCGCCATCGACGCCACCCACTCGGGCTTGACGCAATCCCCCTTGGAGACGCCGATGAACACGTCCGCGCCGGCCATCGCCTGGTCGAGCGTGCGCAGCGGCGTCTCGACCGCCAGCTTCTCGTGGCGCGCCTGGTTGATCGGGCGGCCCTTGTAGATGACGCCCTTGCTGTCGCACATCACGACGTCCTTCGCCACGCCGCCGGCGAGGAGCATCTCGCGGATGCGCGAGCCGGCGGCGCCCGCGCCGTTGATGACGACCTTGAGCGACGCCATCGACTTGCCGGCGAGGGCCGCGTAGTTCGTGACGCCCGCGAGGACGATCACGGCGGTGCCCCACTGGTCGTCGTGGAAGACGGGGATGTCGAGCAAGTCGGCGAGGCGGTCCTCGATCTCGAAGCACGCGGGCGCCGCGATGTCCTCGAGGTTGATCCCGCCGTACATCGGGGCGATGGCCAGGACGGCGTCGATCACCCGCTGCGGATCGGTCGGCCCCGTGGAGGCGCCGCCCTCGCGGCAGTGGTCGAGCACGACCGGCCAGGCGTTGACGTTGGCGAACGACTTGAAGAGCACGGACTTGCCCTCCATGACGGGGATCGAGGCCGCGGGCCCCAGGTCGCCGAGGCCGAGGATGGCGGTGCCGTCGGACACGACGGCGACGAGGCCGCCCTTGGCCGTGTAGTCGAACGCCGTCGGCGGATCGGCCGCGATGGCCTTCACCGCCGTCGCCACGCCCGGCGTGTAGGCGAGGCAGAGGTCGTCGACCGTGTCGAGCCGCCGGGGCATGCCCAGCGAGACCTTGCCGCCGCGATGGTAGTCGAGAATCTTCCGTTCCTTTTCCGTCATGTCCGCTCCAATCAATGGGATAAATTCACTGTGAAGGCATCGCCCGCTCCTCAAGGGAGGAGACCTTCACCGGTCGATCCGTCGCCTGCGGATTGTGACAGCAACCGCCCGCCAAAGTCAAGCGGTAATCGGTCAGTCGCCGGGGGCGGGTCTCGGATCGCTTGTCGCCCAGCCTCGGTTGAGTCGCTAGTCGCTAGGGGCTCGTGCCGAGGGCTTGTAATTCGTAATTTGAGCAAGCCTTCCCTGCTGGATGCATGGTTTGTACCGCAGGGGAAATGTTGAGCGATCAGCGACGGCCGCAGGCCGACAACATTTCCTCTGCTTCGCGGAGATTCGTGGGAGCTATAGGTCATAACCGGGGTCTGGGGTGTCCCCAGCCTGAACTCCGCTCTCCTCACTCCTCACTAGCGACTAGCGACTGGCAATCGGTCAAGCCAATCCATGGCCGAAGGTTGTCCGACCTCTTCGACTGACCGATTGCGTCAAGTGCGTTGTTGACTGCCCGCCCTCGCCATGTTAGGATGTTGACCCAATTTTTCAGCCGTCCAGCCCGTTCACCACGCATGGATTTCAAATAAGAAGAGGAGCCCGAATGACAGCGAAACAGTCCAAGCCGAAGCCCGGCGCATCGAAGCCCGTACCGGCCAAAGCCCCAGACAAGGCGAATTCAACCACTTCTGCCAAAACCAAGCCCGCGTCTTCGCGCAAGACTTCTGCCAAAACCACGTCCAAGGCGGCCAAGACAAGCGCAACGAGCCCAAAGAAGACGGCATCGAAGGCGAAGCCGGCCACCAAGGCCGCCTCCCCTGCGAAAGCGCCGGCCAAAGCCAAGCCCCCCGCCCCGGCCGCCAAGAAAGCGCCCGCGAAAAAAACGGCCGCCACGAAGGCGCCCGCGAAGAAGGCGGCCGTGAAAAAAACGCCCGCCAAGGCTGAAACGCAGAAGCCGACCGCCAAGAGCAAGCCGAAAGCGCCAGCTCCCGACAAAACCAAGCCCGAAAAAGCCGGGGGCTTCACCCGCGCCGAGCTCGAGGAGTTCAGCAAGACGATGAAGGAAATGCGCAAGCGCATGCTCCACCAGGTCAACGAACTCCGCCAGCAGTCCCTGCTCCGCCACGACGAAGTCAACCAGGACGAGGACGGGACGGACGCCTTCGAGCGCGCCACCAGCCTCGCCCGCGCCAGCGTGGACCAGGGCGAGATCGTCAAGATCAACACCGCGCTGATGGCCATCAAGGAAGGCGTCTACGGCCTCTGCGAAAACTGCGGCTGCAAGATCGAGCGCACCCGCCTCGCGGCGCTCCCCTTCGCGAAGACCTGCATCAAATGCCAGTCCGAAATGGAAGACCAGGGCGCCCGCCGCCGCTCCTCCACCCACGACCTCTGGGACTGACGTGATCCTGTCCATCGCCATCGCCGTCACCGTCGCGGACCAGCTCACCAAATGGGCGGTCTTCGCGGGGTTCCGGCTTGGCGAGCACGTCACCGTCATCCCGGGCTTCTTCGACATCCGCAAGATCCTCAACCCCGGCGCCGCCTGGGGCGTCCTCGCCGGCCGGCGCTTCCTGCTCGTGGCCGTCTCCGCCGGCATGCTCGCGCTCCTGTGGCGCACGCGCCGCGACATCCTCGCCGCCGGCCGCCTCTGCCAAACCGGCGTCGGCCTGCTCGCCGGCGGCATCGCCGGCAACCTGATCGACCGCGTCAAGCACGGCTTCGTCATCGACTTCCTCGACTTCCACTGGGGCGAGGCCTACGCCTTCCCGGCCTTCAACATCGCCGATTCGGCGATCTTCCTCGGCATCGTTCTCTACTTCCTGTCCACCGTTCTCGCGGAGCGCAAGCGGAGCTGAAACACCATGTTGGCGCGGCAAACCACCTTCAGGCTCTTCATCCTGCTCCTGGCGCTCTGCGCCGTCGCCTGGTTCGAGACCCGGATGCTCTCCACCTCCGGCCTCGCCCGCCTCCCGGCCTCGCTGCTCCCCGTCGAGCTCGCCAAGGCCTCGACCCTCCAGGTCGAAACCGTCAACGGCGTCATCCAATGCCGCCGCGTCCAGGGCCGCTGGCGCATCGAACAGCCCGCCCCCATGCGCGCCGACTCCATGCGCATCGACTACCTCCTCGAAAAGATCGCCCGCGCCGGCGTCCACGACAAGGTCACCCTCCGCCAGCGGAAGTCCCGCAGCCTCGACCTCGACGACTACGGCCTCGTCCCGCCCCGCGCCGTGATCAGCGTCGCCCAAGGCGCCGACGAAGCCTCGCTGCGCATCGGCGGCGACGCCCCCGGCGGCGCCACCGTCTTCGCCATGATGGGCAACTCGTCGGACATCGTCGTCGTCGACCGCGCCGTCTTCGACGCGCTCCCCGCCTCGGCGGACGACTTCCGCGACCGCGCGCTCGTCCAGTTCCCCGCCGCCGACATCCGCGGCATCGAAATCCGCCGCGCCGGCAAGGGCGTCGTCAAGCTCGAACGCGACAACGGCGTCTGGTCGATGACCTCCCCCTACGCCATGGCCGCCTCCGCCGACGCCGTCAAGGCCCTCCTGGCCGCCGTCGAAAACGCCGCCATCGAAACGTTCGTCCACGCCGCCGCCTCGCGCGCGTCCGACGTCGACTTCCCCGCCGGGATCGGCGCCGCCTACGGCCTCGACCCCGTCGAATCCCCCCTGTCCGTCATCTTCCACCTCGCCTCCGAAGTCGGCAAGGCCACCCTCACGTTCGGCCGCCAGGACACCGCCTCGCCCGAGCACGTCTACATCGCGATCGCCCCCGACAACATCATCTGCACCGTCCACAGATCCATCCTCGACGCCTTTCAGATGGATGCGCAGGCCCTCCGCGAACGCCGCGTCTTCCCCATCCCGCCGGCCAACGTCGCCGCCCTCTCCACGCGCGGCCCCGGCGGCGCCTTCTCGCTCCGCCGCGAGGGCCAGCCGCCCGCCTGGCGGATCGTCCAGCCCTCGCCCCAGCCCGCCGACCCGAACGCCGCCGCCGCCCTGGTCGCCGACATCCTCGCGCTCGCCGGCGAAACCGCCACGCCGCTGACGACCGAGCCGGAGCCGCCCCCCGGCGGCGCCGCCGCCCCCGTCATCCAGATGCAGGTCGCCTCGAAGGCCGAACGCGAATCCACCACGGCCTTCATCGACTTCCCCGTCCCCGGCACCAACGAAACCGCGCAAGTCCGCTTCCGGGTCCCCCGATCGGGCCTGCTCCACGCCATGCCCGTCGCCTCCCTCCCCGACGCGCTCCGCGACGCCCTCCTCGGCTCCGCCGGCTTCGCCGCCATCCGCGACAGAACCGTCCTCGACCTCGCCCCCGGCGACGCCACCGCGCTCACCCGCCGCGCCGACGGCGCCGAAGAGACGGTCGTCCTCGGCGGCGACGGCCAGTGGTTCTCCGCCAAGGCCGCGCCCGCCGCCGTCGATGCGCAGGCGGTCGACGACGTCCTCCGCGCCCTCTCCCCCCTGACCGCCGCCGGCACGGCCGCGCTCGTCTCGACCCGCGACGCCGACTTCGGCCTCGCCTCCCCCCTTGGCGAATGGATCATCGCCACCCGCATCCCCGCCCGCCCGATCGTCATCCTCCACCTCGGACGCCGCCGCGAAGACGGCTCCCTCCACGCCCGCGTCAAAGGCGAAGACGCCGTCTTCGTCCTCCCCCCCGAAACCGCGGACATCCTCGCCGCCCCGCTCCTCCGTTAAAGCCAGGCGACCCCTTATCGTACGGGCGGGGCTTCGTCCCCGCCCCAACGAATAGACAGATCCCAAAAAAACACGGGTACGAGTACGGGAACGGGATTCAAGGGCATCGATGACGTCGGTTTCGTCGACGACGTCGATTTTGCCGAATCATGAACGCAAGACGGGGCGCGAACAGGTACGACCGCCCCGGCCCACGACGGGCGAACGAAGCGACGGAACGCTGGAGACCGCCGTCCCGGCGGGATCGTTCGCCGTCGGTGGCAGGGTGTAGATTCAATAATCTGGAAGATTCCTTCCAGATTATAGTGGCGTGGCAGGGTGGGGACGCTGGAACCCGCCGTCACGGCGTGTCCGCTCGAGGATCGTGGCAAAGTGCGGATTCAATAATCTGGAAGGTTTTTTCCAGATTATAGTGATGTGGCAGGGTGGACGCGGCGTCCCCGCCGCATATCCACTCGCCCGCGCCCCGGCGCGGTGCGCCTCGGAGGTGGGGCGACGCCGTCCCGGCGAGCCGCCACTCGCACGCGCCATCAGCGCGGGGCGCCTCGCCTGTCCTCCTCGTCCAATGCGCCTCGTCCAGCGCAGCCAAGCCTGAGACAGCAGAGGCAATGCGGCTCGCCGGGACGGCGTCGCCTCACCCCTCTCTATCGTACAGGCGGGGCTTCGCCCCCGCCCCAACCGAAATAGGGGACGAAATAGGGGACAGACCCCAAAAAATGGCGGCGCGGCGCAACTAATTGCCACTCTGACACTTATCCAATCGCCATTTGCCCGCGGAGACCGCGGCCCCCAACGACTCGGCCTACCATGGGCGAACCAGAAGCCGGAACGCTGGAGACCGCCGTCCCGGCGAGCCGCCACTCGCACGCGCCATCAGCGCGGGGCGCCTCGCCTGTCCTCCTCGTCCAATGCGCCTCGTCCAGCGCAGCCAAGCCTGAGACAGCAGAGGCAATGCGGCTCGCCGGGACGGCGTCGCCCCACCTGCTTCGCATCCCACTCTCGCAACTGATGGGGTCTGTCCCCAATAAATCCAAAAGAGCATTGACTTTTTCCAGGGGGATTTGTTTTCATACGGGCATGCAATTCAAGCGGTTTTCCCTTGCAGGGCGGCAATCCGTTGTGGCGGGCACTCTTGCATCTATGTTTGCATCCCTTCTTTCAGGCGTTTTGTCGGCCCATGGAGCGACGAACGTTCTTGAGCGCAGGGATCTTCCTTCCAGAACACATTGCACGTGGGAGGGGGGGGGTACAATTTCTCCCGACGGAAGACTGAAAAGTTGCGGACTCTTCATTGATGAGCGATATGCCTATCTCCAATGGGATGAGAATGGAAAGATTGTTTCTCGGCCTATGAACGAAGGAAAGGAGAAATAGACATGCCTAAAAGTGGAAATCAAGTGCAAGGGCGAGAGTGTCAACGAGTAAGCGGATTTTTTGGGGGATTGTCTATTAACAATTGCATGGTTCACAATGACGGGGCAGGTTCTCCTGCCGATTCCGATTGGAACGGCTATGTTCAGGATGCACTCCATATCCCATAACGAAGATGAACAATGGACATGAAAGCCAAACAAGTCGTATTTTTAGTGGCAGCAGTTACGCTTTTGGTGCCTAGTGGAAAGTCTTCTGAAACAACTATTAAAGGACCAGAGCAACTCCTTGCGATGATCATGAATGCAGACGAGTCTAATCTTGTCAGTTTTGTTGAAAACCAGAGCAAAAATCCTGCGATTCATGCGCAGTTCGATGAGATGCTGGAGCATCTCAAAGGGTTGGATGCAGATGTCTTGTTGGGATTAGAGCGGTTTAAGAAAATCCGTATCCACATTCTATCCTCCAGCTCCAAACGCCGAATCCTAGTTCAAATCGTGCGGCTATACTGTTTCTCAAGTCGCTCTAGTTCGTAAAGGCTTTGAAAACGATTGGCCTCTTCATATCATTAGCGGTCTCTTCGGACGCGCACTCATGAGCGCATGGGATGCTTGCCCGCCTGATGCAAAGCAGGTTTGTGCGTACCTGAAACAGCCGGGGACTCACGCAGGATGCAAGCTGTTTATGATTCAAGGTGCCCAACGTAAATGGGCGGAAACATGGTCTGACATTGATTATCTTGATTTCGTGGCTTGTACAAAAGATTATGTTGTCAGCCCAGAAATTGAATATCACCTGAGGTCTGTTGTCGTGGATGATTTCATTAGATCCGCCACCAGACGAATTAAAGGGGGCGCGACAGAAACCATGAAGGTGAAAATCAGAGAAATGGTTGCCGACGTGATGTTGAACTTGCCTTCCGAGATCCAGGACAATGCAGATGCGGCGCATGCAATGACACGCGATTCTCTTCTTGCTTATCAATTCGTAAAAAAGAACGGTGGAAACAACACTGAAGCCATGATCGCGGTTCGTAAGCAGATGGCTCAACTGCTGCTTTATAGTGACACTGCTCCGCAGATAGCACAAACGATTCTGCGCACGCAAGATGACTTACGCCTGAGCGATTCGCTCACATCTTCCGAGATAGAATCCCTTGTAAAAAACCCTAAATGCAATGATGCCGAGATCCAGAAGATGCTAAACCGGTTAAAAGAAGGAAAAGAAGACTAAAGGGGAAAGGGGGAAAGTGTCTGAGCGACCATGATTCGCGCAATGCGGCGGCCCTCTGGACCGGACCGGAACCCGAGACCTCCACCCTGCACGGCTACCACCTCTCGAACGCCTATTCCAGCCGGGAAGGTTTTTTGGGGTCTGTCCCCTATCAATTCCTATGCGGAACAGACATTTCGCGCTCGCGAATGCGAACAACCACGCCGAGACGGCGGGCTCCAGCGTGACGGCTTTCCGTTCACTCGTCACGGGCGGTGTCGGCACCCTGCCACGGAGCCAAGGCGTCCTTCACACCAAGCCCACCACCGAGGTCGTTCCCGGGGCCTGGGGCGGGAGCCCAGCGGAAACCTCTCTCTTCTCTACGCTCTTCTCTCTAAAAAATCATTCTTTCCACACCGCCATGCTCGCATCCGACGGGCTGCGCCAATCGCCGCGCGGCGAAAGCCCGATCGTCCCGACCTTGGGGCCGTCGGGCATGGCGTTGCGCTTGAACTGCTGGCTCAGGAAGCGACGCAGGAAGACCTTCAGCGTGGAACGGATTTCCTCCGGGGAAGCCTCGTCGCCAAACGCCTGCTCCGCCAGCAAGGCGAGGCCTTCGGGGGTCTCGCCGAACTTCATGAAGTGATAGAGGAAGAAGTCGTGCAGCTCGTAGCGCCCGATCAGGCGCTCCGTTTCCTGCGCCCCCGGCAGCAGCTCCGGCGACACCGGCGTGTCGGCGATGTCCCGCAGCACGCGCGTCAGCTTCGGATCCGAAACGGCGGCCTGCCAGTCCAGGAGGCTGCGGACCAGCGTCTTGGGCACCGAGCAGTTCACGTTGTACATCGACATGTGGTCGGCATTGAAGGTGCACCAGCCCAGGGCGATCTCGGAAAGGTCGCCCGTGCCCACGAGCAGGCCTTCCTCGGCGTTGGCGAGATCCATCAGAATCTGCGTGCGCTCCCGCGCCTGCGCGTTTTCGTACACGACGTCCCGGCACTCGGGATCGTGCCCGATGTCCTTGAAGTGGCGGCGCACCGCCGGCCCGATCGGGATCAGCCGGAACTCGACCTTGAGCTTGGCCGCCAGGCTCCCCGCGTTGTTGCGCGTCCGGTCGCTCGTCCCGAAGCCCGGCATCGACACGGCGCAGATGAAGGACGGCGGCAGCCCGAGCAGATCGCACGCCTTCACGCAGACGAGCAGCGCGAGCGTCGAATCAAGCCCCCCGGAGAGGCCGACGACGAGCCGCTTCGCCCCCGTGTGCTCGATGCGCTTGGCCAGCCCCGCCGCCTGGATGCTGAAGACCTCGTGGCAGCGTGCGAACCGCGCCTCGGAATCCGCCGGCACGAAGGGGCGCGGATCGAGCCGCGCAAAGCGCAGATCCGGCGACGGCGGCGCGGCGGGCAGCGGCACGCGCTCGATGGGCGCCAGGGGCTCCGCGTCGTTGAAGTTCGTCCAGTACGCGCGCAAGCCGTCCGTCCACGTCGGCTTGACGTCCGCAAAAATGATCGACGACGTCCGCGCGAAGCGCGGGGTCTCCGCGACCAGGCGGCCGTTGAAGGCGACCATCGCGTGGCCGCCGAAAACGGCGTCGGCGGTGGACTCGTGAACCCCGGCGCCCGCCAGCACATACGTGCCGGAGAGCCGGGCGCTGTGGTTCGCGACGAACGCGCGGCGGGACTCCGCCTTCGCGACAAGCTCGGCGTCCGCGGCAAGGTTGAAGACGACCTGGGCGCCCCCGATGGCGAGATGCGACGACGGCGGAACGACGGCCCTCAGGTCTTCGCCGATCTCCACCCCGAAGCGCAGCCCGTCCTCGCAATCGAACACCAGCCCGGCGCCGGCGGGCGCCTCCTGGCCGGCGAGGACGGCGGTGGCGTCCGTGAACTCCCGCACGGAGCGGAACTGCCGCCCCTCGTGGAACCCGCGATGGTTCGGCAGGTGTTCCTTCATCGGCAGCCCCAGAAGGCGGCCGCCGCCGATCACCGCCGCCGCGTTGAACAACCGCGCGCCGACCCGCAACGGCGCGCCGACGATGGCGATTGTGCGGCGCTCCGCCGTCGCGGCGATGAAGCGCGCCAGCGCGGCCTCGGCCGCATCGAGCAGCGCGCGCTGCTCGAAGAGGTCGCCGCAGGAATAGCCCGTGACGGCCAGCTCGGGGAACGCGACGATAGCCGCGCCCGCCTCGCAAGCCTGGGCGTAAAGCTTCAGCATGCCTTCCACATTGCATTCAGGGTCGCCGACCTTCAGCGTGGGAACCGCCGCCGCCACCCGATGAAAACCATTCATGACCGCCTCCTCCGCATCGCGTCCGCGCACCGGACGCTCAATTCGCCCCCAAGTATATCAAAAAACCTTGCTAGCCGCCAGTCGCCATGGCCTCCCCGGAGATGGACGAGGCAGCGAGAGCATGTCGTACAGAAACCGCCGATCGATTTCAAAACCAGTTTCATAAAGCGGACGAATCGCCTCCGGATGGTGGAAGGTCGGCGCGCCGTCAAAAAAGCGGATGGAAGAAGACAACATATTAAAGCGTTCCTTTGTAAACCCGCACATAGTCCACGACCAGGCGGTCTTCCGCAGGCATTTCCTTCTCCCAGCCGGATGTCGGACCGCACCAGGGCGCGGCTTCGACGCTCAATTTGATGTAGGCGGGATGTCGGCAGGTCCCCTGCGACTTCGTCAGCGGCGTGCCGTCCTTGCCCTTCTCGCCCCCCATGCCCATGGCGTCCATTTCACAGACGGCCTTGCCGTCGATGAAGAACACATAGCGCGCCTCGTCCCAATACAGCCCGTAGGCATGCCAGTCGTCATCGAGCAGCTCGAGGTGCGGCCCGCTCGGGAGGCCGCCGGCGTTGTGCTTCTTGCCGTAGCCGCCCCAGTGGAGCGTGTGCTTCATGCGGCCGAGGTTCCAGACGTCGAACGTCTCGATGATGTCGATCTCCGTTCCGAGGCGCGTGTCGTCGTTGCGGCCGGCCACGACGTCGCCGGCCAAAAGCCAGAAACCCGTCCAGTAGTCGGCGCGCACATGTTTCGGAAGCTTCAGCCGCGTTTCGACATAGCCGTAGGTGAAGCTGAAGAGATGGTCTTCGGGCTTGTACCCCTTGCTGGTGCGGATGCCCGCGGCGTTGTAGCGATAGGTCGGATCCTGGGTCTTCACGATCCTGATCGTCAGCTCGCCATCCGCCACGGAGACGTAGCGCGGGTGCCAGCGGGACGCGCCTTGGCGATCATGGATCGGCATGTCCCACTTCGTCTTGTCGATCTCCGTGCCGTCGAATTCGTCCTGCCAGATGAGTTTGAACTTGGCGAGATCCAGCTTGACGTCGGGCAGATCCCTGACGGGCGCCAGGAGCTTGTCGATGATGGGCGTCAACCCGGCCTTCCACACATCGTAGCCCCTGGGCCCCAGATGGAGCCGATCCTGGCCGAAGAGCTCGAGGTTCTGGTTCCCCTCGGCGTCCATGCAGTCCGCGCTGAAGTCGTAGACGACGACGTTCCTGTGTTTTTCGGGAAGCGCCTTGAGCCCTGCGTTGACGGCCTCGCGCGCGCCCGGCCTCAGCGGCGCCTTGGGGTTGCTGCTGGGCGGAACGGTGGAGACGACGACCGGCATCCTGGCGTTGAACGCCGCCAGGATCTCGATCATCGCCTCCACATTCGAAATCGTGTGCTCGGGATTGCCGTGCGCCGTCAGGTCGTTGCCGCCGACGCAGAGGAAAACCATCTGCGGCTTGAGGGCCACGACGTCGCACGGCAGCCGGAACAGCACGCCGCGCGAAGTGTCGCCGCCGACGCCGCGGTTCGCGACCTTGTACTTCGGAAAGGCGTCCTGGACCGTCCGCCAGCCTTCGGTGAGGGAGTCGCCGACGAACACGATGGCGTTCTGGTCCTTCTCGCGGTTGTCGAAGTACCTGCGGCGAATCCCCTCCTGCCAGCCGAACGTGCGGATGGGGCCCTTGCCGGGCCAAAGTTCTTCGACGGCCGCCGGATACGGCACATAGACGTCTTCCGTGCTGACGATCCTGGGCTTCCCCAGCGTCACCGGCGAGCCGTCCGCCGTCTTGATCGTGTAAACGTAGGGGCCGTCCTTCGGGAGGTGCGAAAAGGAATTCCAGCGAAACGACTGGAGGTTCCATTCCCGCTGGTCCTGCAGCTCCTGGTAGCCGAACGGGATCGTGATGCCGACGCCCTCGGAACCCTCGGCGGAAAGCATCATCCGCAGCGCGTCGCCCCTGGAAATAAAGCCTCCCGGCGTCTTGTCCACCGGGAAAAGCCTGGCCTCGCTGTCGTTGATCGACCAGCTCACCTTGCCGGCGAAGGCCTTCGCGGAAGCGCTGAAGCCATGGGAGACTTTCATGCTCCCCTCGGGCAGCGCCGTGGTGTCGAGCGTCAGCGCGCCGTTCTCCCCCGCCTTCAGCGTGGCCTTGGCGCCGTTGGCAAACACCAGATAGGCGCAGTCGTTGGTGACGTTCACGGTCGAGGGGCCTTGCGCCTGCCGTCCTTCCTTGAAAATCATCGGGTACGAGAGCTTCAAGGTGCCGATGGGCTCCTTCGCCTTCAGCTCGATGCCGCTGGCTTCGAGGCTGAGTTCAAGGGCGGACGCGGTTGCAGCGGCCAGGGCCAGGGCGGCGATGGCGGGGGCGACGTGTTTTTTCATGCAATCGTGATGCTTTCGGGTTTCATGTTCGTTTCGCCTTCTTCGCGACCTGAACCTTTTGAAAAGCCAATGCCGCGGCAAGGCAGGCCGGCTCAGCGGACGATGACGACCGTGCTGGACGAGATGGCCGTGGCGGCCACCGTCCAGCCCGTGGTCTCGTCGCCAGTCGTCTTGAGGACATAGCCTGGCGTTTTTGCCACCGCGCAGGTGAATGCCGTTGCCTCCTTCGGCACCGTGATCACGTCCCAGCTTGTTCCGACCGCGACTCTCTCCCCGCTTTCAGCCACCAGCTCAAGGCTGCCGGTCAGCGTCAGCGGCGACGTCGTTCTGAACACGAGCTTGTCGTTCGCTTCGCCACTTGCCTTCAGATCCAGCACATACTGCGCATCGGCATCGGTCGTCACGGCGCCCGCCTCGACGGTGATCGTGCCATGGCCCGATCCGCTGATGTGAAGCGGATCCAAAACCGCGTTGGCTCCGAGATGCAGCGCCGCCGTCGATGTCAACTTGCCCGTGCCCTTGACATGTCGTTCGACCGTGGCCGAGGCTTCCGCGCCGCAGTGGTACCGCAAGGTCGAATTGTTGCGCAGGAACACCTGGTTCGCGGCATCGCCGAGCCTTTCATTGCGCGCGGGTTTCGCGTTGCTGCCGATCGTCAGCATCGTGGAGGATCCCCGGGTCTGGGAATCGCCCAGATGGACATCGCCCCGGAAGGTGTTGTTGGTGTCCAGCAGCGAAGGGTTCAGTTTGCAGTATTGATCGCCCTGGGAGTTGAAGTGGATGCCGGCAGGCGCCTCTTCGCTCCCGCCAACGATTCTGGCGTGGAACTGGGCGTCAAGCCCCCAGGCGCTGTTCCGGCTGAAGAGAAGCGGTTTCTTCAGCTCCAGCGTCAGCCCGGGGTCGCCTTCGGCGTTGCCGAAATAAAGACCACTCAACTGCCCCACGGAAGAGATCTGGCTCGCCCCGGTTCCATCGGAGTCGAACGTCAGCGTCGCCGGACCATTGGTCGCCGTGACGGCGACCTGCGAGCCATATCCGTCGTTGACGCGCATCTCGCCGATGACGACGTCGTTGGTGATGTTCAGCGTGCGCGCGATGCCGCTGTTCGGCCAGGAGCCTCCGACGTTGACGACGACCTGATCGCCCTTGAATCCGGGAATCCTTCTTTCGTACGGCGTGTCGATCGTCCACGCCCCCAACGTCTGCCAGTTCTCGTTGGTGGCGGCCCAGGTGAAGATGTCCGGCGTCTCCCAGGGCCGCGTGGTGAAGCTCGTCACGTCGAGCGACATGCTCTCGCCCGTGCTGTTGGAAATGGAATGCCGGACGTAGTACGTCTCGTTCAGTTGGAGGGTGTTGAGCTTCAGGCTGCAAGCCTCCGGCCCGGTGACGGCGGCGGGATGCGTCGCGACCTGCTCCCACGCGCCGAAATCCGCCCCCTGGTCAACCGTCCCGAAATAGGCGCGCAGCGTCGCCTCGCCGTCCGGCGCCACGCTGATCACATCGGCGTTGACCGTGGCATTGGTCTCGGCGATCAACGTCGCCTCCAGATTCTGGACCGCGGGGAAAAGCGTCGTGTCCACCTGCCTGGTGGCCGTCACCACCCAGCCGTCCGTCGCATTGCCCGTCGTCTTGAAACTGTAGAGCGGCGTCGTGCAGGAGGGGCTGAACGTGAACGCCTTTGTCGCCGCCGTCACCGTGATGATGTCCCAGGACGTCCCCGGCGCGACGGGTTCAAGCGGCTCCATCAGCACCTTGCCCGCATAGGTGAAGGCTGAGGTGCCGTTGAACGCCACGACGTCCTTCGCCGTCGGCGTGACGTTGATGCGAATCTGCGAATTGGTGTGCGTCGTGATCGTGCTGCCGATGATGTTGATCTTGCCGATGGGGTTCGAGAATTCCACCGAGGGCTCCAAGGACGAACCGTCGCCCAGAATGACGGGGGAGGGATGGGTTATCGATGGCCACCCCTGGTCGATGCGAAGCCCGCGCACATTTCCAGAGCCAATCACCCGCCGCTTCAATCCCTCGGCGGAGCCCTGCGTGACGCAAAAATTCGGTTTCTGGTTGCGAAGGATGATTTTGTTGTCGGGATGCCCCAGCATGCTGTCCACCCCCGGTGTGGAGCCATTCCCAAGGAACACGAACAGATTGCCTTTTGATCCCATGCCGGCGGAGCCAATGTACACGTCGCCGCGAAACGAATTGTTGGCGTTCATCAGAAAAACGCGATAGGATCCCCATTCGCTGTTGTTGACTTCGGTCAACAGCGCGATGGGGCTCTCGGCGGTTCCGCCCACAATCTTGCCGCGGACGAACGTGCTGATGATGCCGTCATTTCGATTTCCCGAAATCAGCAGGTTGTCCACGACGTTCAGCACCAGGTCGTCGTCCGCCACGCCATCCCCAAGGTACACGTTCTGCTTTAGCGAATAGATCCTGTTGGTCACCGCCGCGGAAGCGGATTCGAACGTCTGCGTGACGACGCCATCCGAGGAGACCGCCAGGCTCCCGCCACTCGCCGACACTCTTGACACCGTGGTGTCGCCGTTGAGCGTCAGCGTCACGCCATTGGTCGTGACGACCTGGTCGCCCGCGATTTCCGGGAAGTCGCGCGAGGTGTCCTGCGGCGTCCAGCCTCCCGGGGCGTTCCAAATGCCGCTGGCGCCGCCGCTCCACGTGAACGTGTCCGGCGTCTGGGCCAACAAAACGGTGGCGTTCGACAGCGCCACGACGACAAGCAACCCTGCCAGGCTGACTGTGAGCGGGACTCTTGGAAAACTCGTTTTCATGCGCATGGCTCTCTCCTTTTTTATGTTTCGTTGACTGGCCGCAAGCAATGCAGGAACAAAATCCGTTTCTGCTGATTGCTGATTGGAAATCTACCATATTTCCAACCGGATTGAAACTGGAAACTTGGCTGAGGCGCTACGGCAAAGCGAGAGGTGAGAGGCGAGAAGTGAGAAAAGATTGCACGATGCACCAACGTCTTTGATCCGTCCGATCCGACTGATCCGGTCGATCCTGTTGTCCACCATGTCCACGCCCCATGGCGACCTCGGGCCTTGGACTTTGAACACCCCTGATGACGCACACCCGAAAGTTGCGGTTGCGCGGAACGGCTTGAGGGTGTAGAATCAGAAGCGTTCACCATTCAACAAGAACATACACGCAAGGAGAAACAAAAGATGATGACGCTTGGCATGATTGAGAACTGGGACGAGGCGGGATTTGAAAAAGTCGCCGGCCTCGGATTGAAGGCCATCGAGTTTTGCTACAACGTCGGACGAGCCCCGTCCGAGCTTCTGGCGACAACCGGCGACATCCGGAAATGGAGCGCCGACACGGGCGTGAAAGTCGGCGCCATCGGCAGATGGGGCACCGACAAGCTGGCGAAAGACGGAACGGTGCTGGAAGACGAACTGAAGAACAGCCAGACGATGATCGACATCTGCGCCGAAGTGGGCTGCCCCGTGTTCAACACCGGCGTCAACACGGCCGAGGATCTGTCCTTCCTCGAAAACTGCAATGCGGCCGTCGACTATCTCGGCGGACTGGTGGAATACGGCAAGGCGAAAGGCGTGCGCGTGGCAACCTACAACTGCAACTGGAACAATTTCGTCCGGAAGCCGAATGTCTGGAAGCTCGTCCATGGCAAACTCCCCGGGCTCGGTCTCAAATACGACTCGTCGCACTGCATCAACAGCGGCAGCGGCGACTATCTCGGCGAAATCGCCGAATGGGGAAAACGCATCTACCATGTCCACATCAAGGGCACGCTCAACATCAACGGCAAGCACGTCGACGACCCTCCGGCCGGCCTCGACATGACCGACTGGCGCGCCCAGCTCGGCTGCCTCTACGCCGCCAAATACGACGGCATGCTCAGCCTCGAGCCGCACTCCAGCATCTGGCAAGGCGACCAGGGCGACTGGGGCGTCCGCTTCACCATCGACTACATCAGCAAGATGATCTACGCCTGATCGGGACTCTGGCGACTGGCCAACGACCACCCATGGTCGTTGTGGTAGATCATCTGCTTGGACATCCCGCCGTCGACGACGAGATTCTCGCCGTTGATGAAATCATTGCGCTCGTCGGCGAGAAACAGCACGGCGCGGGCGATGTCCTCGGGCTCGCCGACTCTGCCGCTGGGATGTTGCGCAAGGTCGCTGGGCGAATGCGTCGGCTGGTAGCTCGCATGGTCAATTCTCCTGTGCAGAAAGTCCAAACTGCTGATTTGCCTTTCGAAAGCCCATGCCTCTCGTTGCGATTCGATCACCAAGCGCCGACGCGTCGGTGACGACAAGGGGACAGTCCGCCAAGGGCAGCCCGCTGAAGCGATAGGTGCCATTGGATTTCGCCTCCATCGTCCGCACGGCGTACACGCGCCCTTTCAGCAAATCCACCAAGACAGGCTCCTGGATCGCCTTCAAGGCGGGATCGCCCTGGCAGATCAATTCCAAGCCGTGTGCGCCGGGATAGGCGCTTTGAACATCCTCGGGCAGGTAGTAAAGATACAGCGGATAGCCATTCCGAGCATGCACATCGCCGATCATCCGCTCGGGAACCGCACGCGAAACTTCATCCGCGCCGCTCGCGGAATCGAAGAACCTTCCGCGCAGGTTTTCGCCCCTGTGCAACGTCGTCGCATCGTCGAACACCGCGCAATAGGCGGCCATCGCATAGTAGGACGGCTTCGGCAGATACGTCCGCCCGTGCAGGATGCCGTGCCGCGCCGGGTCGCTGTTCGTCGAGTTGCCCATCTGATAGGGCTTCTGGATCATGTCCACCATCTGGAAGAACGAGCTCATCGCGCAGCCCGCGCGACGATCCGTCGCAAAGCGCCGCAGCAGCCACTTGGCCTGGTTGCGCTCGCTGTCCATCACCGTGGGCTTCAGCCAGTGGTTCGGCGGGAAGTGCGACGCAAACCCGGCCTCGCCCTGCCAAATCTCGACATGCCCGCCGCCGTTGGCATCCAGCTTGGCCCGGAAATCCGAAACCGCATCGAGAAAATCGACCTCGGGGACGATCTTGTACGCATGGATGCAGTGGAAATCGATCCATTCCGCAACGCCGAGCTCGATGAGCTCCAGAGCATGGCGACTCCGCGCGGCATAGCTGGACGCGCCGATTTTCGCATCCGCGCACTTGTCGCGGATGATCGACGACGTCATTTGGGCCAGCTTCAGATAGTCCTGGCTGGACGGCTCGACCGGACGCCAGAACTGCGGCAGCTCCGGCTCGTTCCAAATCTCCCAATGCGTCACGCGCCCCTTGAAACGCTCCGCAAGCGCCGCCACGAAATTCTTCCACGCCTGAAGCGTCTCGTCGCCGTAGTACAGCGGAACGTGTCCGACCGCCGCCTCGCCATAGGCGTCCGGCATGTAGATCTTGTTGCCGAACCCGACGTTGAACCACGGCTTGACGCCCCGCGCCAGCAGGTTGTCGACGATGGCGTCGAGCCATTCGAAGGTGTAGACGCCCTTCTCCCTTTCGCATTTGCACCAGCCCGTCTGGCAACGCGCATGCTTGACGCCCGCCGCGGCGAGCGCGTCGTAGCATCTCGCCGGGTCGAACATGTCGCGGTCCAGGCACTCGAAGCCGATGCTGACGTTGGAGTCGCGAATCTCCGACGACGGCACCCGACGCAGCACCCCCAAGGGCGTCAGCGCATCGCTCGCCTCGTCAAGAATGTCGTTCTGCCGCTGCTGCAATTCCGGAAAGGGCGAATGCTTTTCCGGTTCCGGAAGAAATCCCGCAAAGGCGTCGTTCAGCGAGTGGACCATGAATTTGCCGCATCGTCCGACGGACATGACACGGATTTGATGCGCAACTTGCGCAGACCATCCGGGACGGGCCACTCGATTTGATCCCCCTCGCGATAGCCAAGCAGCGCAGCACCGATGGGAGCCAGCACCGAAATGCGCCGGCGGGACACATCCGCCCAATTGGGGAGCACCAGACAATACGTCTCTTCGGCATTGTCTTCCAGATCCACCACCGTCACCTCGCGATCAAGCGCGACGACATCCGCCGGCAATTTGGCATGAGCGACCTTCTTGGCGCGAACGATCTCCTGCTCAAGACGCTCAAGCGCATCGCGATCACGCTCAGGATCTCGCGAGCGTTGCGCGGAAATCGCTTTTTCGATTTGAAGATAGTCTTCTTCGCTGATGAGTATTTGCTTCATGCCACTCTCCTCGTTTCCTCGTTTCAATTTTAATGCGTCGGCGCACCACCTCGACACGCCGGAGACGGCGAGCGGATTTCGGCTCGACGGGACCAAGCGCCCCGCACCCTGCGGGCAAATCGGGAACGCACCAAGTTGCTCATTGAAAGACAACAAAACCAGTCTGCCAGAAAACAAGACGCACGTCAAGCAATCGGGCAGGCGATTTCCTTCGCCGGGTGTGTGTCAACTTAGTTGCCGCACACCAAGGGGTCAGGAGCCAGGGTTCAGGGTTCAGCGAAGGAAGGCGGTTTTTCCCAGCCCGCGTCCGTCGCTGATCGCTGGGGCCGCTTCGCGGCAGGGATTAGCGGCCAGGGGCTGGTGCCGAAAGGCTGTAATTTTGTAATTTGTCATTCGTAATTTGAAAAGCCCCCCCGGGTGCGTGGCAAAGCACCAACCCGGCTACGACGGGTTGCCCATTCGCCCTTCAGGGCGCCTCCGCTGGAGACCGCCGTCCCGGGCAAGTTTCTTTTTTAGACAGGATTACAGGATTGGATTTCCATGGCTATTCCCCACTCGGCGAAGCCGCCCCGGGCAAGGTCAACCGGGGTCTGGGGTGTCCCCAGCGGAAACTCCCCACTCCTCACTAAAGAAACTGGCCCCTAGCCCCTAGATCCCCTTCTTCTCGAAGAATCGGAAGACGGCGGCGAACGCCACGGCCACCACCGCGACAATCACCCAGCGCGAAACGCCGAGGGTCGTGTCGAGCCCCGCCTTGCCGTAATCCTTCCACGACAGGATGGCGGAATTGACCCAGGGGTAGATCTCCGCGTACACCGCCGCGCCAAGCATCATGCCGATGACCGCGAAGATCGCATGCCAACGCCCTTCGCCAAGCGCCGCCAGCGACGTGCCGGGGCAGAAGCCCACAAGCGCCCAGCCGATGCCGAACAGCGAGGCGCCCACCAGGATCGCCCCCACGTTCATCGGCTTGTGCCCGGCCTTGATCAGCCCCGCCTCGACGAGGATGGTGACGCCGATCATGCCCACCACAATCGCGGCGCCCATGAACTTGACGATCGTCATGTCCCTGAACAGCATGGCGTCGACCTGCTTGTCAAAACGCACGACGCGCGCCTTCTGGAGCAGGAAGCCAAAGAGAATGCCCGTGACAAGGCCCAAAATCTGTCCTGTGTTCATGTCATTTGCCCTTTCTGCGATAAACGAGGTTTGCAACGACGATGCCGCCAATGAAGAAAAGCGGCAGCGCGACGAACGAACTGGTGGTGAGCTGCATCATGCCGCTCAATCCGTGCCCGCTGGGGCAGCCGTCGGCCATGCGGGCGCCGATCATGGCGATCATCCCGCCGACGATCGCGCCGGCCGCGCGCTTGGCGACCGAAGGGCCGAACCGGTTTTCCCACGTCGGCGGCACGGCCTCGCGCTTGAAGCTCCCGTCGCTCAGCGACCCGATCAGCGCGCCGATGAAGACCCCGACGACCAGCATGAACTGCCAGTCCACCGAAACCTTCGTCTTCGTGAAGTACTCGTTGGCCGCGACATGCCCGGGCGCGACGGCCTTCTCCACAAACCCCGCCGCCCGGACGAAAGTCGTCGAGGCGCCGAGGTAGTTCGTCTTGTCCATCAACTTCGTCGTGGCGAATGCGGAAACCACGGCGAGGGCGCCCACGAGCGCCCCCGCAATGTACGGATTCCAGCCGCCGTCAGCAGTTTTCCATTGGATCATGTTTCATGCCTCCCTTGTGCTTTGTGTTTGTTGTCCTCCGCCCGGCGCGGGACGGATCCACACGCCAGGCAATGAAAAATACAAGCTTGATAATATCGCATCCCGCTTTGTTTTGCAACATCTTATTTCAAGTTAAATCAAAAAACAAAATTGCAACTTGACAAACTTTTGACTTTCGGGTTTCATGGAGACCTCGTTGCAACGAAGAAGACTCAAGAAGAAGACTCAAAAACAAAAGCGAAACGTTTTCCTCGCCCTCTTCTTTTTTTTCACTGGAATCTCACGCCGTCCTCATCGTTTCCTCACAAACTTTTGAGAAACTGGACGCCAAACAACTCAGAAAGAGAAAGACAAACCAAACCGGGCGCACGCCCACTCACTCTCACTCAACCCCAAAAACACCTATGAACAAAAAAATCATCGCAACCTGCCTGGCGGCCTGCGCCGCCGGCATCCAGGCCATGGCTCAGGACGCGCCCGTCGAGAAGAGCATGTTCGACTTCGGCGGCAACATCCGCGCCCGCTACGAGTTCAAGGACAACTGGCCCGACAAGGGCAAGTCAACAGTGAACGGCGCCTCGGAAGACTACCTGCGCTTCCGCACCCGCATCTGGGGCGACGCCGAGCTCTGCGACGCGCTGTCCATCCGCCTCCGCCTCGCCAACGAGTTCCGCCAGTACCGGAACGCGCCGAACAACCACAAGCAGGAATTCCCCGACGAGCTGTTCGTCGACAACCTCTACGCCAACTGGAAGGGCGACGGCTACTCCGTCAAGGCCGGCCGCCAGGACATCAAGCTCGGCTCCGAACGCCTCGTCTCCGATGGCACGCCCGGCGACGGATCCCGCTCGACGTTCTTCGACGCCGTCTTCGCGAAGTTCGACATCGGCGAGAAGAGCGCCCTCAACCTGATCGGCACCTGGAACCACTACCGCAACGACCTCTCCGTCGGCGACACCGAAGGCAACCTCTACGACATGACGAAGATCAAGAGCGGCAACCCGTACTCCAAGATGGACGAAGGCGGCGCCATCGCCTACGCCGAAATCAAGGAATACGAAGACCTCCCCTTCGACCTCTACTGGATCTTCAAGATGGAAGAGGACTTCTACAGCAAGAAGGAGAAATACCCCGGCCGTGAATTCCACACCGTCGGCATCCGCCTGATGCCGAAGTTCAACGACTGGCTCTCCGGCGAACTCGAAGCCGCCTGGCAGTTCGGCGAAGTCGATTCCCAGGACGCGCGCCTGACCGGCGAAACCGACAAGGAAACGGGCGAAGCCATCGGACAGGACGCGATCAAGTCCCGCGACATCGGCGCCGGAATGCTCTACGCCGGCCTGACGGGCAAGGCGAAGGACCTGCCCTGGACGCCCAGCCTCACGCTCGCCACGCTCTACCTGACCGGCGACAAGGACAGCTACTACAAGACCGCGGACGGCACCACCGACGGCGGCTGGAACCCCGTGTTCAACCGCACGTCGTGGTTCAGCGAAATCGCCTCGGGCATGTACGACCAGTCCCGCTGGTCCAACTTGATCTACCCGCACGCCCAGCTCGCCGTCAAGCCCGCCAAGGGGCACTCCGTCTCGCTCGAAGTCGGCCCGATGTACGCCGACGAAAAGGACAACAAAGCCGAAGACGGCTATCGCGGCCTCTTCGCCAAGGCGAAGTACGGCTTCCCGGTGGCTGAAGTCGCCGGCGTGAAGCTCACCGGCGCGGTCGTCGGCGAAATGCTCGACTACGGCGACTACTACGACACGGACGAAGACGCCGCCACCTGGGCGCGATTCGAACTCGTGGCAAACTTCTAACTCTGACACACACCCCAGCCAATCCCGGCCACCGGGGTTGGCACCAGAAGCGCAAGGGGCTGGCCGTTGACGGCCAGCCCCTCTTTTTTTGCCCTTCCACCGCTCGCATCCTCCGAGTCCTGCCTATGCGCCCCCTGTGGCGCGTAGAAGGATTTCGGGGCCTGTCCCGAATGGCACTAACTTAAGCTAATTTCTTTGTTTTTCGGTATCTGGACCTGTGCGGTATTTCCTGGCAGGCATGCCGATCGGATGTCAGCAACGGACAGGGGGTTCGGTCTTTTCTTCACGGCTCGGGGCTCGCGCCTTCCGGGGCGTTCGAGCACCAATCAAAATGCAAAAAATCGTTTTCAGGACGACCTTCGGTCCAGTCTTCTCAGCCTTTTCGTTCATCGGCATCTCCTTTCCAGCATTTGCGCTTTGCAAAGGACGGGGACGATGCCCCCGCCCCTCCGCTTTCGCCTGGTCCGAAGTGGTGCCAGCCGCTGGCCGGTTACTGGCAGCTTCCTCTGGCGTCGGTGACGCGGCGGGCCTTGCCTTCGCTGCGGGGCAGGGTGTTGGGTTCGACGAGCGTCACCTTGACGGCGATGTTGACGATGCGGTAGATGGACTCGCCGATCTGGGCGCGGAGCCGTTCGATTTCGCCGATCCGGTCGCTGAACATCTCGCGCGGGATTTCGACCTGGACTTCGAGCTGGTCGAGGTTGTCTGCGCGGGAGACGTTGATCGCGTAGTGCGGCAGGGTGGTCGAAACGGCGAGCAGGCCGGCCTCGATCTGGGAGGGGAAGACGTTGACGCCGCGGATGATGAGCATGTCGTCCGTGCGGGCCTTGATGCGATGGATGCGGCGGATATGGCGTCCGCAGGGGCAGGGTTCGGTGTCGATGATCGACAGATCCCGCGTGCGGTAGCGGATCATGGGCATGCCCTGCTTGGTGAGCGTCGTGAAGATCAGCTCGCCCTCTTCGCCGTCGGGGCGTGGCTCCAGCGTGTCGGGATCGACGATTTCCGGATAGAAGTGGTCTTCGAGGATGTGCAGGCCGCGGTGGGCGCGGCATTCGATGCCGACGCCGGGGCCGCAGATTTCGGTGAGGCCGTAGATGTCGAATGCCTGGATGCCGGCTTCCGCTTCGATGCGCAGGCGCATTTCGTCCGTCCAGGGCTCGGCGCCGAAGATGCCGACCTTGAGCGGGAGCGTTTTGAGGTCGACGCCTTGCTGGCGGGCGGTTTCGATGAGATGGAGGAAGTAGCTGGGCGTGCAGGAGATCGCGGTCACGCCGAAGTCGCGCAGGAGCATGACTTGGCGATCGGTGTTGCCGCCCGAGACGGGGAGCACGCCGAGGCCGAGGTCGGTTGCGCCTTGGTGGAGGCCGAGGCCGCCGGTGAAGAGGCCGTAGCCGTAGGCGTTTTGGAGGATGTCGCCGGCGCCGAGGCCGCAGGCGGCGAGGCAGCGCTGGACGGCTTCGCTCCAGAGCTTCAGGTCGTTGGGGGTGTAGCCCACGACGATGGGCTTGCCGGTGGTGCCGGAGGAGGCGTGGAAGCGCACGATGTCGGTCATTGGCGCGGCGAAGAGCCCGAAGGGATAGGTGTCGCGCAGGTCGGTCTTGCAGAAGCAGGGGAGGAGCGCGATGTCCTTGAGCGTCCGCATGTGGCGGGGCTTCACGCCGCGTTCGTCGCAGCGCGCGCGGAAAAGCGCCACGCGTTCATAGGTGTATTCCACGAGCTGCCGGAGGCGGTGAAGCTGCAGTTCGCGGAGTTGTTCGGCGGGAAGGAAGTCGGGGGTGCTGATGGGGTGGACCGGCGAATTCTGGTCGTTCCAGTAGCTGGGAATCATCGCGGGGTTCCTGACGGGGTTTGCAATCCAGCGGCGGGCGCCGCCCGCACAGATGTCAAAAAACGAGGGGAATGAAAAGACAATGTTACCACTGCCGATGCCCCTTTGCAAAGAAATAGTTTGCTTCGTTCACATTCGGGTGTGTGTCAGAAAAGTGACAGACAAATCCGGCATTGCCCATGTCATGCGCATTGAAAGGGAATTTGGCGCAGTGCCTTCACTGCAATCGAGCCGTGCCTTGCATCGTCGCCGTCCCTTTCTGATTTTGGAAGCGTGTTTTCATTGCCATGCCCCTCCCTGCACGCCTCTGTGCCTTCGTGTCCCTGGTAAAAATGAAATGAAAAAGAAACTTGGCGGGCCTGGCGGTTTTTTCAACTGCGAAACACACGGGAAATTTTTGCGCCTTTTTGTGGCCATGAAGGAAACTCGGAATTGGGGCGCGGCCGCGGCGGCTTCGCCGAGCGGGGAATGGCCACGAAAAACACAAAGACGCAGGCGGCGCGGCGCAGGTGGAGGTTTTTGATCTAAACACACGGGCACGGAGACACAGAGACACAGAGAGGGATGTGAGGGCTGGCAGGTCGCCGCCCCCGCGTCCAATATGCCCATTGATTTTGATTTTGGCATCAAGAATGCCTCCATGTCCCAGGGAAACTCAAGGAACCATGTTACGATTCTGACACACACCCATTCTGACATAGTTTGCTTCATGCACATTCCGGTTGCGCGTCCAAGGGGTTTTCTGATAAGATCGACATTCATTTGCCCATTTTAATTTGGCTGAGGGATCTCCTTGATGCGGCAAGGCCAAGCAGGGCGCTGGAGCCTCCGCTGAAGCGATCCCCGGCAGCCATCAGCGAGAAAGACCCCCAACCATGCCTGCCACGGAATCCGCCTCCCCTACGTCCATTGACGCGATCGAGCAGAAGTTCCTCTGTCTGGATGGGGGCGACTCCGCAGCGAGTCTTCCTGATGTCGGCGAGCTTCTCGGTTGCTTGACGGCCCTGAACGACTGGCAGGCGCTTGAGAGTCGCGACCAGTGCTATCTGGTTTTTCAGCAGCATCTTGTCGATACGCACGATGTCGATTCGCTCGTCCGTTTGCTCCGGCTTCGGGCGGAGTGGCTTGGCGACGCCCCGGCCTACCGCGACGAATGCCGCGACGTGCTGGCCGCTTCGACGCGTGATCGTCTGGCGTTGGCGAAAATCGAGAGCGTCATGACGAGCGACGATCGTCCGTCCATTGTGCTCAAGCGCTTGGAGCTTCTCAACGCGCTTGTGCCGGGCGCGGCCTGCGTTGACAAGACGTGGGGCCATGGCGTCGTCAAGAGCCTCGACGATTTCTACAAGCGCATCGTGGTGGACTTCGACCGGAAGCCGAACCATTCGATGTCGATGGCCTACGCCGCGCAGTCGCTGAAGCTGGTCGATGCCTCGCACATTCTCGCCGTGCGCCACGCCGATCGGGCCGCCTTCGACCAGATGTGCCGGGAAAAGCCGGGCGAGGTCGTGCTGATGGCTGTGCGCAGTTTCGGGCCGATGACGGCGGCCCAGCTCCAGAACGAGATGGAGAACGGCATTTTGCCCGACGGCCTCGAATGGAAGGCCTTTTGGTCCGCCGCCCGCCGCCAGCTCAAGGGGCACCCCGGCATCCGAATCCCCGCCGCCTCCAAGAAGGCCGAGCTTGTCGAGTTGAGCGAAGGCGCCGTGGTCAGCGGGCCCGACGACCAGGTGCAGCAGATTGCGGCGCTCAACGATGTGCCGGCTCTCATGGCCGCGATGAACGAGCTGTCTCGCACGTTGGCTCCTGGGAGCTTCACCGAGGACCAGCGCGCCATTCTGGCCGATCGCCTTTGCTTCGTGCTCAAGGCCACGGCCACGACGCATAGCGACAACGACAAGGTGCGTGCCTTGCTGCTGGCTCTCTCCTATGGATTCACGACGCTGCCGGTGGCCATGCGCAGCCGACAGGAGGAGGAGTTCGCCATGGCGGGCAACGACGAGGTGGATCTGCTTGGCACGCTTTGCAAGCCCGACATCGTCCTCAATGCCGCCGCCAAGCTTTCCCCCGCCATCATCGACGACATCGTCAAGGCGATCCCCGTCGATCGCGACCCTGAGGTGGGCGTCGATCTCGCGGCGGTGCTCAACGACATGCCCTATGGCCTGCTCGAGAGCCTGCTGCCAAAGGCGCTTGCCGACGAGTCGGTTTCAAAGGCGGCGTTTCTTGCGAAGATGGCCGACCTCATCCACGATGTTTCGCCTTCCTATGCGATCATCCTCTGGATCTGCCGCAACCAGCAGAACCCGGACGTCGCGGCGCTTGCCACGAGCTCGGCGCTTGCCACCAAGGCGCTGCTTTGCCTTGAGCCCGAAGTCATGGGCGAGACGCTGCGTCTGCAGCATCAGATCGCCAAGATGTTCCGCGACGAGAAGTGGATCAAGGGCCAGATGAAGCGCATGACCGAGGTGGAGCGCTCCGCCTTCTACGAGCGCATCCATGCGATGGAAGGCGCTTGGGAGCCGATGCACAAGCGGGCGATCGAAAAGGCGATCCTCCGCAACTTCCCGAGCGTCGCCGAGTCGTCTTCCGTGGCGCCGTTGCAGCCTGAAGCCGCGCATGAGATTCCGCTGACGTCCTTCCGCAGCCTTGAGGATCGCAAGGAGCGCTACCGCGTCCTGGTCGAGGAGACGATGCCCCAAAACGTCCAGGACATCGAAACCGCCCGCGGCTATGGCGACCTGCGCGAGAACTTCGAGTACCAGACGGCGAAGGACCAGCAGCGCATGCTCCAGCAGCAGCAGGCGACGCTCGCCCGCGAAATCCAGGAGATGAAGGGCACCGACTTCTCGACGCTGGTGTTTACCGGCAAGGTCGCCCTTGGCACCGAGGTTTCGCTGACTTTCCCCGATGGCCATGGAGAGACGTACAACATCCTCGGCGACTGGGACAGCGATCTCGCCCTTGGCATCATTTCGCGTTCCAGCCGCCTCGCCCAGTCCCTCATGGGGCATGTCGTCGGCGACCAGGTGACGATCCCGGGCGAGGACGAAGGTCTGGCGGTCCAAGTCCGGATCGCCTCGGTCCAGCCGCTTTCCCGCGCCGTCCTCGAATGGGCGATCGGGCACTAAGCCCGCCAGAACCCGCGCCATGCGCATCCGGCGGCTCCGCGCCGCCTTTCCGTCGTCCGACATGATGCCGTCTGCACCTCACAACCCTTCCGGTTTCCGACTTGGGCTTGCCGCCGCCCTCTTGCTCGGTGTGCTGGCGGACGTTGCATCAGGCCAAGAGGAGGCGACGGCGTTTGAGCTTTCGCCTCGCGCCCTTGAAATCGCCGAAAAGCTCCGCGATTTGGCGCCAACCACGAGCGCGGACGGTTCGGTCCGCGTTTCGGGAGGGTCGCTCGGCACCCTTGATCGGATGGATCTGCTGCGCTTTGCTGCCGACGTCCGGACGCGGTTGGAACAACTGACGGGTTCAAAGTTCCAAGGCCGCAACTTCAGCATCGCCTTGCTGGTGCCGAAGGCGGACGAGGAGCGCCCCGCGACGATCTCCTTGCAGACCATCCCGCCGCCCGCCCAGGAGTCCGGCCTTGTGGTTCACCCTGCGATCCGGTTGACCATCGTCAACCTCGCCAAACTTGATCCGCGCGACTTGACCTGCTCGATTTGCGACGGTCTTCTCCGCATGAAGGTCGTCGAGGCCGCTGGCGGCGGCGTCCAGCTTCAGCCGCCGCCGCGCTGGTTTGCGGAAGGCCTCGGGCATTATCTCGAGGCCTCCCGACGCCAGGACGACGCCGAGGACGTTCTCAAGCTCTGGCAGCAGGCTGCGCTGCCGCCGCTGAATCGTTTGGCGGCGTCCCATTCGCCCTACGCCGCCGCCGATCGGCGCGTGTCGGCCCAGCTCGCGGCCTATTGGCTTGATTTCCCCGAACGCGCCGCTCGGTTGGACCAGCTCTGCCGAGCGCTGGCGTCCGGGGAGCCGTGGTCGGCCAGGCTCTTTGCCGAGACGTCGTCGGGCCTTGCGAATCTGGGCGAGGCGGACAAAGATTTCGATCGCTGGCTGCTCACGCGCCGTCATTCTGTGCTGACGCCGGGCGTGACCCGCCGCGAGTTCGTCGTGCGCGCGTGGCGGAGTCTGCTGCTCCATCCCGGCGAGGACGGCGTGCCTGCGGAGATCCCGGCGGGTTCGCCGCCGTCGTTGCTGCTCAGGCACGGCGCCGAGCCATGGGTTCGCGAAAGCGCCCGCGTCAAGGCCCGAAAGCTGATGATCATGGCCGCCGGCCGCGGGGCGGCCTTCCAAGAGGCGGCCACCGCCTGGGCGGCGATTTTCGACGCCATCGCCCGCGGCGAACGAGCCGCCAAGCTCGAGGCCGATCTCCTGCATGCCGAGAAGCTCCTGCGCGACAGCGCGACGCCTGCCGTTTCCCAAGAAGGGGATTGACAGCCGGCCGGTTTTTTTGGTAGTCTGGTCTGAAATCGAAATTGTCCGGGCGATGCGGCTTCGGCGATTTGATTCAAGGCTTTCCTCAAGACTTTTGGGCACAAAGCATCTGGCATGACACCGGGCGAGAGACCGTTGACGGCATTGTTGAAACCGGACTCCGCTCGGGATTTTTCGACAAGGAGCGCAACATGAAACTCGACATCCGCACCCACCGTCTGCTGCCCTGCGCGGCGGCGTTTTGCTTTTGCATTCTTTCCGCCCAGGCGGGCGTGAAGCGGTTCCGTGGAAACAGCGACGACTATTCGTTCCCCGGCGGCACGTGGGATTGCAACAACACGGCGCAATGGATGGACGAAGGCTCGACGACGCAGGTGCCCTGGACGGATGCCGGCGACATTGCGCTGATTGTCAACTGGACGAATGCATGGGGATCCACCACGATGCTCGTCGACGATTCTTATGGCGTCGTCGAGGCTTCGGGCATCGTCGTCACCAACGACATGGGAGCCCCGTGGCAGTACAACTATTTCAACGGCGCGCCGCTGCGCATCGGAGCGGATGGCGTGACGATCCATACCGACACGCCCAATACGTTTGTCGATTTCAACTGCCCCGTCGTCCTGACCTCGCCGCAGACCTGGCGGAATGCAAAAGTTCGACAGATGGACGTCGGGGGGACTGTGACCTTCACCAACGTCCTGTCCTCTGCGCCGGGCGTCAGCACGCCGATCACCTTCGACGGCTTCAATCGGATTGATCCGAGCGTGAAGGCCATGACGCACGACCGGACGACGTTCGCTTTCAAGAACGACAACACGTATTCCGGTTCGACCACCGTCCAGAACGGCGGTGTGCTCTATCTCGTCTTTTCGTCGGCGTTCTCCGGTTCGAAGCTCGATTCCTCCAGTGCGTTGATTCTCAGCGGCGGCGGGCTGGCGATCACGGGATCGTCCATGGTCTTTACGCAGGCGGTTTCCTCGCTGGTCGTCAAGGCGGGGGAAAACTTCATCGGCGGAAAGAACGCCAACGCCGTCTTCGATTGCGGCGACATCGTCCGCGACGGGATCGGCGGCACGGCGTCGTTTCCCATTTCGTGGTCGGGGGGCACAACCGCCTATGCGAACAACGCCAACACGGACGGCATCCTCGGCGGGTGGGCGTTGCTCGCTGAAGGCGCTTTTGCGTCCATGGACACCGGGACGCGAAGGGTTGGACAGAACAGCGGATCGGACAGAACGACGACCGACAGTTGGGGCGGCAATGAGCACATCAAGGTCATGGGCGGCGGCGTCCGCACCCTGGGCGACGTGGCGGTCCATTCCGTTCGCTATCAAGCAAGGGTGACTCCCGCCCCCACCAACGATCTGGCCGACGCGACGCTCACGATCAAGACCGGCGGTCTCGCGGTGAACAACGTGCTGGGATGCAAGCTCGCGAACGGCAAGCTGCGTTCCGGCTTTGAAACCGGCGAGTTGTTCGTCTTCACGGCGGGACCCTTCGAAATCTCCTCGCGAATCGAGGACAACGGCGACACGCCGCTCGTCCTCATCAAGGCGCAATCCGGCACGCTGACCCTTTCCGGCGAGATCGCCTACACGGGCGACACGTATCTGAATGGCGGCACGTTGAGCCTCGTCGGAAATGGCGCGGGCCTTTTTGCCGACGTCCATCAGTCCGGCGGCACGACGCTTCAACTGGCCAATGGCGCCAGGCTTTCTTGCGGTGGCGCCGGCCGCGTGCTCGGCGGCAACCTCGCCCTCGGCGAGGGGGCCGTGCTCGATCTGGAAGTCGGGGCGAAGGACGGCGGGGACGCGGACATCGTCCCGCTCACGCTCGACAATCGGTTCGCCTCGTTCACGACGACGGCGACGATCGCCGATCCCGTCACGGTTGCGATCTCCGTTCCGTCCGGCGCCGATCTGCGCCGCCGCGCGTATCGGCTGATTGAATGGGCGCCGGGCGTCACGGTCGCGGGCCTGGCGACCGATGCCTTCGATCTTGTCATGCCGTGCTATGCCGATGGGAGCCTCGTCGTTTCGGCCGAGGGGCTCGACCTGGTCGTGACCCGCATTTTGAAGGGAACCCTGCTGATCGTGGAGTGACTTGACGTCCTGAAGCCATGGATTGCTTTATGAGGGTCGCGGTCTTTGTGGTTGCCGGATCGGTCGGCGTCCTGGCCGCCCTGGGCGCATCGGCGGACATGGCTCGGCTGGAGCTGCGCGACGGAAGCTTCGTCAATCCCGATGGGACGACCGAACGCTTCTGGGGCGTGAACCTCGTCTCCGCGTTTCCCGCCCACGACGAGGCCGAGGCCCTTGCGGACAACCTCGCTTCGCTTGGCGTGAATCTCGTTCGTCCGCACCATCTCATGCGGCCGGGCAAGGACTGGGTGTGGCGGGCGCCTTGCGCGGCGTTGGCCACGTATGAAAACGATTCGCGAACGCCGGACGCCGTGGCGTGGGATCGGTTCGACCATCTGAATGCGGCGCTTCGCAAGCGCGGCATTCGGCTGGCGCTCAGCCTGCATTGGAGCCGCAAGTTCCTGCCGGGCGACGCCGCGATCGATCCCGTCGGGGATGCCGAGGAATGGGTCGAGGCCGTGCGCGAGATCAACGAATGGCCGTGGCAGAAATCGATTGATCCCGTCAAGCTCCTGCCCGTTGTCGATCGCCGCGCCAGGCTGCTCCAGAAAGAGTTTGCCTCGACGCTCCTTTCGCACCGGAATCCGTACACGGGAAAGACGTACGGCGACGACGCCCAGATCCTCTATCTGGAGCTGGTGAACGAGAGTTCGCTCGAGTACGCGCTGATCTGCGGCAACACGTTTCCCGATTACTTTGAACGGCAGCTTCAGGACGCCTGGAGGCGGCACGCGAAAAAGTCCGGCGTCGAAAGTCCGGCAAATCTGCGCGAAGTGAATGGGCCTGACATGCTGGCGCTGCGCTCCGCTTTCTTCCGGGCCTTTGAGGATGATTATTTCCGCGACATGCGCTCGCATGTCGAAGGCCTGGGCTCCCGCGTTCCCATCGTCTGCTGCAATCTGTGGCGCGGCGACGACGTGCTGGCCGCGAACGCGAAACTCGGGGATCTGGTCGAAGACCATCTTTATGTCGATCCGCTTGTGGTTCGGGAGGCCGGAAGCTGGGTTGACCGGGTCGCGCAGACCCATGTCGCGGGAAAGCCGTATGTTCTGGGCGAGTTCAATTTCACCGAAAACCAGGCGCAGATGAAGCAGGTCGCGTTTGCGCGGCCGATGCTCATGGTTTCCGCCGCCGCCTACGGGGCGTTTCATGGCGTCGACGGCATCGTGTGGTTCGCCTACAACCACGGGGATCGCAATCTTGGCGAGGACGGCTGGGCAAAGGCGGAGCAGCGGCTTCCCGCGCTTGGCGACCTTGTGACGGACGGTGTGATGCTCGACCACATGGCGACGTGCTCGGCTTTGTTTCGATCCGGGGCGCTGAAGGCGTCGGCGAAGCCTCAAGTCTGCGAGGTCGCCGTGCCCGTGCATGCTTCAAATTACAACGCGCTCATGGCCGGCATTCAATTGCCTTTTGCCGGCGCCCAGTCGGTGCATGCGCATCGCAAGCGCTTTGTGCAAGCCGGGGCCGCGTCCGCGAAGCCGCCGGCGTCCGGCACGTCGGCGGCGGTGTTCGCCTCCGACACGGGCGAGATTGTGCGCGACACGGCGAAAAGGCAGCTGTGCGTGGCGGCGCCTGCCGTCGAGGCGTTCAGCGGGTTCCTCGACGCGGGCTTTCCGACGCGGTTTTCCCATCTTTCCTGTACGGGGACGAACGGCTTTGCCACGGTTGTCGTTGTTGCAATGGACGGCAAGGCGCTTGGGGAAAGCCGCAATTTGCGCATCAGCCGGACGTGGATGAACGAGGCCGGAGAGGATTTGAAGGGGCTTGGGATTGTCATGACTGGACTGCGCGCGTTGGAGGGCGGCGGATCATGGACGATGCGTGTGCATCGTCCTCGCGGGGTCGCCGATGTGCTGAACGACTTGACGGGTTCGGACGGCGTTGCGCTGAAGCCGACGCCCGATGGCATGTTGGTGCTGCCGACGGGAACTTGGAATCAGATTGAACTGAGGTTTTGAGGATTGCCCTTCAAAACAACGAAATGCCGATGGACGGCGGGGTTTCGCGGGGTCTTCCGGCCTCGGAACGGCTCCCGAAAAACTTTTTTCAAAAAAGCGAAAAAAGGGGGTTGACACGGCGCCTGATAATTTGCTAACTTGTTCCTCACGCGCTTCACAAGGCAGACCGAGACGAACGCCTCGGGGCTTCCCTGTCGGGCGCGAACCGCAGGCGGCGGCATCCGCGCCGTCGCGGACGATCTTTGAAAACGGAACCGCTTTCAACGGGCAGCGCGTCGGCGCGCCGCCGCCGTCCATGTGGGACGGCGCGGGGCGCGGGAGGCGAGGCCCGACAGCAAAGTAAGTTTGTGCTTGGGAATTCAAAACAAAACCCGAAACGAAGGCCGACCTTCCCCCGAGGGGGATTTGGGAAGGCCAGATTTTC
>JBMNOD010000072.1:0-17609 GCA_050942875.1 Kiritimatiellia bacterium
GCGTCGTCGTCGAACGCGGTTTCGACGAGGCGGTCGCGGAGGATGTCGGCGACGTGCAGGCAGTGTGCGGACGCTGCCGCGTCGCCCATGCGCTCGGCGAGGCGGGCGGCGCTTTTGAGCGCCCAGTATTTTTCAGGGTCTGTCCCCTATTTCCCCCTATTTCCCCCGGGGTGGATGGGCGAGGCGTCCCGCGCCGGGGGCGCGGACGAGTGGCGGCTCGCCGGGACGGCGTCGCCCCACCTTCCGAGGCACCGAGGCGCGCCTCGGCGAGTGGGCGCAGGTGGATGGGCGAGCCGCTTCGTTTGCGTGGCGACAGGTTTGCGCACCGTCCGCCCTTCGGCCGTTCACGTACCCGTTCCCAGCGAAGCGGTAAGCGTTCACGAAAAACGGAAACGGGAACGGCATCGGGATTCGGTTCCGTCGATGACGTCGGTTTTGCCGAATCCTACACGTTCACGTACCCAGCGAAGCGGTTCGCGTACACGTTCACGAACGACGTAAACGAGAGGGACGCGAACGCGAACGGGTACGGGTACGGGTACGTGAACGTAATTCCATTCGCCCGCGGAGACCGCGGTCTCCAGCGGCTCTCAAAGATCGACAAAGTCTAGCGGACGGTGACCTGTCCCGATTGCGATTCGAGGAGGAGGGTGGAGGGGCCGGCGGGGATGGCGGCGCAGGCGTCGGGAAGGGGGGAGGCGGGGGCGGCGTGGTGGGCGGCCCAGCCGTCGGCGGCGGGTTCGCAGCCGAAGGCGATGAGGGGGAGGAGGGCGGCGGGGGCGGAGCTCCAGGCGTGGCAGAGGCTGCGGCCGAAGGGGCGGCCGTAGAAGGCGAGGGCCTCGGCTTCGGTCTCGCCTTCGCGGCAGGCTTCGTGGAAGGTCGTGGCGCCGCGTTTGAGCATGCCGCCCCAGATGCGGCGGATTTCGGCGATGGCGTGCGCGGACTGGCCGCCGCGATGGAGCGCGAGGCATTCGAGCGCGGCCATGTACGGGGTGCCGACGGGGGGCAGCGGGCGGGTGGCGAGCTCGTTCGCGATGTGCGCCGACAGGTCGTCGGGGGCGAGCCCGGCGAGGACGGCGAGGAAGTTGGGGTGGCGGTGGAAGCCGGAAGCGGGGTCGCCGGGGGTCGCATGGAAGAGCCCGGCGTCGTCGTCGAACGCGGTTTCGACGAGGCGGTCGCGGAGGATGTCGGCGACGTGCAGGCAGTGTGCGGACGCTGCCGCGTCGCCCATGCGCTCGGCGAGGCGGGCGGCGCTTTTGAGCGCCCAGTGGAAGAGCATCTGGAGGGCGGTGCCTTTGGGGAGTTCGCACCAGTCGATGAAGCACCAGACGCCCTGGTCGGGGAGGAAGCCGCCGTGGGCGTCGGCGATCTGGAGGACGTCGTCGAGGATTTGGCGGATTTCGGCGTATTGGGCGTCGAGGAAGGGGCGGTCGGCGAAGAAGCGCTGGTACTGGTCGTGGCAGATGAAGTACCAGAGGGTGTAGTCGATGATGCCGTTGAGGTGCTGTTCCCGGATGCCGGCGCGGCCGAGGGCGGCGAGGGTGCGGCGGACGGGGACGGGGTCGGCGAAGACGTAGGCGTCGGCCATGAGGCTGATGGCGAGGTCGCCGAGCCAGGGGAGGCGGTCGCGCTTGATGCCGTCGAGCATGAGCGGGGCCATGCAGAGGCGCAGGGTGTAGGCGGCGCACATCCAGATGCGGTCGAGCTCGGGGTCGGCGTGGAAGGCGCCGCGGTACCGGGCCGGCGCGTAGAGCGCCCGGCAGGCGACGGCGGCCGGGGTCTTCGATTCGACGGCGGCGTAGCGGAAGGCGAGGGGGAGGACGGTGCTCCACCGGCCGGGGGCGGTCTGGACGAGCGCGGGGATCTGTTCGGCGAGGACGGGGTCGCGGTTCTCCATTTCGGCGATGGATTCGCCGACGTGGAGGCGCGGCTCGCTTTCCGAGGCGATGTCGAGGTGGGCGAGGACTTCGCAGCCGGCGTCGTAGCGTCCGGCGGCGAGGGGTTGCAGGGGGAGGCTGACGGCGGGCGGCTCGGTGGCGAACTGCGAGGCTTCGCGCGTGGCCGGGCTGTAGTGGATGCCGTCGGTCGAGGTTTCCCAGCCGTCGAGATCCGACTGGATGGCGGGGATTTCGGCGGCGGGGTCGTCGACGCTGATCTTCAATTGCAGCCAGCCGCCGTCGCCGAGGAGCATCGTGGCTTCGCGTCCGTCGCCGAAGAGGATGTCGATCGGCTGGCCTTCGAGGGTGGCCGAGAGGGCGCCGACGACGTTGACGTCGAGGAATTCCCGCTGGGTGAAGATGCGGAAGTAGACGGTGGCGGCGGGGGTGTGGAACGCGCCGGGGTAGTTGACGTTGAGCTTCAGCGCGTCGGCGTCGCGCCGGAGGCGGGCCAGCAGGAAGCACTCGAATTCGGCGCGTCCGTAGAGCCATGTTTCGGGGTCGCCCGGGGGCGGCCACGGTTGCGTGGCTGTGTAGGCGGGATCGACCCGCGCATCGAACGATTGCGCGTGGGCGGGGCTTGGGGCGTTTGGGCGGGGCATGGGCGGAGACGCGGCGCTAGGGCCCCAGAATTTCCAGGATGCGCTGGTCGACGGCGGTGGCGGCCTCGGCGGGGGCCGCTGGAGCTGCCTCGGCGGGGGCCGCTGGAGCTGCCTCGGCGGGGGCCGCTGGAGCTGCCTCGGCGGGGGCCGCTGGAGCTGCCTCGGCGGGGGCACGCGGCGGGGACGCCGCGTCCACAGGCTCGGGCGCGGGGGTGGTGGCTGAAGGCGGCGTGTCAGGGGAAGCAGCTTCGGGGGCGGCGGGGGCACGCGGCGGGGACGCCGCGTCCACAGGCTCGGGCGCGGGGGCGGCGGGGGTTTCTTCGATGGGGATGTCGGAGAAGTGCGAGTAGCGGTAGCGGCTGCCTTGGCGGGCGCCGGGGGCGACTTCGGGCTCGATGCCGTGTTCCTCGTTGAGCTCGGTCAGGTGGCGCGTGAGCGGGTAGCGGGGCGGCATGATGGTGTTGCGTCCGCGTTCGATGATCTTGCGCTCCTCCCTTTCGGAGATCGGATCGGCGAGGCGGCTGTTGGACCAGCCGCTGCTCCAGATGCCGGCGGTGTCGAGCGACGCCTTGCGGCTGCGGGCCTCGTCTTCGATCTGCCCCGGGGTGTCGATGACGCGCGGGGTGAGGAAGATGACGATTTCATCGCGAACGTCGGTAATGGCAGTTGAACGGAAGAACCAGCCGAGGAGCGGGATGTCGCCGAGGAGCGGGACTTTCGATTCCGAACGACTTTTGCCTTTTGCGGCGAGGCCGCCGAGGACGACGGTCTGGCCGCTCTGGACGGCGACGTCGGATTCCATCATGCGCGTGTAGATGATGGGGAGATCTTTATTGCCAAGAGACTGGTAGCCAACGTGCTCCTGCCATTCCTGCACGATGGTGAGCACGATGTAGCCGCTTTTGTTGATCCGCGGCGTGACCTTGAGCTTGATGCCGACATCCTGGTTTTTAATGTTGTCGGTCGTTCTGCCGGATGTGTCGCCGTAATATGTCGTGCCTTCCGAGAAGTAAACGCGCTTGGTCGATTCGATGACCGCCTCCTTGTTGTCAAGCGTGGTGATGATGGGACTGTTCATCATCGAAGCGCGGCTGTCGGTTTTGATGGCTTTCAAGATCACGTCTATATTGAAGTCAACAAGCGTGGCAAGGAACGTTGCGCCAGCGCCCATGCCCTTAAGCGATTCGGCGGTGGTGAATCCCAAGGGATTGCGTGGTTCAATTCCCTCAATTTTTTCCATGTCCTTGTTGCCGCCGCCTGCGGTGGCGAAAATCATCGCAGGGCCGTCGCCTTTATCGCTGGTGCCCGTCATCATCGCGCGCTGCACCCAGCTCACGCCTGTTTCTACTGTGTCATCAAAAGTCAAACTTATGATGGCCGTTTCGATGACGACCTGGGAGAGCATGATGTCCATGCTCTTGATGATGTCGCGGATGACGAGGAGGTCGCCGTAGTTGGCCATGATGATGAGGGCGTTGGTGCGTTCGTCGGCGAGGATTTTGATGTTTTCGCTGTCGAGCTGGCCGATGCGGGTCTTGGCGTCGCCGGCGGCGGGGGCGCCGACGGATGCGGCGGGGCGTGCGCTGGCGGGCGATGCTGCATCGCCGTCGCGGCGGGCGGAGGGGCGCGCGTCGCTGTCGGAGGCCTTCTTGTTGCCGATGAGGTCGTTGAGGAGCGCGGCGGCGTCCTTGGCGACGGCGTGTTCGAGGCGGTGGACTTCGACGACGACTTCGGGCGCGGTGGGGACGTCGAGCTTTTCGATGACCTTGTTGAAGAAGACCATGTTCTCGGGGCGCGTGATGATGATGAGCAGGTTGGTGCGTTCGTCGGCGATGATGCTGACCTTGCCGCGGATGATGCCGCGCTGGGCTTCGGCGACGAGGGCTTCGAAGGTCTCGGCGCCGCGGGGGGCGGGTTCGGGCTCGCGGCGGCCGGGGAGCGTGACGCCGGGGGGGAGGGTGCGGCGTTCGGTGCCGGGCGCGCCGGAGGAGCGCTCCTGCGGCATGGTGGTCTTTTTGCCGCTTTGGTCTTCCTGGGCGCTTTTGACGATTTCCTCGATGCGCGTCTTGATGTCCGCTGCCTTGGCGTAGCGGATCTGGATGAAGTTGGGCGTTTCGCGCTCGATGATGGGCTTGTCGACGTACTTGAGGACTTCGACGATGCGGTTGACGGTGTCGGCGGAGTCGGTGATGAGGATGCTGTTGGAGCGTTCGATCGCCTGGATCTGGGCGCCGGTGCGGACGAAGCCGGTGATGATGCTCTGGGCTTCGGCGATGTCGATGTACTTCAGCTCGACCATCTGCGAGACGAACTGCCCGCGCTCCGGGTTGACGACGGCCTCGCCGGTCTCGGGATCGGAGAAGACGGTCTTGACGCCGTGCTTTCGGTATTCGGCGCTGGGGACGACGCGGAGGAATTTCTCGTCCTTGACTTCCAGGGCGATGCCGTTGAGGTTGAGGACCTGTTCGATGGCCACGAGGTACTGGCTGTCGTCGAGGGGGGACTCGGCGATGGTGCGCAGGGTGACCTTGGTGTCCGGCGAGATGCCGGGCGCGAAGATCGGGGTGAGTCCGGTGCGCATGGCGTAGTCCATGATGACGAGGTAGACGGACGCGTCCTGGTAGTTGAGTGCGTTTTCGGATTCGTCGATGGGGATGGCGGGGATGGCTCCGCCGCCGGTCGCGGGGGCGGGCTGCGCGCCGGCCCGCGGGCCGGCGGGGGCTCCGGGGCGGCGGATGGCGGATGGCGTCGGCGCGGCGGGGCGGACTTGGGCGGGTGCGTCGAAGGCAATGGACGCGAGCAGCAAGAGAGCAACCGCGAGGGTTCTTGTGACGGGGGCGTTGATCTTCATTTCGCGGGTTCCTGTGTTACGCCTTCAGATGGCGTGTTGGAAGAGATTAAAGGCTCTGCAGTGTCGGAGCCGGGCGTGGCGCCGGGCGCCGCTTTGGTGGCCTCGGCAGGCACCTCGGCTTCGGTGCTGGACAGCACGGGGGGTGTCCAGCCAGGACTCGTTTCCGGTGTTGGGGAAGGTGGCTCTGCAGATGGTGCGCTCTCGGCGGCGGGCTCTGGCGTGGGCGCCACGGGGACGGGCTCGGCGGGCGGGGGCGTAGCCTCGGCCGAGGCGGTGGGGGTGCCGCGCATGTAGGCGCAGTAGAGGACGAAGGAGCCCTTGAGGATGCCGGGGCGGTTGGGGAGCGGGGCGACGCGCATTTCGCGCATGTCGAGCATGGCGCCTTCGGACTGGATGGCGTGGACGAACCTGATGAAGGCTTCGAGCGTGGCCTCCCATTCCCGGACTTCGATCGGGAATTCGCAGACGTCGCTCATCACCGTTTCCTGCTTGGCGCTGCGGTTGCGGATCTTGACGCCGTACTGCTCGGCGGCGAGGTCCATGATGCTGAGCCAGTAGGTGTCGACTTGCTTGCCGTGTTCGAAGACGGGCATCTGGTCCTTGACGGCCTCGTAGCGCGCCGCCCAATCGGCGGCGGCGCCGATGAGCTCCCGTTGCATGCGGATTCGATCGGAGAGCGCGCTGGCGTTGGCGGACTTCGTCCGAATCGCCTCGACGCGGCTGCGGGCCTGGGTGCCGACAAGGCCGAAGGCGAGCACGAAGGCGGTGGCGGCCGCGAGCACTTTTTCGCGTTTCGTCAAGCTCATTGCACGTTGCCTTCCAGCTCCTCGGATGTTTTGAAGTCGATGCTCAGCTCGAAGACGTTCACGCCGAGGTTTCGGTTGAGCGTGGGTCCTGAGACGAGCTTGTTGGAGGCGAAGATGGCGCTGCGCTTCAGGTTGTCCATGAAGTCGTAGACGATCGTCGACATGCCGGCGCGGCCTTCAATGGTGACTTGGCGCCGGGCGCCGTTGTAGCGAAACGCCGCGAGTTCGATTCCCGGGGGCATGGCGTTCGAGACTTCGAGCAGCGCTTCCATGGGGGAGAACGTGCGGTCGGAGTAGCGCCCGATGATTCGGATGCGGGTGCGGATGTCGTTCACCTTCTCTTCGTCGGGTGCGAGGCGCTGGACTTCGGCGTCGAGCGCCTTGATGCGCTGGTCGAGGAGGAGCGGCCAGCCGAAGAGGTAGCCGGCGAACAGCGCCCAGACGGCGGCGGCGGCGATGACGCCGGTGCGGAAGGTCTTGCGGAATTTGCGTTCGGCGAGCCGCTCGCGCCAGTCGTCGGGGAAGAGGTCGAGCCGGCGGTCCTCCAGGGTGCGCAGGGCGACGCCGCGGGCGGGCGAGGGGAGGCGCGGCTTGGAAAGCGAAACGACGGGGCAGCTGACCGCGGTCGCGGCCGCCGTCGCGGCGGCGCGCAGCGCGTCCTCGCCTGTGGCGACGACGAGGCGGCCCAGTGGGAGGGCGCCGTGTTCGCTGGCGGTCTGGATGAGCGCGATGCGGACGAGCCGGGTCAAATCCGTTTTCGAGGCGGTCTGCGCCTCGCCGGCGGCGCGGATGAGCATGGGGCGCCCACTGTCGACGATCATCAAGGTGATGGCGCCCCCTTCGTCGAGGAGGAGGATGTCTCGCGCGCCGGGGCTGGGCGCCGCTTCGAAGGAGTCGGCCAGGCTGCGGAGCAGCCCGAGCGCGGCGGCGTCGACGCGCTCGATTCGGGCGGGGTCGGCGCCTGTTGCGATCCGCGCGGTTTCCACGGCGCGCAGGGGCGCGGCGGCGCAGAGGACGAGCGCGGCGTCCTGCGTCTGCTCCAGGATCTCGAACGAAGCCACCATCTCTTCGATCGGGAACGGCGAATCCTTCTCGACCTGGTTTCGCGCCATGGCCCTGATTTCGTCGAGATCGGCCGAGGGAAGGTGGATGGAGCGGAAGATGAGGTCGCGCGTGGGCAGCGCGAGGGTGCAGGTGTCGGGCGTTTTCTCGGCGACGCGGCGCCCGAAGTCGGCGAGGGCGGCTTCGTAAGCCTCGGGCGCTTCGAATGCCGTTGGGCTTGGTGCGCCCGGGATGGCGCCGGCATCGCCGGACGCGACGGCGTCCCGAGCACGGTCGAGCCGTGCCCAAGAGACTGACCTTCCGTCGAAGGCGATTCCAGTGGCGTTTTGCTTCATGCAGGATGTCTGGCGATTGGCCGGAGAGAAAAGGAGTGGAAATGGAAAAACTTTTTCAATCCGATCATTATGCCAAAAATGGGCGCCAAAGACAATCCCATCCTTTTTTCATTCGGGCGAATTACTTTTCAAGCGAGTAGAGGCGGTTGTCGGGCGAGAGGAATCCGCAGTTTGGCGCGGTAAAGCCCTCGGCGCCGCCGTACTGGTACGGCTGCGCGAGGGATTCGACGTGGCCGTCGCAGAAGGCCACGTTCGTCTTGCCGCGGTGGCGGAAACCCTGGGTGCCCGCGAGGCGGACGGATTTGCCGCTGCCGTCGGCGGCGACCTGTCGCACCGGGGCGCGCATGAACTTGTTGGCGCCGCCGCCGTACTGGCCGTCGCCGAAAAGCGCCGTCCGGGCCGGGTCCTGGATTTGGGCGAGCCGGGCAGGGGAGGTGCGTCTGCCCGGGTCGCCCTCCACCTTGCCGATGTAGCTGCAATTGTAGTTGTAGCCCGTGTAGGGGTTGTCCTTCCAATTCGCCTTGCCGTCGCTGTAGGCCGGGCACTGCATCACCGAGGCGATGCCGTACCCGTCCCACATTTCCCCGGGGCGGACGGAGCCGTCCCGCCCCGTGATGAAGTCCCAGCAGACGAATTCGCCTTTGACGCGGCGCGACGCCCACGGGAACTGGCCGTGATGGTCGTTCGCATAGGTTAGCGCCGCTTTCGCCATCATGCTGAGGTTGGAAGCGCATTTTGCGCTCTTGGCCGCGTCACGGACGGCACTGATGGTGCTCGTCGTCATGCCGACGAGCACCGCCACCACGCCCATGACCACGAGCATCTCGACGAGGGTGAAGGCGCGCAGGCTATCCGATGCGACTGCTGGCCGGCGCTTCATCGCCGCAATTACTCCCCGGAAACCTTGACCTTGTAGAAGGCATGGGGCTTGGCCGGATCGATCGGGATGCTGAAGACGGATTCCACGCCATGGGCCGTCTGGATCGTTCCTTCGAAGGTCGGGAGCACGTCTTTCCACGTTCCATCGATGGCCGAGGCCCGGCTGATGCGGAAGGCGTCGAAGGCGGACGCGGCCGACGGGATGCGGAAGACGGCGCGACCGTCTTCGATTGCGAAGTCCGTGATCTGGAACGTCTCGACGGGGGCTGCATCGGGCGCGGTGCCGAAGGCGGCGTTGTAGAAGTTTGGCTTGCCGTTTGCCGCGATGGCGTTCTTGCCTGCCACGCCGGCGTCGGGGAGATCCGTCCAGGCGTAGTGCGCCCGCGCCCAATTGTCGTAGGGCGCGGCCGGGGCGACGTCCGCGAAGGCGTCGACATCCGTCCAGTCGGCATCGTCGGCGCTCGACAGGGACGTCACGCGGACGTATTGTATCCACTTTCTGCCGGTCGCCGGATCGACGGGGAGGGGGAAGGCGCCGATGTCGAAGCCGGTGCCGCCGGCGGAGCCATTGTAGAGCACGGCGTACTCGGCGAGCGTCCTGCCGATGAAATTCGTCGCCGTCAGCGAGGGATCGACGGGCAGGGTCGGATCAGTCGGCTTCCCCCACCAGAGATTGCCGGCGAAGAGCGAGGCATCGGGGGCGTTCGTGTCGTAGAGGTGGCTCAATGTCGGGGCAAACGCATCGGCGAAGGGGCCGTCGGCAAAGGAATACCAGGTGATTCCGTCCTGGCTGACCTCGACGAGGCCGGGTTCCGCGCCGACGCCGCTGTCCCTGAAGACGCAGGTTGCGGGGTCTTCGGTTCCTGCGAAGTACTGGTTGCCGCCCAAATCATGCAGGGCGTTGCCGAAGACGATGAAGTCCAGCCCGTAGGGATTGAGCGGGTCGTCCATGACGCGATGGTCGAACGCGACGACGACCCACCCGCCGCCGCCGTCGTCGTCCTTGGCCAGCGTCAGGAGCTGGTCCGGACTCCAGGCGGGGTTGGGGGGGGTGACGGTCGCGTCAACTGTCCAAGGTGGCCAGCCTCGGGTGCATCGTGCCGGCGCGCCGAGCACGTTCGTGGCGCTGGCTTCGTCTGCGATGCCATCGAGGACGCAGGCGACGACCCGGCATGCGAACGGCGATTCGGCTGCGGCGGGCAGGGCGGGGAAGGACGATTCGCCGGTCTGCCAGTTGATCCGCTTGAAGGCAAACCAGTCGTTGTTGACAGGGACGATTCCGTCGATGCCGACCATCAGGTAGCCCCATGTCGTGGCGTCGGTGATGGCGGAGGCATTGGTTGCGACAACGCTCCAGTAGCAGGCGCTGGAGAAGTCGTCAAGCGCGATGAAGTCATCGCGGTCGGTGGCGGCACCGGGCGAAACAGTGTTGAAGATGCCACCGTCGCCGTCGGCGTCGTACCCGAATCCCAGAACCCAGGAGCCCCAGGAATCGCCGATGACGGCGGCCATCAGCCGCCTGTCTTCGTGGTCGAGGCGCCTCAGGATTTCGGTCATGTTCGTCGAGGCTCCGTTCCAGCGCACGCCCCAGGCGAGGCTGGAGCCGGGCTGTTCGTTGTTCCAGTCGATGACGATGCCGACTTGGTTGGTGCCGTCGCCGATCCAGTAGTGGATGTCGTCGAAGGTGAAATCGGCCGCGGAAGCGGCGATGGTGAAGGAGAAAGCCCCCACGAGGGCGGCGCATGCCGTCCTGGTCTGAATGCGTATTTTGCTTGTCATGTCTCTTGTCCGGCCTGTTGTCCGGAAGAGGCGTCCTGCGCGATGGCGCAGGCTCGATGGCCGCAACACGTCTTCTGGCTCATGACATTCGCACCCTTGGCGCCTTCCGATCGTCGGGCCAGAGAGATCCCGCTTCACGTGGCCTGTTGCCTCGAGCTGTCATTCACAGCGGCGTAACCGCGTCCGATTTGCACGGACTTCCGTTTGTTCCGGCCGACCGTCTTCCGGTTGGCTTGCGTTTCATTCTAGGCTACAACGACGTTTGAGGGCAAGCGAAAAGAATGGGAAATTCGAAATTTGCCGAGTTGGTTTTACAAGGCGTTTTTGGGGTCTGTCCCCTGGTGCGGTCGTTCGAGGCTGGGCGGCAAGCATTCCGGGGCCAACCCCGGCGACTGACCGATTACGTCCGATTGCATCCGGCAGTTGCGAAACGGCGCGTGATGCGGTATCATCCCTGCTTGTTCAAAGACATCGGCTTTAAAATCATGCGCTTGCTTTCGACCCTCATTTTGCTTTGCGCGCTGCTCGTGCCGTTGCTCGGCGCGCGCGGCGACGACATCGCGTTGGAATGCACCTTCGCCGCGCCCGTCCTTTCGGGCGATGGCGAAGGCTCGCTAAACGTTTCCATTGCGGACTGTTTTTCGTTCTCCCGCCCGGGCGAGCCCGTGATGCCGGTGCGGATCGCCCGCATCCTCCTGCCGTCCGACGCGGTCGTGCGCGGCGTTTCGGCGGAGCCTGTCGTGCCCGAGGAGCGTCTGGAGCTTGATGCGCCCGTGGCGTTCGGCCGCACGCCGATCCCGCTGTCCGAACCGGACTCGGCGGTCGAAGACCTGCCGAATCTGGCCGTTTACGCGTCGGATGGGCCGTATCCCGCGCAACGCGCCGAGCTCGTCTCGGTCCAGCGGCTTCACGGCCATGCGATCGCGATCGTCCGCGTCTTCCCGGCGCAGTTCCTGCCCTTGGATTCGCTTCTCGTTTTCTGCCCGCGCATTCGCGTGTCGGTGACGCTCGACCGTCCGGCGCGCGCGCCGCGCAGGGGTGCGCAGGCGGCGTCGGTGCCTGCTTCCACCACAGCGGCGCGGCTGGCGTGCGTCCGCGAATTCGTCGACAATCCCGAGGCGCTGCCGGCCGATGCCGCCGTCGCGCCTGTTCCGCTTGCGACTCCCGTGGTGGCCGCCGGCGCGCCTGAGGCGCACGACTACCTGCTTGTCACGTCGGCGGCGCTCACCAACGCCTTCCAGCCGCTTGTCGATCACAAAGTCGCGTGCGGGCTCGCCGTCAAGGTCGCGACGATGGAGGAGATTCTCGCGTCTTTTTCCGGCGTCGACGCCGCCGCCAAGCTCCGCGCCTTCATCGCCCACGCCTACGAGAACTGGGGCGTCGCCTACGTTCTGCTCGGGGGCGATGTCTCGACTGTGCCACACCGTGGCGCCTATGCCCGCAACGTTGATCGAGTTGACAACGCGCTTCCCTGCGACCTCTACTTCGCCTGCCTCGACGGCACGTGGAACAGCGACGGCGATGATCTTTGGGGCGAGCCGACGGACGGGGAGGGCGGCGGGGACGTCGATCTGCTCGCCGAAGTGCATGTGGGGCGCGCGCCGGTCGAGACGCCGGCCGAGGCGGCGAACTTCGTCGCGAAGACGCTCGCCTACGCGACGACTCGCCATCCCCATGTCGAGACGGCCCGGTTCATGGGCGAAATCCTGAATGTCCAAGGCGAGATCGTTTCCCAAGGCGGAGCCGGCCTTGACGCGCTCCTCTCGCCGTTCTACCGCCACGACGTCTCGTGGCTCGACGACCGTCCCGTGGCGGCTCAGACCTGGAACACTGCCGATGCGGTCGCCGCGCTCAACGCCTCGCCGCACCACGTCGTACACAATGGGCACGCCAATGCCAATTGGGCGTTGCGAATGGGCAAGGCGGACATTCCGCTGCTGACCAATCCGCATCCCTTTCTCCTCGCCAGCACGGGTTGCCATGCCGGCGCCTTCGACGAATCGGACTGCTTCGCGGAGGAAATCGTCAAGCTCCCGAACCACGGCGCGTTCGCCGCGGTGATGAACAGCCGCTACGGATGGTATATGCTGCTCGATCCCAACCGCTTCAGCGGGGAGTTTCTTGAACGGTTTTTCAAGCGGTTGAATCTCGCCACAGACACCACCCTCGGCGCGGCCCATCAGCTTGGCAAGCAGGATCTGGTCGGTTTGGTGGAGACGGACGGCGTGACCATGACGTATCGCTGGTGCTATTTCGAGCAGACGCTTTTCGGCGATCCCCACTTGATGGTGCAGCCCAGCGACGACATTCAGGCGCATCCACGGGAGGGTCTTGCTGCGTCGGGTTACCAGGGAGCCGCCTTCGCCCCCGTCGAACAGGTGTTCACCGTCACCAATCGCGGCTTCTCCAATCTCTCATGGACCGTGGCGCATACGTCGTTGTGGCTCGCCGCGTCGCCGATGGAAGGCGTTCTCGGCCCTTGGCGGGGCACGAATGTGACCGTGGTGCTGAGCGATGCCGTCAAGATGCTGCCGGAAGGCGTTCATTCCGCGCCTTTCGTCTTTGCGAACACGGCCACCGGTCGCACGCGTGAACGCGGTTTCACGCTGACGGTCCTTCCGCCGCCGGGCGAGATCGTCGTGACGGACTCCACCGCGCCAGCCGACGATGGCATCGTTTTCTTCGGTTCCATCGTTCAGGGCTTGAGTGGAACGGCGTCGCTGTGCATTTCCAACACGCATTCCGCCAACACGCTTGTTGTCCACGACATCGCCCTTGTTGGCGATCCGTCGGCCGACGCGCTGGGTTTTTCCTGGGCCGATTCGCCTGCGTTTCCGATCTCGGTGCCGCCTCAGGAGGCCGTTGCGTTGACTCTTGCCTATGCTCCGTCGGGGCTCGGTCTTCACACGGCCACCGCCGTCATCACGTCCAACGACAAGGACGAGCCCGAGCAGCGCCTGACGCTGTGGGGGCATGGCGATGCCGACTTCCTCGAGGTTTCGCCTTGCGAGGGCTTGACGGCGAGCGGCCATCCCGGCGGCCCCTTCTCGCCGGCGGGCTGTGATTTCGTCGTCAAAAACAACAGCGCCTATTCGATCGTCTGGTCGGCGCATCATCCGGCGTGGGTCGATGTGGCGCCGTCGTCCGGCAGCCTTGCCGGACAGGCGGCGGCCACGGTTTCCGCGACCTTCAACGCCGCGGCGGCGGCGCTCTCTGAAGGCGTTCATGCGGGGTCGCTGGTTTTCAGCAACGCGACGACGTCGATTGCGCATGCGCTGCCTCTGACGCTGGATGTCTTCACCACGCCGACGATTGCGTTTGAACCGCCGACAATCGCGATCACCAACCGCCTGGGGCATGTCGGCACGGCAGCCTTGCGCGTCGGCAACGCCGCCGGGGCGGACGCCGGCCTTGATTTCGCCGCAATGCCTTGTTCCAGCGAACCGCCTGCATGGCTGGGTGTGGACCCCGCCACTGTTGCCGGGGTCGTGCCGGGAGAGGGGACGAACCTCGTTGTTTCGGCCGATGCCGGCATGCGAACGGCGGGCGTCTATGAGGGCGTGGTCGTCTTTGCCACGAACGACCGTTTCGCGCCCTCGACGAACGTGGTTGCGACGATGGTCGTGCTGCCGGACGATTTTGGCGTTTTGGAAGCGGACGGCTTTGTCGCCGAGGGCTTCGACGGCGGGCCTTTCGAGCCCGGTGGCACGGTCTATACCCTGACAAACGCGGGGCCTGCGGCGTTGGGCTGGGCGGCGTCGGCGGATGCCGACTGGCTGGACGTCTCGCCGGTTTCCGGCGAGCTGGCCCCGGGCGCGTCGGCGACGGTGGCCGTCGCCCTCGCGGCGTCGGCCGGAACGCTTGGGGCCGGCGCGTATGCGGGGGCCGTTGCCTTCTCCAATTGCCTGACGACGGCCGTGCAGTTCCGCACGGCGGGTCTGACGGTGAAGGAGCGTCGGCTCGACCATTTCGCCTGGGATCCGGTGCCGCCCTTGCAGCACGTCGGCGAGCCCTTCACGGCCACGGTCCGCGCGGTCGACAACGCGGGCGATCTTTATCCGGCGTTCACGGACACGGTGTCGTTGTTCATTACGAATGGCGCCTATTCGTTTCACATGCCTTATGATGGAACGAACTTCTGGAACTATCCGCTTCGCGCCTACAATCGCATGGCCCGCACGCAGGTCATCTACCTCGCGGAGGATCTGGACGGACCGGCGCTGATCATGGGGCTGTGGCTTTACATCGGCTATCGGCCCGGCCCGCTGAACGATTGGACGATCCGCCTCAAGCACACGACGCTCGGCAACTACTCCAGCGGCTCACGGAACTGGGAGACGGACGGCTGGACCGTGGTGTGCAGAACGAACGCGGAGTTCAACAAGCTCGGGTGGGTGTCCATTCCATTTGCCACGCCCTTCGTCTACAACGGCAAGGACAATTTGCTCATCGACTACAGTTTCAGAAACGCCACTTACACGCGGGACGGCTATTGCCTCTCGACCGGGGTGCCGACGGCCCGGAGCCTCCACCAAAAAAGCGACAGCAAAACCGACGACCCCCTCCTCTGGAGCGGGACGGCGCCCAGCGGCAGCATTTCCACCAACATTCCCAACGTCATTCTTGAACGATTCGGGATCGTTCCGCTGGAGCCGACCCAGACGCCTGCGTTCACCGGCGGCGTCTGGACCGGCGAGGTGACGGGCTGGGAGGATGCGCGCGCTGTCCGGGTCTTCACTTGCGACGACAAGGATCATTGGGGGCTCAGCGCGCCGTTCGACATCCTCTACCGCACGGTGTCGCTCGACGATGCGCTCGACAACCCCGCGGTGGTCTGGCGTTCGGGCGGCTCCTCGAACTGGTGGGGGCAGACGGTGGTGACGCAGGATGGCGTGGACGCCGCGCGCAGCGGGCGGACGAGCCACCGCCAGGCGTCGTGGCTCGAGACGAACGTCACGGGTCCCGGCAGCGTGCTGTTCTGGTGGCGCGTGTCGTCCGAAGCCGGATGGGATTGGCTGGAGTTCCATCTGAATGGCGTCATCAACGACCGCCTGTCGGGCGAGACGGGCTGGGTGCCCAAGACGCTGGCGCTGGGCCCCGGCACGCATGCGTTCCGTTGGCGCTATGTGAAGGATGCGGCGGACTTCGACCCCGTCGGGCACGATTGCGGATGGGTGGATCGGTTCATCGGCCCCTCGCCGAGCGAATTGCCGCTCCTGTGGCTCGATGAGCATGGCTTGGCGACGGACGGCTCGGCAGACGACGTCGACTCGGATGGCGACCGTCTGACGAACCGGGAGGAATGGATTGCCGGAACGGTGCCGACGAATGCGGCCTCGACGCTGATGATGCAGGACGCGGTGCCGCTTCCCGGCGAGGACGGGACGATCGTGCGCTGGCAGAGCGTGGAGGGGCGTCGCTACTGGGTCGAGAGCGCCGATGCGCTCGGCGGGCCTGCGCCGTTCCTGCCGTTTGTTTCCAACATTGTCGGCCAGGCCGGCAGCACCGAGATCCTCGACACCCGCCCTGCGCCGGAAGGGAAGCGTTTCTATCGCGTCGGCGTTCAGCGCGAGTAGTAGTAGTAGCTTATGCATACGTCATCCCCTCTTAAAATGCCGCCGATGGATGCCATTCAATCTTCAGCCGCCTGCCAAACCACGTCGCTCGTCACTTGCCCCGCCGCGCCGGGGGTTGCGGCCAGTCCGGATTTTACGGTCATGGCCAACGGCACGCCTGTCTTTGTCGAGAGGATCGGCAGCAAGCTGGAATCATTCGACTATCCCCTTTATGGCGAGCGGAAAATGGAGGACATGAACGCCGCCAGTTTCGACTGCTCCGGCAAGGCAACCATCACCGTGAGCGCCGCAGAGGCCGTCCGCTCGTGCGTCATCCGCCCGAAAGCGCGGAACATCGTTCCGCAGATCAACGGGCATGACGTGACTTTCACCATTTGCGGTCCGCAGAAACTGTATCTGGAAATCAACGAACTGCCCCACCTGGCCCTCTTTGCAAACCCTCTCGAGCGCGAAAAGCCCGAACGGGGGAAACCTGGAATCGTCCATTATGGACCGGGCGTCCATGACTTGGGCGATGTCGTTCTCGAGAGCGGACAAACGCACTATCTGGCAGGCGGCGCGATCCTGAAAGCCAACTTCAAAGGCGTTGGCCTTCAGAACGTCAGAATCTTCGGCCGGGGCATTTTGCAGGGAACCATCAAAATCTCCGACTCCTCCGAGATTCATGTCGAGGGCATTTTCATCCGGAACAACACCCACGGCTGGACCAATACGCTCACCCACTGCCGCCATTGCAGCTACCGCAATGTGAAAGTGTTCAGTTACGAGGCCATCTACTCGGCCGACGGCATCAACCCGGTCTCCTGCTCCCACTTTGTGATCGACGACTGCTTCTTGCGCTGCCGCGACGACTGCATCGCCATCAAGTCAAAAGCCATCGACCTCCGGGTCGATTCCATCCAGGTCACGAACAATGTCCTGGTCGGATGGGCGTGCGGGGATGGAGTCACCTTGGGATATGAACTCAACGGAAGCCCTGTTGAAAACGTTCTGGTTAAAAACTGCGACATCCTGTACGCGCGAAGCAGCGGGCGAACAGGCGGACATTCCGGGTTCAGCATCGTCTGCGACGGCCCCGCGTGGGTTCGCAACATCCGATTTGAAGACATCCGCGTGGAGGAGCAGATTGAATTCAAAAACCTGGAGATCATCGTCACCAGCGGCAAACTCTATGGAAAACATCCGCCCGGCCATATCCAAGGCGTCCATCTGAAGAACATCCAATGGGAAAACGCCGAAAAACCGTTCGTGTTGAGCGGATATGGCGACGAGAATCTCGTCGAGGACGTGACGTTCGAAAATTGTCGCGTCGCCGGCAAACGTCTCTCGGGAACCTGCGACGCCGATTTCCGGATCAATGCCTACGTCAGAAACGTGCGCTTTATCAGCGGCGCTTGACGCTTGACACTTGGCGCCTGCTGGCCGAGGCTTTTGATCGTGGCTTTTAGGGTCTGTCCCCTATTTTGATTTGTGATTTGTGATTTGTGATTTGACGAAGGGCAGCTTTGTCGAGAGCTTTGTCGCAAGAACTTTGTCGAGTACACGATCCGTCGGATCGGTCTGATCCGACCGATCAAAATTCCACCGCAACGAAGCGGACGCGGCGTTCCCGCCGCGTTTTTCCGCGCCGCAGCGCGAAACCGTGATCCGCCCGTCCCGGGAACGCGGGGCTCCGTACCCGCACCATAATCTTGTCTCAGCCAAATATGCTAAAGTGAGGGCGCTTTCCGGTGAGAACCGAAAAGCGCCCCGGGGGTTCGCGCGAACCCCCGGGGCGGGGCG
>JBMNOD010000073.1:0-17476 GCA_050942875.1 Kiritimatiellia bacterium
CAGCGCCCCAGCGGAAACTCCTCACTCCTCTCTACGCTCTTCTCACTAAACCCAACCCCTAACCCCTAACCCCTAGCCGCTTCCCCTCCCAAATGAACCGCCTCGACTCCACCTTCTCCGCGCTCGCGGCCCAAGGCCGCAAAGCCCTCGTCGGCTTCCTCACCGCCGGCGACCCCGACGCCGACACCAGCTTCGCGATCATCCGCGAAGCCTGCGCCGCCGGGCTCGACGTCGTCGAGCTCGGCGTCCCCTTCTCCGACCCCACGTCCGACGGCCCCGTCATCCAGCGCGCCTCGCAGCGCGCGCTGAAGACCGGTGCCTCGCTCAGCCGCACGATCGAGCTCGCCGCCAGGCTGCGCCGCGAAACGGCCACGCCCATCGTGCTCTTCAGCTACTACAACCCCGTCTTCAAGCTCGGCCTTCAGCGCACGGCGGAAGCGGCGGCCGCCGCCGGCGTCGACGGCATGCTCGTCGTCGATCTGCCGCCGGAAGAGGCCGGCCCGCTCGCCGCCGCGCTCAAGCCGTTCGACATCCACCTCATCCGGCTCGTCGCGCCGACGACCACCCCCGAACGGCTGCGCAAGCTCGCCGACGGCGCGGGCGGCTTCCTCTACCTCGTCACGCGGCTCGGCGTGACCGGCGTCGGCGGCCTCGACGTCGAGGCCGTCAAACGCCATGCGGCCGACGTCCGGGCCAGCGTGTCGCTGCCCGTCTGCCTCGGCTTCGGCATCAGCTCGGGCGACGACGCCGCGGCCTTCGCGCCGCTCGCCGACGGCATCATCGTGGGCAGCGCGTTCGTCTCGCTCATCGAAAAGAACGCCTCGACCCCGGAAAAGCTGCCGGCCATCGTCGCCGAAAAAGTCCGCGAACTCCGCGCCGGCTGTCACCGCCCCTGAACCCCTAGCCCCTCATCCCCAACCGCCAAACTCGACAAAGTTCGCGACAAGGCTCGCGACAAAGTTGTCCCTCGACCCCAATTCGTAATTTTGTAATTCGTAATTCGTAATTCGTAATTTCCAACGGGGTCTGGGGTGTCCCCAGCCAACACTCCTCTCTACGCTCTACGCTCTCCTCACTAAATCCCTAACCCCTAGCCCCTGCCGCGAAGCGGCCTGTGCTATCGCCCCGTATTGCGGAGCCAGTCGTGCGCCATCCGCGCCGCGCCAAGCGAAGGCGATACATCGGAACGCTTTTCGATCGGCACCCCAAGGCGGCGCGACAAAATCCCCCGCCACGGCTTCGACTCCGCGCCGCCGCCGCACGCCAGCACAGGGCCGTCCGCGTCGAGCTTGGAAAACAACGCCGCCATCCGCTCGACGAGCGTGACAAGCACGGCGCGCGCTTGATCGTCGGGCGTGGCCTCGGGATGCTCCAGCCCCGTCCATCGACCGCTCCCCGCAGGGCCGTCCGCAATGAAGCGCACGCCATGGCAGTCCTCCGGCGCAAGCGCTGCCGCGCGGTCGAACGCCTGGACGTCGGCCAGCCCCGGAATCGTCCGGCACGCCCAGCCCACCGTGCCCGAACCCCAGTCGTCGGCTCCCAGGCGATGGAAGCGTCCGCCAGGATAAGGCCCGCGCAACAACCCCGGCACCACCGGGGGCATCGGGTCGAAAACGGCATAGGCGACTTGCGCCGTGCCAAGCCCGATCAGCGTCGCGCCGCTCTCGTGCAGTCCCGCGCCGTAGGCCGCGGCCGTCTGGTCGTTGCCGGCCAGGACGACAGGCGTTCCCGCGCAAAGGCCGTAGCGCGCCGCAGTGGAGCCGGTCGTCCCAGCGGACGTTCCCAGGGGAATCCGTTCGGGAAGCTGTCTCGACGCGATGCCGCAAAGCGCCATCGCCTCCGGCCACCAGTCGGCACGTCGCAGCGAATGGAGCCCGCTCATGGCGGCGAGATTGTCGTCAACCACGGCGCGGCCGACAAGCTGCGCCACAAACCACGTGGGAAGCCAAAGCAGCGCGTCGCCGGCGCCGACCCAGGCGAAAGACGTTTCGCGCTGCAAAAACGAAAGCTTCGAGACCGTCAGCCCCGGCAAGGGGTCCGCGAAGCTGCAATGCTCGGCAAAATCGGGAAGCGCCGCGGCAGGGTTGTCGTGTTCGCATCGCGTGTCGCGCCAGGAAATGAAAGGCCCCTTCGCGCAGCCATCCGAACCGCGCAGAGTGAACGTCTGCGCCTGGCTGGCGATGCCGACGGCCGCAAGCGCGTCGGGCCGACAGCCCGCGCTTTCCAACGCGCCGACGACGGCCGCGCGAAACGCGGCCTCGACCGCCTCTACCGGCATCTCGACGACAGGGCCGTCGGCAGGCAAATAGACGACAGGCGCGCCGCCGCGTCCGACCCGACGCCAATCGCGATCAAACACCTCGGCCTTGAAGACCGTCGAACCCAAGTCAATGCCGAGGATCATGTTTCCCTCCTCGCGACGTCGGCAAGCACGCCATCGAGCGCCTGGCGCAAGGCGGCGGGCTCGAACGGCCGCCGCACGGCACGGCCGATGCGCTCGAGCAAAATGAAATGAATCTGCTTGCCGAGCCGCTTCTTGTCGGCGAGCATCGTCGCGAAAAGATCGGCGGCGGTGAACGTCGTCGTCGTCGGCAGCGCAAAGCGCTTCAGCAGCGCCTCAAGGCGCGCCGCCGTCCCGTCGGGCGTCTCCCCGAGCGCTTCGCCAAGGCGCGCCGCCGCCACCATGCCGATGGCCACGGCCTCGCCATGGGCGATCGCGCCGTAGCCCATGGCCTTTTCGATGGCATGGCCCACCGTGTGGCCGAAGTTGAGAAGCATGCGCTCGCCCGTGTCCAGCGCGTCGCGGTTCACCACGTCCGCCTTGATCTGGACGCACCGCTGGATGATCGCCAGCAGCGCCTCGGCGTCCCCGGGGCTGTCGGCGAACGCGTCGAGGTCGGCGAAGAGTCCGGCGTCCGCGATGCACCCGTATTTGACGACCTCCGCCATGCCTTCGGCGAAGCGGTTTCGCGGCAGCGTCCCAAGCAGAAGCGGATCGACGACGACGACGGCCGGCTGGTGGAACGCCCCGGCGAGGTTCTTGCCGAAAGGCAGGTCGATGCCCGTCTTGCCGCCGACCGATGAATCCACTTGCGCCAGCAAGGTTGTCGGCACCTGCACGATGGCGACGCCCCGCAGGTAGGTGGCGGCGGCGAAGCCGGCGAGATCGCCGACCACGCCCCCGCCCAGCGCCACGACGAGATCCGCGCGCGTCAGGCCGCAATCGTTGAACGCATGCCAGAGCGAGACGAGCCCGTCAACGGACTTCGACGTCTCGCCGGCGGGCACGACGACGGACTCTGCCACGAACCCCGCCGCCCGCAGCGAAGCAAGCGCCGGCTCCAGATGGTGCCCCGCCACATGGGCGTCGGTCACGACGCACGCGCGCCGCCCCGCAACCGCCTCCGCCGCCCGCCCGCCCAGGCCCGCGAACGCGCCGTTGCACACGACAATGCGCGAATCACCGCGCGAGGATTTGACATAGGTCTCGAACATGTCTGGATTTTCCTTGAACCGCCCTGCCGCGAAGGTTCTTCAGGCATACATCGGCCTGGATTGATAAATCCTTCCCCGAAGTTTTTTGCCGTTCGCATGCTTGGTTCGTTTGATCCCGTCGCTTCCCCAAGTCCCCCACTGCTTAAAGAAGAAATCAGCGTTTTGTTCTTCCGTTTGCCTCTGGATTGAAAGAACCCACTCTTCCTTCATCGGTCGGGCCCGCGGGCCGCTTTCCCCTCCTACAATCACCCAATGAATCCCATCCAAATCCAGTTTTTGGAGGTCTTCAAGCAGAGGCTCGCATGAGAGAAAACGAATTTTCGCATCCAAACCACGTAAATGATCAATTCGTCCCTTGGCCGCCCGCGTTTCAACGGTGACGCCAAGCCATGCATTCGGCGGCACGCTTCGCCTTTGAAAGTATTTCGCCATGCGCACTGCTCGCTTGGTCAAAAGTTGATAGTGGTGTTGCGGGGTGGATTCAATCACTTCCATTACCTTGGTTATGAACGAATCGGGTATCTCCTCATGGAATAGATCACCCATGGAGCAAACGAAAACGGCATGAGGACTGCGCCATTTCAGAGGCTCGTCAAGAGCGTCTTCGTGTAAGGCAAGGCAAAAGGCGTTGGCGTATTTCTTCAGCCCCATTGCCTGCAACCGCCGCGCCATCACTTCCGCATAGCAGTTTGCACATCCTGGCGAAATTTTTGTGCATCCCGTCACAGGATTCCAGGTCTTGTCTGTCCATTCAATTTTTGTTGTCCTCATAATAGCCTCACTTCAGATGAATTTGAAACGCTTCGACCTTGTGGATGTTGGTGGCTGCATAGCTCGGTTTCGAGCCATCGGCACATGACACGGAAATCAAGTTTTCTCCTTCCATTTCCTTGACGACTTCAATAAACAACTTTGGCAGGCATCTTTTCTGCAAAGCGCTTCTTAGCCCATCGATGTTGGTTGCAATTTCTCTGTTCAAGACACTCGTTCTGAGTTCGTTTTTCACACGCTTAACCTTTTGCGATTGTTCAGATTGAGAAAACAGCGTGCCAGGCTCCCAGTCGTTGTCAATGTTAAAGTTTGACTCTCCGGCATGAGGGTCTTTGCTCCAGCAGACCTTTAAAAACTTTTCCATCCCCAATGTATGGTTGCTTCCAAAAATCAACCCCCAGTAGTTTCCGCCTTTTTGGATGGTGAAGTTATGAAGGTAATAGGCTTTGCCATGAGGCACAAGCGATTGATAATAATCTGCAATTTGCCGGTGGCAATCGCAGGGGCGAGCTTCATCAAATGGAATTTTTTGCGTGTCGAAATAGCGCTTGATTGCCGGATGGTTCTTGAATCGCTTTATTTGTGAAGACGAAATGAAAAAAACGAAGTCCGTTTTAGGAGCGTCAACCAATTGTTTGAAGATTCCTTCTTCAACCTGATTAAAACCATATTGGTCAAGCAAGATGAATTTCCCGCAACTCGGATCGTTTAAAATTTGAAGGAAATCCTCCGTTTCAAAGATTTCCTTGAACTCGGCCTGCGTTTGTCCAAAAGAAAAAGGGCAATGCCCGTTGCATGTTTTAACGCATTCCTTCTTGTAGGCATCAATGTTGTCGGATAGCTCCCGGGATTTTCCTTTCAATTTTTCATTGAAGTGGAAGACAACGGTTTTTCCAGATTTTTTGGCTTGATCGCAATGTGAATTGTTCTCACCTCTTGCTTCGTGCAAAAGGAGGGGCGGCGAACCGCGTTCGCCATCGGAATCGGTGCCGCTGCCAGCAAAAAAGTCATAGACATGAATAGCCTTTACGGATCGGTTATGCAGGAAGACGGGAAACCACTCCCTGAAACATTCGGCGAAAATTCCAAGTTTTTCAAGGGTTTCTTGTGTGTAAGGAGACTTGTTGATGTTTTTAGCCATGATTCACCCTAGTTTAAAAACTTCTCCAAAACCGCTTGCTTTCGAGCGGGGGCGGAGGCGAGCACGGCATTGGCGGCGGCGATCTTGGCCTCATGCTGTTCCACCTCGGCAATGATGCGGTCTTGCTCGTGAAGCGAAGGAACTGGGATTCTTAAATTCTTCAGGTATTTGAAATGCCGCTCGTAACGTTCGGCGTTTTCAATCGAAACTGTCTTCAAATACTCCGCCAAAAACTTCATGCGAATAACATTCTCGTCGGTCTTTAAAAGTTGTGTTCCATCGGCTCCTCGGACAAACGGAAAATCGACATATTTGATAGAGCAACTGTGATCGCCGAATACAACGACCGGCAAATCCGTGATGCACGCATCCAGATTTGTGTAACCAGATATGAATGTGTTTCGTTCTTGCGTTATCACGGGCGTTTTACCTGTTTGTAGAATTTTTTTCTCTTGTATTTTCGGTTGATTTCCTTGCATCGGTATCAGAAGTTGGCACAGAAGTTGCCATCCCCCTGTATCCATTATCTCAAGATTGAGAAAAATATTTGAAATTCTTGTTTGATACTCTTCAATACTCATGCGAGTGAAAATGTATTCGGCATCGATAGCTTCGCATTCGGCAATAACCGCATGCTGTATATCAGGTGGAGGGCAAGGTGTTTTTAATTCTAATAATGAACTAGAGAGGTTGTTAATGTTGGCTCCTTTACTCATTTCTTTAACAGACTCTCGAATAATTGCTGAATTAAGAATTTCATACAGAAACTTGCCTAAAACATCCCCGCTTGTCGTTCGGACAATCCCCATGAACCCACCAGCATAATAGGGCAAATCTTGCTCAATGAAAGCGACTTTTCCAATATGAGCCTTGCTTCCACTCGAAAAGCACATAAAGCAATCGTTCTTTTTAAGTCGTTTTGTCGCCTCCAACACCTTGGATTCTCGAAGATATATTTCTTTTTCAATGACGAGACGACCATCTAACGTAACATTGTCCGCTGTTAATATGACGTTGCTGGTTTTATTAGCGACTTGCTCTTGTTTCGAATAAGTCACACCACGAATAATTTCAGCTACTTCACCCAACTTGGGCATCGGATATTTGCTTTTGACCTTTAACTTGCTTTTTCGGGTGGTTATAAAGGCTTTGTCAAATGATACACGACTGAAATCGAGCAAATCTTTCAACTCTGCTCTAGAAACGAATTCGGCAAGCGATTCGGGAATGGACGGCGTTTCGCCGTTGAATGCGGCACGGATGATCGAGTTGATCTTTCGAGGATTGGAAAGGTTGCCGGGACTGTAAAGCGGCGTCTGAATGTGGGCAACGCCCTTGTTGCGGGAAATGGCGTCGTCTTCATCGTCCTCTGGACGGGCCGCCGTTCCGATGTACTTGATGCCTTCGTTGCCTTTTCTCGAACTCCACTCGTAGCCAAGGAACTCCTTCATCGCCTTGTTGTCCGAAGGGCTTTTCACCAGCACGACAGGTTGCGGATTGGCTGCCGCGAGCATGAAGAACGCGAGCTTTTCGATTTCGATTTCACGAAGGAATTTCAGCCAAGCCGCCTCCATCTCCGCCGTGCGCGTCGCTTCCGTGTATTTCCCCGTCGCCCGCTTCCTGGCGATGGCTTTGGCCGCAGCCGAGGAATCGAACGCCTTCCGGTAATCTTGAAAGGCACCCTGCTTGAGAAGCGAGGCGGAAGGCTCGCCTGCCAGCAGCGTCTTGTAGTCTTCCAACGGGATCGAAGTCTTGTCGCAGTAGTCGGCAAGAAGATGCGAGTCCTCGAAAACATCATCGTTGGAAAAGTCGTTCTGAAACCAGGCTTCGGCGCGGTTGTGGCAATGCTCGGCGAGATCGGGCTTGTCATCCTTGCGCCGCAAGAAGAGGGTGGCCGTGTTCGTTCCGGTTTTCCCGAACGTGCCGCTCCCGAGTTCGACAATGGCCACGATGTCGAAGTATTTGATCAGGATTTCGCGCATCCGCTCGTAAATGCCGCCTTTCGATAAAATCGAAGACGGCAGGATGATTGCGGCGACGCCGTCCGGGGCAAGCAGTTGTTTTGCGCGTTCGACGAAAAAGCATTCGATTGAATTATTGGTGGACAAGTCGCCTGCTGAATCGAAAAGCTCGTAGCGGGCGCGATCCGCCTCCGACAACGTTTCCAAGAAGCCCTTGACACTGTACGGCGGATTGGAGACCAGCACCGAAAAAGTCCCTTCTTCGATTTCCTTGTGGCCGGCAAGAGCATCGGCATGGACAATGCGAATGTCGTCGTGACCATACATGAATGCGGAAACCTTCGAGACTTTGGAAAGACGGTATTCCTTTTCAACGCCAGTTACAGCGGCGTAGTAGGGAGCGAGACTGTCGCGGGAAAAGAAAAGAGGCTGGCCTTCCGGGGTCTTGGCACCTTCCTTTTCGCGGACAAATGGAAGAATCTGGTTGCAATACTCGCTGAGGAAGTGTCCGGCTCCACAGGCGTAGTCAACGACGGTCGGCGGATTCGGCGACGTCTTGACGATCTTTTTCAATGGCAGCGACGAGACCAAAAAGCGGACAATGGGCATTGGCGTGAAGAATTGCCCCTCACTCTGCTTCACCCCCTTGTCGAGAAACCCTTCGAAAAGATCGCCGAGAAACTGATTATCCTCCTGCGTTTGCAGACGGATGTCCTGAAGCATGCGGACGATTCTCAGCAGCACGGCTGCATTTTGGTGGAAGAGCCTTTCGTTGTGAACGTCAATGAAAGCGAAGTCGTTGTTCGTAAAGAACTTCAGCTGCCGGAAGTAGTCGAGGATCGTCCGCTTGGTCGCGTCTTTCTTGAAGAGGCGAAATGCCTTCTCGATGTCATTGTTGTCGATGTAGGTGACGGTCTCGCGCAGGAACTTCTCCATGCCTAGTTTGTAAAGATACTGGAGGCGATCGATGAGGCTGAAAACATCGTCATAGGCGGAGCCCTTCCAGAAAAACTTCAACGCTTCCGGGTTTTCTTTTTCATCGACAATTTTAGCAAGGAAGAGGTTTACCAGCTTGTCGAAAGCGTTCTCGTGGCTTGCAACGTTGTGCTGGCGGAGAATCGTGGCGAACTCGTGGTATTTCCGTTGGATTTGATCGGCATCCACTGAATTCAAGTCTTTAACTGAATACCGGGTTTTCCCAATGGTGTAGGCGGCAATGTCCTCTTCGAAAAGCCCTTTATTCGCGGAGTCGTGCCGATAGGTTTCCGCCCAGGCCTGATAACGCGCTTTTACCGTCGTGGCCTTTCTAAAGCTTGGCGCGTCCTTGGGAAGTGTTTTCAAAAACTCCTCGTTGTCTTTCAAGGACACCAAATGGTATTGGGGAGTCACAGAAACCCCGTCCCAGTTCGCCGTGTAGAGCGCCACAAACGGCGTCCTGCTGTCCAAGGCGTTGGCGTAGCTGAACAACTGCCCTCCATCCTCATGCATATCCGCCCAGGCAGCGTCAAACTCCTTCCCGGAAGTTTTACATTCGATGATGAGCAGGGAGTTTTCGTTGTTGTCCTTGATCCAGATGTCAAGCCGCCCACCACTTGAACCATGCCCTACTTTGAGAGGCCTTTCAAGTTCGATGTGACGAGGGCGGTATCCTTTTTGGAGAAGACGGTGGACGCATTCAAAGACGACAAAATTCTCGGCGGCGTTAAAGTTCGTTGTGGTTTCTGCGTTTATACGAATGTCATCAGGATAAACCAGCCTTTCTGACGCGAAATCAACTGACAGACTTCCCTCGTGGAACTTTTTGACCCAAATCCCTGAAAGATCTCGATTAAAACCAAGACTTTCCAGCACATTCTGAAAATTGTCGCGAGTTATCATGCTCCTGCTTCGTTCCTGGATGTTTCCTCAGTTCACAAAATCATTTTACAAAACTCGTTTCAGCAAAGCAACCCCAAGCTGCATAAACTTCGCCTTGCTCCCACCAAGGCAATCCTGTCAATCTTGTAATCCTGTCCAAAACCCATTGCAAGACAGGATTACAGGATTTGCAGGATTGGATTTTCGTGTCTTTCGTAGTTCCCACCCACCTACGCCTATCCACCTACGTTTCTGTGTCCTTCTGTGTTGGTAATGTGGACAAAACCACTCGGCGCAGCCGCCACGGCACTAGCCGCTAGCCCCTAGCCCCTGCCGCGAAACGGCCTGTGCTTTTCGTGGCCATTCCCCCACTCGGCGCAGCCGCCTCGGCAGGTCAACCGGGGTCTGGGGCGTCCCCAGCCAACACTCCTCTCTACGCTCTTCTCACTCCTCACTCAAAGAAACCAGCCGCTTCTCTGCGACAAAGTTGCCCTGCGCTCAAATCACAAATCGCAAATCTAAAATCCTGTCTGCAAGGCTTCAGACGAAAACCCGCTGCCGAAACTGCTCCGGTGTGATGATGGGGCATGCCTTGAAGTCGTGGACGGCCAGCAGGTCGGCATCGCCGGTCGCCAGATAATCTAGCGAGCCAACTCATCGACTTCCACCACATCGGCGGCGACGGGTCCTGGGGGCATGCCGAGCACGGTGGCGCGGGGGCCGACGAAGACGCCTGTGCGAATGGCCTCATAGACGTAGGCCTTGCCTTCGGCCACGGCCTCCAGAAGCGGCTTGCCCTTCGCAAGCGAGGCGGCGATCGCCGCGCTCAACGAGCAGCCTGTGCCATGCGTCGAAAGCGGCGCTTCGATGATCGGCGTCGAAAGCCAGGTCGCGCGCTCGCCATCGAAGAGCACGTCCGACGCGACGTTGTCGGCAAGATGCCCGCCTTTCACAAGCGCCGCGCAGCCGTGACGCGCGTGGATTTCCCGTGCCGCAGCCTCCATTTCCGCCATCGTCCGGATCTCGCGCCCGAGAATCACCGAAGCTTCCGGCAGGTTCGGCGTCGCCAGCGCCGCCAGTGGCAGCATGCGCGAACACATCGCGTCAATCGCAGCATCCTCGAGGAGCTTCGCACCGCTTGTGGCGACCATCACAGGATCGACGACGAGACGCACAACGGGACGTCGTTCAAACCCGGCGGCGACCGCCTCGATTACACCGGCGTTCGCGAGCATGCCGGTCTTGGCGGCGGCAATGTCATACTCCTCAAGCACCGCGTCGAGCTGCTGTCCCACAAAAGCCGGGTCCGGCGCCATCACGGCGCGCACGCCGTAAGGGTTCTGGGCCGTAAGCGCGGAGATCACGGTGCAAGCGTGGAGACCAAAAACATGAAAGGCGCGAATGTCCGCCTGAATGCCGGCGTTGCCGCCGCTGTCGCTGCCGGCGATCGTCAAGGCCGCGAGTTGATGTCGATCCATTGCTGATTAACCTCCTGTAGCGCCGTTCACGGCGTCCGTTTCGTTGTTTGACCCTCCGGAGCCGATCCGGAGCCATTGCGCGCCTTGATCGCCGCGAGCTGGTCTGCGACACGGCGCGTACGACGAATGTTGCGCAGGCGCTTTGCGCGAGCCATCCGCTCATACCAGGGGCGTTCGGGACGTTTCGTCGCCGCAGGTGCGGCCTCGACGCCATGAAACACGTCCGTGACGAGCGTCATGGCGTACCGGCCAAACCAGCCATAGACGCCGGCATAGGGATTGGTGCCCGCGTCGCGCAGTTCGCACACCCCCACGCTTGTCTCACGACAATGGATGTTGGTAAAGCCATAGGCCATGCCGACACCAAGCACCTTCGAGGCCGCCTCCTTGAATGACCAAAGCACGGTGCAATCGCCCACCTGATCGTCCTTCTCCAACATCTTGTCGTGCTCGGAGATGTAGCGACGACGCAGGTAGGGCAGCCTCCAGGATCGCCGCTCCAAATCAATCCCGACGCGGATGCCGGGGCGATGTGAATAAGCGACAAGCACGAGGGTGCCCTTGTGCGAAAGCGAGCAAGGCAGGCGCGCATAGGCGCCGGTGTCGGGATTGTAGATGACGATGTACGGCGAGCCGTGGCCGTTCTTGCGGATGTGGATGTGAAGCGGCGACTCGGCAAGGCCGTCCTCGACGAGCAACGTCTTGAGCGCGATGCGCGCCGCCAGCCATTCGTCGATCCGACGACTGTGCGTGAAGCTCTCGCACTCGACAAGATCCTCCGGCACAAACCAGCGTCCGAGCTCGTAGGAGCCGCTCTTGGCGGACGGCACATGCCAGAGCGCAGCGCTGACGACCGGATGCCCGGACATCACACGCTGAACTGTTTTAAGCTTCTCTGGCACCGGCGCGACTGGGTTCCGGCTACTTGACCAACATCTCCGCGATCTGCACGGTGTTGAGCGCCGCGCCCTTCAAAACCTGATCGCCGGAAATGAACAGGTCGAGACCGCGGCCGTCGTTACGAGAAATATCTTGGCGAATGCGCCCGACAAGCACATCGTCTTGGTTCGTGGCGTCCACCGGCATCGGATAGCGCTTCGCATCGGGATCGTCCACCAGCTTCACGCCTGAAGCGGCGGCGAGCACCTCGCGTGCCATCGCCGGAGTCGCCGGTTTGTCGAACTCCAGGTTCAACGCCACGGAATGAGCGCGCACAACAGGAACCCGCACGCACGTGCAGGAAACCATCAGATCGGGCGCATGGAGCATCTTGCGGCTCTCGTAGAGCATCTTCAGCTCTTCCTTCGTGTAGTCGTTGTCCTGGAAAGCGTCAATATGGGGAATCAAGTTGAAGGCGATGCGATGCGCAAACGTGCTGGGCGCGATCGGCTGGTCGTCGAGCACCTGCCGGGTCTGGAGCAGCAGCTCGTCCATGCCCTTGGCGCCGGCGCCGCTCGCGGCCTGGTAGGTCGAAGCGACCATTCGTTTGAGCCCGAAGGCGCGATGCAGCGGCGCAACGGCCACGAGCGTGATGATCGTCGAGCAGTTCGGGTTGGCAATCACGCCCCGATGCGACGCCACGTCGCCGGGATTGACCTCGGGGACGATCAGCGGCACACCCTCCTCCATGCGGAACGCGCTGGAGTTGTCGACCATGACCGCCCCGGCGTCCACGACGCTCTGGCGAAATTCGCGCGAGATCGAGGCGCCCGCGCTGAAAAGCGCGATGTCAACACCCTGGAACGAATCATGACGCAACTCTTCGATGACAATCGACTCGCCACGGAACGTCAGGGTCTTGCCAGCCGAACGCGAGGACGCCAGCAACTTGAGCGCCCCGATGGGGAAATTCCGCTGCTCAAGGACTTTGAGCATTTCAATGCCGACAGCGCCGGTTGCGCCCGCGACTGCCACAATATAATCCGATTTCTTGTTCATAAAATAAAACACATGTTTTCGCCTCAAAAGGCGTTGGCCATTGGAAAAGACACGCTAGTATAGACCATGCGGCCAGACACGGCAAGCGCATTCCGGGATGACCCAGCGGCAATCGGTCAGTCGAAGAGGCTGATTCGAGGCTGGGCGGCAAGCATTCCGAGACCAACCCCGGCGACTGACCGATTACATGACTACTAACCCGGCCACAAATAGCGTTGCGCACGGAGATTGAGGCATGGGATCTGGAATTTGGCGTTGGGAAAGGGGCACGGACATTCCTGTCCGTGTTCGTCCACGGGTTGGAAAACCCGTGCCCCTGATTTGCAGCATGAATTATGGCCGGGTTAGTAGCGAGCCCACAGCGCGTCGAGCCAGCGGTAGGCGGCGCGGTCGAAGGCGGCCCACCAGTCATGGCCGTGGTTCGGGACGGCGACGAAGGCCTTGTCCTTCCCGCCCCATCGCAGATAGGCCGCGTAGGTCGAATAGGCGGGCGAAACGGGATCGACGAGTCCCCCGTTGAAAAACACGGGGCACGTCGCCTTCGGGGCGAAGTTCAGCGGATCCAAATAGGCGAGCACGCGCATCTCCGGCGTGGCGGCAGGCTCGAAGCATCCGTAGCTCTCCGTGCCATCCGTCGGTTCCTCAAGCGGATCCGCAATCAGCGCATTGGCCCACCACTTTTTTTCGCCGTTGCACTTTTTCACCCAGTAGAGGTGCGCCATGTTCGGCGAGTTGGCGATGCAGGGGATCGCCGCCCGGACACGCTTGTCGAGCGCCGCGACGACGATCGACAGGCGTCCGCCCTGGCTGCCGCCGCAGACGGCGATGCGATCCGCATCGACGCAGGGCAGCGCGGCGACGGCATCGACCGTGCGAATCGCGCGGCGGTAGAGGTTGAACCAAACCAGATCCCTCAGAGAGCCAATCTCGGAGGAATACGACGATTCAGGGGCGTTGTACCACGGATGGAGCACGGAACCGTCGCAGTCGACGTCGAACCCGTGGACCTGCACGTCGAGCGCGACGTAGCCGTGGCGCGCGTGGTCGAGCGGACGGGGACGTCCGCCCGTTCCGGCGCCGGGATAGGCGATGAGCGCCGGGTATCTCCCCTCCGCCGCAGGACGTGCGAGCCAGGCGTGGACGCGTCCGCCGTCGGGCCCCGCGAAGCTCACCTTGCAGGACACCACCTCGTCGAACGTCGAACCCTCCGGGTCGAAGTTCGGCGGCATCACGGCGCTTTCCATGTTGTAGCGGTCGATCTCCGCGCCTTTGAAGATTCTCGGCTCATCCTCGATTTTGAGATCCAGCGGAATGGCCCGGTATTCAGCCATGGCGGCGGCCCAGAATTCATCGAAGTCGGCCGGACGGCATGCATCCGCATCGACGACCGGCATGGCGTCGGGCTTCCAGCCGAAGGTGCAGACGCCCGTCGGCGGCGTCTTCTGCGCCCGGCCGGTTCTGGCGTCGTGGAAGAGTTCGAGCGTGTCATAGCCGAGGCCTTCGATCTTCACGCGCACGTCGTAGAAGCCGGGCTTGAGATCGGCCGTCGGGATTTCGATGCGGAAGAGATTGCCGGGAAGCGCCTCGGCCGTTCCCTCGCGGAAGGGCTTTTTGACCTGGTTGTGGTGGAGCGTCCACGAAAGCGCCGACGACCGGACGCCGGCCTGACACCAGATTTCGACCACGTCGCCCCCGTCATGAAACATGAAGTCGGCGTTTTGGCGGTTGAAGAAGGCGAGGAGCGGCGTCTGCGGAGGCGAGCAGCGCGGCGGATTGGCCCAGGGGCCGAGGAGATTGTGGTTCATGGCGTGTGCATGGATGCCGAAGGTGGCGGCGGTCGCAACCGCGAGGAGGAAGTGTTTCATGAGAGATGAGCAAGGGAGCAAGCGCAATGAGGAACAAGCGAGGGAGTCAGTGCAAAGTGCAAGAGTGCGTGTGTGCTTCGCACGGCTTTGAACCTTGGACTTTGATTCATTCCACATTATGCCCGGAAAGCGACTTTGTTGCAAGGGCAATCTCCGCCCTGGGCATGACTGCCAGCCCGGGGCAGCGCCCTGTGGATCGGGTCAAAAAAGATGTCTTTTCGGACCTGTTCCCCAAAAAAACCCGAATGGGGTGTGTCCGTCTCTTTCACTTGTTGCCATCTTGCGGCACCAGCCGCAGGGCGCACCAGACGACGGAACCTGGAGCGCCGGAAGGCGGGAGAAATTCGATGGCGTTGCCTTCGGCGTGCAGGAGCGTTGCGGGGACGCGCCAGCGCAGGGCGAGCGCGGCGTCGCGCGGCCAGTCCTCGAAGCGCTGGAAAATGTCGTCCGGATCGACGCGCGCCGGATCGATGCGCACCGGCCCCCCCGCAGGGAACGACAGGCTCGCAATTGACGCGCACGTCCATCGCGCAGAGCGCCGCTTCCGCGTCAGGCGCCGCAGCGGCGGCTTCGTCGAAGGCGAGTTCAAGCGTGGCGTCGGTTCCCTCCGCGAGTTCGCCCGCCGACAGCTTGAAGGTGGTGTTCTGCTCCATGCGCGAAAAATCCGTGCCCACGAAACGCTGCGTCAGCGGCGCGACGGTCAGACTCGCGGAGACCGCGATGCGGCGCGTGTCGGCCGCGACGCCGGCCGGCGAGGATGCCGCGCGCAAGTCGCGCTCCAAGATGTCCATCTGGTCGGGTTCTCGGTAGCATTCGTTGAAGAAGTAGGCGCCGTCCGCGTCGGCGGCCCAGGCGACCGCCGCGCTTCCGCGCAGGATTTCGTGCGAAACGACACTGGATCCGGCGTGTGGCGTGGCGACCGGTCCGACGGCGACGTTGACGCGCGTTCCAGGCCGGAGGAGACACCGCCAAAGCGCGACGGGCGGCGACGGGAAGGCGTCGTTGCCGAAGCCCGAGAGCGTGAGCATGTCCACCGCGCCGAGGCGCGCCCACGCCGCCACGTCGAAGCCGAGGCCGGGGCACGCTTCGGGCGTCACGGGGACGCGGTGCGCGAGCAGCACGGGGTGGCCGAGCCGCGCGGCGGCCTCGTCCGCGAGACGCCGGACGTCGCCGACGAATTCCGTCGGCAGCGCCCGCCCGGCGACTTCCGAACCGGGTCGGAAGAACATGCCCCAGCGCATCCAGTCGAGATCCAGGCCGAAGAGATCCCAACGCCCGAGAATTTCGCGGACGAGCGCAAGCGCATGGTCGCGGACTTCCTTGTGCGACCAGTCGAACGCTCCTTTCCAACTGCGCTCGTCGCGCCACGGCGCGCGCCGCCATTCGGGATGTTCCTCCCAGCGCTTCGAGCGCCAGAGCGCGAGGCGCGACGGAATGCCGCGCACGGCCTCCTTGAGCCCGTGCGCATCGTTCATCCGCATCGAAAGCCAGCCCTCGATGCCGGTTTCGCGGCAGCGCGCGAGCCATTCGGCAAATTGATCGACCCCGCGATCGGCGAGCAACCGCAGGTTGCGCACGTATTGCGTGTCAGGCGGAAGGTCGCGGAAGCGCTCCCAGACCTCGCTGTCGTAGAGCGCGCGCTGGAGGTTCACGCGGAAGAGGAGCGAACGGATCGTCCCGGTGCGCGCGTAGGCGTCCACCAGCGCGCGGCATCCCCGCCTCGTCATGTCCTCCGGCGGATGCGTTGCGTAGAAGTGCTCGTTGTCCTCGTTGAAACAGATGGTCTTCAGAAGGGACGGTTCATGATCGGGAACGGGAAAGCAGGAAATCGTGTTCATGGGCAATTCGCACTCTTGCAAACGGGGTTCGAAATGTCGACCAACGATCGTCTCCCCATCCGTTCGGGAGGAGGAACGGGGTCGCCATGGATCACAAGACGGCGGGCCCGAATTCCTGAACGATCAAGTGGTTCGAAAAGACCGATGCATGTTCATTGCCGGGCTTTTCAAAGTATGACAAGTCAACCGAATCGCCCCACCAGTTCCGCAACACCTCAGCCACGGGGACAGACGTCCAGGCGGCAGACGACACCGCGTTCATCGTCCGGACGCCGGGCTTGATCGGCGATTCCACCGCCAGTTTCAGCATGTGGACGGCCTTGCTGCGCGGCAGCATGGTGATGCTCCCGACGGCCCATTGGCCAATCGGCCCCACACCGACTTTGGGGGGCATGCCGTCGTCGGGGACGACGGTGGCAAAACGCAGATTGACGACATCGACCCGAGGATTCTGCCGAACGTAGTATTCCGACACTTTTTCCATCAAGTACTTGGAAAACCCGTAGCCATCGCGATCCAGGCAGGGATGATCGTCTGGAATCGGCAACTGCAAAGGGCGGAACGCCGGGCTTTGAAAACCGACAACCGCCGTCGAGCTGGCCAAGACGAACCTGGCACAGCCCCGGTCGATCAGGTAGCGCATCAAACAGCGCGTTCCCTCCACATTCACCTGCATGCCATCGCGCTCCAGACAGCCACCGGTGACTGCGGCCAAATGGATCACCGCATCAATCCGATGCGCGTCCAATTGCCGGAGGTCTTCGAATTTGGAGAAGCGTCCGATGTAATGCGTTTGTTGGGGTGCTTGCGGCAGCGCCTTGCGCCCAAGCGTAATGACATGATGATGTTTTGAGAGTTCGGCAAGAGCTGCAGAGCCGATGAAGCCGCTGGCCCCGGTGAGAAGAATCGTAGACATGTTTCACTTATCCTGAATGAAGGGTCCGCATTGTCAATCGAAGCACGGATTTTACAGTTCCCTCTCAAGACCGATCCGCCGGAGTGCATCATCATCAAGCAACATGACCCATCTCCGGATACGGTTCGGGCCGGCATCCTTACTCTTCCAAGATGCCCCAGTTGTCATGATGGCGTCCCGTTCAATCTTCTTCGCGACCTTAGGCGCCTCCCGGGA
>JBMNOD010000074.1:0-17392 GCA_050942875.1 Kiritimatiellia bacterium
GCAGCCCGCTCGCGCCCCTGAGCCGACTTCGACCAAATCTTCTCATAAACTGTTGCCAAGGAAGGGCTTAGACGAAACGGCAAAAAAAGGAGCTTGACTCACCCACATACTTGTTTTTTGTGGCCATGAAGGAAACTTGGAATTGGGGCGTGGCCGCGGCGGCTTCGCCGAGCGGGGAATGGCCACGAAAAAACACAAAGACGCAGGCGACGCGGCGTAGGTGGAGGTTTTTGATCTAAACACACGGGCACAGAGACACAGGATTTTGAATTTGGCATCAGGAACGCCTCCATGTTTCATGGAAACTCAAGGAACCATGTTACGATTCTGACACACACCCTCTGGGGTCTGTCCCCTATTTTTTGCTTGCTCTCACTATCCACACGTGATATTCTTCTCCCAAACGCCCGAAAAACGTCAAATTTGATCGAAAGAGGTGCATCATGAGACTACCAAGAGTCCTTGCGAAAGGGGAAGGAATTTACCACGTCATCAGCCGGATTTCCGGCCAGCGATTTCTGCTTGATACCGAGGAGAAGAAACGCCTGGAGTGGTTGATGAACGCCGCCGCCGGATTCTCCGGTGTTGACATCCTTGCTTACGCCTTCATGGACAACCACTTCCACATGCTTGTGAAAGTGCCGTTGCCGAAGCTTGTCGACGACCAGGAGCTTTTTCGGCGCATGCGTCTGCTCTACGGCAAGAAGAAGACGGATCGCATCCTGACCGAATGGGAGCTGTGGGAGAACAAAGGAATGGCGGGCAGGGTTGTCGACGCCAAATTTGCACTCAAGCGTCGCATGTACGACCTCTCGCAGTTCTGCAAGACGTTCAAGGAGACGTTTTCGATGATGTACAATGACCGGCACGATCACAGTGGCACGATCTGGGGCTCGCGCTTCAAGAGCATCCTCCTTTCGCCCGACTACAGCACTCTCATGACCGTCGCCGCCTACATCAACCTCAACCCCGTCCGGGCTGATGTCGTCGGCGATCCCGGCGCATACCCGTGGTCTGGCTACGGCGCTGCAAAGCAAGGCAAGGGTCTTGCCCGCAAGGCGATGTGCAATCTTGTCGGCACGGCGCTCGGACGCAAGGAGGCCGTGCCGTTCGCGGTTGCGCTTGCGGCTTGCGATGCCGCGATGGAAGGGTATGTCGATGCGCCTGCGTCTGTTGAAGCCATCGCTGAGACCGCCGCCAAGCGTGACCCCGACAACGAGTCGGATTTCGATGCCGCCAAGGTTGATGCGGCACTTAAGGAGGGCAAGCCGGTTTCGCTTTTCGAGGCGATACGCTGCAAGGTTCGCTATTTCAGCCATGGAGTCGCAGTCGGCCCCGCTTCGTTTGTGATTGAAATCGTCAAACGCCTGACACGCAGCAAGGATACGAAACGCAGATGCGCCGGTTGCGACGATTTGGAGTTGTACACGGCACGACCATTGCGCGGCGGCGGCGAGCTGAGCGTCCCACAGCGTCACATTGGTTAGCCTGAAGGCTGTAAGACTCAACGACCAAAACCTTAAAGCCAGAGACTACATCAGTGGGCTCTATTTCCGTTTGTCTAAAATTCGCTTGGATTCCTTCAAAAACCCCTTGTTTTGCTAAAAACCCTCAAGTTTTCGGTTTCGCATTGCCAGTGCTATCGTTGTTTGTCAAAAATCAGCAGGAATTCCATTCACAAACTATCTGTCCATCTGAATCCCGGCATTTTTTAAGGGACTGTCCCTTAGAAAATGGTTTGTTTAAAACGTTTTTTGGGGTCTGTCCCCTAGTCCCCTATTAGCGATTGGGTTCTTGCATTTCTGTGTCAAAAACTAGTAAAATGGCGGCATGAAACGGAAGATGGTTGATGGCGGGAGAGTTGTGAAGAGGAATTGGATGATGCCCATCTACTGCAGGGAGGGAATATGAAAATTCAGATGGTTTCATTGGCGGTTTTTGTTGCGGGGTTGACGGGGTGCGTCGATTCGTCGGATTATGTCGAGTTGTGGGAAAGCGGCTCGGTTGATTCCGGTTTGGCGGGGCAATGGAGCGGGCAGGCCGACCACAACCACTACACGGTCAACATTTCCATCGTTTCCAACGCCTACGACGTCCATGTGGCAACGTCTGTCGAGCCGCATGGCACACAGCCTGCCTCGCAGCATTCCTTTTCATCGCGATCAAAGAGCGTGTCGATCGGGACAAACACATTCATGTTGTGCGAGTCCTTCAATCGTGCATTGCTGGAGGCGGCGATGAGAACGAATTTGCCGGTGGCCGCGCAGGAACCCACCCGCGCCACGTTGCTTCGATATGATCGCCAGGACGATGATATCGTCTTTCGACATCTCAACTGGGACTTGGTTCAGAAGGCGATCGATGAGGGATCGATCAAGGGCATCAAGACGCCTCCGCTGGATCAAATAGACCCTCGATGGGTGCCGTCGCCCCACCTTGATCGGTTCGACAAGGAAACGCTCGCCAAGCTCGCCGAGATTTTCCAGCAGAGCAATGCGTGGCATTCGATGATCGTTTTTGAAAGAGAGGAGCATTAAGGACATGAAGCGTCGCGTTGTTGCATTGCTGATGGTTGCACTTTTTTCGTCAACGGCACAGGCGCGGTTTTCCGAGTTTGTCCGTGTTGCGCCGGGGATCGAGACAAAATCTTTTTCCTCTGGGCTTTCCATCAGCGTGAATCCCGTGCTGACGATGGTGGAGTCGGTGGAGTCGGGCACCAATGTCGTTACGGTCACCATCCCGTTGAAAGGCTACAAGCAGCACCAGCATTATTGGATGATCCGGTGCAAAACCCCAGTGGAAGACGGGAAGGTTAATTTTCGTGAAGACGTGTGGGGCGTCGGCAGGCGTGATGGCGTTGTGGGCAAAGAGATCATTCCCATTCCTGTCGAGCCGGATCAGGAGTCGTTGATCGTGGCGATTCCGGTGGATGCAATCGACCGAAGCTACATCCACAGGGATTACCCGCGCTGGGTCGAAGACGGCGGTTATTATTATTGTTTCGATCTGCCAGCGTACTACCGGAAATTCAAGGAAGAAACGGGGGATGGACAGGACTGAGCGGCTTTGCATTAGCAAGGCGGGGGCGGAAAAAAAGGAGGGGGCACGCGGGTGATTCTGCCACGAACGACGCGATTCAAGAAGTACATGGAGGTTGACGAGGAGGAGCCGGGGGCGCTGGCGCAAATCCTCCGCGACATGGTGGAGGACGAGGAGCGCAACCGGCTGATTGTCGCCGATGCGATCCGAGCGCTGGGGGAGGGGCGTTCGCCGCTGATTCTCACCCAGCGAACGGAGCATGTGGGCGTTTTGGCCGGGATGTTGCGTCGGGAGGTGGAGGCGAAGGTGTTCGAGCTTGTCGGCAGCGCGACGGCCAAGACGAAGCGGGAACGTGCGGCCGCGATCGCGGCGGTGGGCGATGGCGAGCCGATGGTGGTCGTCGCGACCGGGCAGTACGTCGGCGAAGGGTTCGATTTGCCGCGTCTCGATACGCTGCTGCTGGCGATGCCGGTGTCGTGGCGCGGGCTGGTTGCGCAGCATGCGGGGCGTCTGCACCGCGAGCATCCGGGCAAGCGTGCGCCGATGATCTACGGTTACGTGGACGTCCATGTCGGCGTTCTGGAGCGGATGCACCAGCGGCGGCTGAAGGCCTACGCTCAGATCGGCTACTGCACGGCGCCGGCGGAAGGGGAGATCACGGGCGGCAACGTGATTTTCGATGCCGGCACGTTCGCGAGCGTCATGCGCCGGGACTTCCAGGCGGCCCGGGAGCGCATTTTGATTGTCAGCCCGTTCATTCGCCGACGGCGCGCCGATGCCGTTTTCGGCTGGCTTCAGCCTGCGCTGGCGCGCGGGGTGTCCGTCCAGGTCGTGACCCGACCGCTGGGCGGCCATCGACCGGAGGCGGTTCGCGGGATTGCGGATTGCATCGAGCATTTACGCCAGGCGGGGGTTGTGGTGACGGAGCGTGCGTCCATTCATCAGAAGTTCGTGGTCGTCGATGGCCGGCTCGTCTGGTACGGCAGCTTGAACTTGCTCAGCTACGGTACGTCGGAGGAGAGCCTGATGCGCCTGAGCTCCCGCGAGGTTGCGGAGGAACTTGAAGCGTCGCTTCGTAAACAGGGTGTACATGATTCCACTCGACTCGGTGGGGGCGCCTTGCTATCATTAAGGTAAAATTCAGGGCATTGCATTGGGTGGAGTTTTAATGGAAAAGCATATTCGGCTGGGGCTGTTCACACTTGAGCTTTCGACGTCTTCTGACGGCGTGTTTGCCGGCATTGGTTCCGTTCACTACGATGGCGTGGCGCTGCGTTCAAACACGTTGCCATGGATTTTCCACATGTCCTCCGGAGCGTTCTCCTTCCGTTCGTTTCAATTGGTGGATGTAGCCACGTCGTCTGAAAGCGCCGTCATACGCTTCACTTCGCACGGGGAATGGCGTCCGTGGTCCGACGAGGATGACGCCATGGACGAGGCGCGGTTTTTGACCCGTCGCGTGAAGGCGCCTGTTGCCGAGTTCATCTGGACTTTTCGTCCCGTCACCCGGCAGGTGTTCGAGGCGGTCTTCGACGGGCTTGCCATGCAGCTCGAGATTCGTTCTCCCGACGCCCCCGTTCATGACGTGATCGAGGACACGACCTGGGAAATCGGCGGAGCCGCCGCCGGCGCGACGTTGATACAGCAAGACGTCTCCACGATACAACTTGAGCAGCGTGTCTTGGCTCGCAGCGCGTTCTCGACCATCGAGCGCTTCAATTTCGACGGCTGGGGTGGTTGCTACCCCATGGACATGCTTCCTCGTGCCGCTGGCTCCGCATTTTTCGATTTTCAGGCCAAGGAGAACCTGGCCTTGGCGTTGTTCGCTCCGCGGCCCGGTCTCACGCGCTCGCGCGTCGAAAAATTTGCGGACGAGAATCTCATCCACTACACGGATCGTCCTTTCATCCCGCGTGCGGCCCACGCGGTTTTTCCCGAGCGGCTTCTCCTCGTGCATCGCGCGGCGCGGCGGTTCGTCCGCCACGAGATGCGCAATCTCTGGCTTGACTGCTTTGCGACGTTCCGCGAGGAGTTGCTTTCCCACCATGGGTTCCAACCCGAGACGCCGCGGCCCAATGTCCACGCGATGCTGTGGGACGAGGAGCTCAAGCGTTTGGGCGCTCGCTGGACGCTTCCGCTTCGGCGGGTCTTTGCCGACTATGCGAAGCTTGGCTTTACGGAGGTTTTCACGCACGGTGTCTGGGATTCCGTGACGTCCGATCCCGCGCCGCTGCGCCCCGGCAACATTTGCTGTCCCTACGCCTACGTTTTTTCTCCGAAGTTTGGCGGCGCCGCCGGGATGCGCGCCACCGAGCGTGCCGCCGCGAAGGCCGGAATCACGCTTTACCAGTGGTTTTCGTTCCAGCTTTCGCGCGACGCCCCGATTTGGAAGCAGCATCCCGACTGGATTCTGCGCAAGCCCAATGGCGAGCCGTGGAACGCCAACTACGACGAGCTCTGGGCCGGCCGCATGAACGGCCCCTACGGGGACTGGATCGAGACGCAGATTCTCGAGATCCAGGAGGCCACGGGGATCCACGGCATCTTTTGGGATTCCTACCAGAACCTTGGCGTGACGTGCATCGACTGGCCGTCGGCGGATCGGTCGCCGCAGGCCGAGCGCATCTTCCGTCTCCAAGCCGAGCTCCAACGTCGCGGATTCCGGCAGCGGACGGAGGTTGTGACGCCCTTTGGCGTCTCTCAGGTCGCGATGTTCGGCTTTTCGACCGATTCGTTCCGACGTCGCCTCTGGGACGATGTCGTCCGCGGCGACTCGGCCTATGTGCTGCTTGACACGGCGCCCGCCTTCTTTTGCGATCAATCGCCTTTCACCCGTGATCGCATTTCCCCCAAGGTCTATTTCTGGCTTGCAGGCCACCGCGTGCTGCCCGGGCTCCAAGGCCGCCCGTGGGAACCTGGGAGCCATTTGCCCGGCGGCGATCTTGCCGAGGCGTACGCCCGGGTCAATCGGCTCTACAATCGAGCCCTTTCGCACATGAAGCGGCTTCGGCTGGTTCGGGGCGGCGCCTACACGCAGTGGCTTGATGCCGACGGCGCGCCATCCGTCGTCTGGTGCTTCCGCGCCGCCCCCGCGCCCCGCGCCCCGTCGCTTGTGGATCTCGAATCCGGCGAGCCCGTCCCGAAACGCCTCGTTCCCGGTCGCGTTTACGTCACCTCGTCCTCCATTCCAAGTGCAATATGAAGACGCCTCCTTTCCTTTTCCATGTTGTGTTGACGTTCTTATGCCTCCTTGCCGCCTCGATTGCGCACGCCGCCGTCGATGTCCCCTTTGCGCTCCCGCCGAAGCCGGGGACGTATCTTGTGACGCTCGCCGCTGTCTCAACGGAAAATCCGGATCACATCGTTTCGACCTTCGTCTCGGGGCGGCCTTATGCCGTCACCCCGGAAAACGGCGGACGCTTCTCGGCCTCGTGGGATGGTCTCGACGACAATTTCATGCCCGTCCCGCCGGGCGAATACGCCTTGAAGGGCATTTACGCCCGCGCCGAACGCTGGCCCGTGGATGGGGAACATCACGCGGTGACGCCGCGCTATTGCGGCGGTGTCGGCGCGTTCCTGCCTGATCCGGCGACGCCTGAGCTCTGGACGGTGCCGATTCCGTTTTCGGGCGACCCGGTGTCGTCCCCGTTGCTTGATGTGAGCGCCGCGCCGAATGGTCGGGTCGTCCTCCATTACCAGTATCTTGAGAACGGCCGCAACGCCCCTCTCCTCGATCTCGACCGTCCGGACGGGCCCGAGCAAGTCGTGCGGGCGTTTCCCTCCGGCGGCGTGGGCGGCGGCCCGTGCGCCTGCACCGATGGCGAAACCGTCTGGGCGTGCAGCCGCGACGGCACGCCGGATTTCGTCTATCGCGCCGACGGCACGCCGTTCGGCACGGATCGCGCCCCCGCGCGCGAGGGCGGCTTCCTGCCCCCGGGTCGCGTGCAGGATCTCGTCGCCATTCCCGCCGCCGACGCCGGCGGGGAGCGCCCCGTCGTCTGCATCGTCCAGCGCGGTCGCATCATCCGCGCGCTCGACCCCGAATGGCATGTCGAACTGCCTGCGGAAAGCGCGACCGAGTTCGTTGACCAGATCACGTTTCACGACGGGCGCGACGGCACTTGCCTTGCCACCATCTCGGCCCAGCGCCCCCGGGCGGTCGCGGTCCATCAGTCTCGCCTTTTCATCTTGCAAAGCGGGATCACCATCGAAGATGCCGCTTCGGTGGCCGTCCTCCCGCTTACGCCCGACGGCCTGCCTGCCGCGCCCGCGCCGCATCCGTTCTTCCGAATCCCGGAGAACATCCATCCATGCGACATGGCGCTCGATTCCGCGGGCCGCATCTACTTGAGCGACACCGGGCGGAACCACGTCTTTCGCTTCTCTCCCGGCTCTCCGAATGCGAGCCGCCCTGATCGCCTTTTCGGCGCCGCTGTCTTCCAAACTCCCGGCGCCTGGGATCCGCTTTCGTTCCATGGGCCGACGCGGCTTGCGATCCGCCGCGCGGCCGACGGCTCGGAGCGTCTCCTCGTTGTGGATTCGTTCGGAGCGAACCGTCTCTCCGAATGGGATGCCGAGACGGGTCGGCACCTCCGTTCCTACGATTCCTACCAGACGTTTGCGAACGGCGGCTGGGGGGCTGATCCCGAACGCCCCGGCGATTTCTACATTCCCGGCCAGGGCGGCTGGCTCCAGCGCTATCGCGTGGATGCGGCGACGGGGCGCTGGACGTTGCAGGCGGTGTGGCCCGGCCTGCGATCCGAACGCGATCTTGCGCTCAACAAATTCGCCGTCGTCCGCGTCAGAGGGCGTCTCTATTTCGCCAGCGAGCAGAACGCGACGATCTACCGCCTCTCCGACGATGGCCGCGCCCTTCTGCTTTCCGCCGCCATTCTCCGCGACGCATTCGACACCGTCTTCTGGAACGATGCGAACGGCAATGGCGAAATCGACGTGGACGAGACGCGCCCCTGCCCCGAGCTTCCTCCCGGCGTTTTGACCTATCATGGCCAAAAGTGGCTTGCCGATCTTTCCTACTGCGCCATCGGCCAGGGGACGCCCGATGTCTGGCGCTTGGCGCCCAGCGCTTTCGACGCGCACGGAAACCCCATTTTCTCTCAGTGGGAGAAACTTCTCACGGATCCTGTTTTCGCCGCGCGCCGCAACGGTTCGGCCACTGCGCTTTTCGGCGCCAACGAGCTTGCCGACGACTTCTCAAGCGATTGGATGCAGGCCGATGGGACGCCCGGCGGCTCGTTCTACGTCCAGGCTCGCGGCGGGCGCGACTTCACCGCCAACTATGGCGCCCAGCACAAGATCTCCCGCTACGACATGGATCGCCATGGCGGCTATCGGCTGCGTTGGCGTGTCGGTCGCACGGACTTCCAGCGCACCGGCTCTCGCGGCGAATTCCTCGGCGCCATGCGTCTCTTCAAGCCCATCAACGGACTGCTTTCCGTCGTCGACCAGTCACGCGGCGGCATCTTCCTTTATACGGAGGATGGCCTTTACGTCGATACGGTTTTCGCGCCCGAATCGCTCGGCCGCGAGCAGGGCGTTTACAAGCAGCATGGGGAATTCTTCGTCGGCACGCTCCAGGCCAATTCGGACAACGGGCGGATTTATTTTTGCGGCGGCAAGTTCACGCCGCTCCTTTACGAAATGCGCGGCTGGTCGCTCCATGAGAATCCCGTCCGCCCCATCGAATCGCTTCCTCGGCGCATTGCGCTTTCCAGCTCCGCGATCGCGGATCCGCCGGAGATGGCCATTGCCCTGCGCGGCGGCCCGGGCGCTGCGCGCGTCGCCACCGTCGCGCCGGCCTTTGGCGGCGTCGAGCTCCGCGACGGCGCCGACAAAGGCTGGGAGCGCGCCGCTCCCATTCGGCTTCCTGCGGGCGTCGGACGCTCCGTCGAGGTCCGGGCGCTCTACGATCCCGACCACATCTTCTTGCGCTGGCATGTTCGCACGGGTTCGCCCATTCGTCCGCCTGCGCTTGTCGATCCGAGCCGGCTCTTCTCCCACGACCTCGGCGCCGACACGCTCGGGTTCTATTGCGGCGAGGGCGACTTTGCCACGCGTCTGACGTTTGGGCTTTTCCGCGACGCCACCGGCGCCGTCGGTCCGGTCGGGATGGCCTTCCACCCTGTCTGGAAGGGGGCGTCCGCCCGTCCCGCAGGCTACAAGACGCCCGTGGGCGAAGTCCGCTTCGCCCACGTCGCGCCCATTGCCGGCGCCGACTACGGCTGGCGGATCGATGATGATGGGCAGGGGTTCGTCCTGGCCGTCGCCATTCCGCGCGCCACCTTCCCCGGCTGGCGGAAGGCGCCGTTTTCGGGCGCCCTCCGCACCCGCGGCAACTTCGAGGCCAATCTGGGCGGGCACCATCGAATCTGGTGGGCGAACACGGACGGGACGGCCAGCTGCGAGACGCACGACGAACCGTCCGAGGCCCGTCTCCATCCAAGCTCCTGGGCGCCGATCCGTTTTGCGGATGCAGACGCGGGCCTCGTCCCGCTGGAGTGGGGAATCCTCGGTCCGTTTGGAGGCGACGGCGCAAGCGGCTGGTCCTACGATCCACCGCCTGCCGCCAAGCCGCTTGTGCGCGACTATTTCGAGAATGCCGTCTTCCCGCTCGATGGCAATCCCGGCGCACCGGATGCCAACGCCTCCTACACGGGCCCGATGACGCGCGGCTGGTGGGGCGACGCCGAGAATGGCGCGCTGCGTTGGCGCGCCGTCCCGATCGCCGAGGTCGATTCCCGCGTCGTCGTCGGACTTGGATCCCAGCTTTGGTACGGCGCCGTGCGCATCGAGTCCAAACGCGATCTGGAGATCCCGCTTGAACTCCATTCCCATCCCATGACGCACATCCGCTGGCATCTCAATGGCGAGGCGCTTCCTCTCGACGACACGGACTACGCAGACGATCCCGCCAGCGACCAGTTTCGCAGGATCGCGACGCGGCGCGTCCGCCTTCGCGCCGGCGACAATCTCCTTTCATTCCGCGCCTACTGCGTCGGCTATCCGCCGTTTCGCGTTGGCGCGCGACTTTTGGCTTCTTCCGAGGACGTCTGGTCGCTTCGGACGACGCCATTGACTCCATCACGTTGACACCAGGCCAACTCAAAAGAAAGGGCTCACGATGAACCTGAACGCATTGCGAACCATCCTTCTTGCGGCATCCGCCGCGACCGCCTTTGCCGGCGACAACTTCTACTGGAGCGCTGTCGCGCCCCAGCCCGCCAACTGGAACGATCTCGCATCCTGGAAGATCGGAGGCGAATCCCAATGGGATCCCGACGCCACCGTCTTCCCGTCCGCGGCCAACCAAGATGTCGTCAACTTCCGGGGCTTCGACGCCGCCGTCACGGCAAACGCAGGCGCCACCAACGTTTTCTGGATTCTCAAGGCCGTCAATGGCGCCTCCGTCACCTTCCAGCCACCCGGCGTCTCGGCTTTCGAGGGCGTTTTCGCGGAATTTGACCCTGGCTGCGCCTTTTCGGTTCTTTCCGGGACGTTTGCCATGCCCGCCCGGGAGATTTACGCCAAATCACCCGCCTCGATCCGGTTCGAAGGCGTCGGCACCCGTGTCATCGGTCGCGCGGCTGGCGGGGGGAACAACGATTACCTTCAGATCCAGGTTTTCGATCATGATGGCGACATTCGCTTCCGCAACGGCGTCCACGCCTCCAACGTCCGGGTCAATCTTTCCACGTTCGACCATTCGGGCTATGACAACCGCCTCCTCATCGACGGCACGGGAACCGTCATCGACGATCTTTATGTTGGCGGCCGCTACTACAACTCGGAAATCCGCGTGGAAGATGGTGCCACCGTCAACGGAATGAAGTTCAAATACGAGGAGAACATCGTTCCTGCCGTCGCCCTGGCAACCAATCTCTTCCACGTCGAAAACGCCACCGTCAACGGCCTCGTCTTCGAATGGGAGTTCGCCCAGCTTCCCCGCGCCGCTTTCGTCTTCGGTCCTGGCAGCCAGGTTTTCATGCCCGCTTGGGATGGGCATGCGCTTGTCAGCTCCAACGCCCTGCTTCGCGTTGCCGGCGAAGACGCCGTCTTTTCGAACTTCAACTTCCGCGTCTCCTCCCGCGATGCGCGGATCGAGGTCGCGGACGGCGCAACGCCCGTCAGCCGCTGGTTCCGGATGGGCTGTGGCGGCGCGGATCAAGTCGGCCGCGTGAGCGGCGCGGACACCTGCTGGACTCTCGTCCCGAACGACATGGAACTCGAGGGCGTTTTCATCGTCGGCGAATTGGACGCCGGCAGACCGGGCGCCGGCAACACGCTTTTCATCGAAGACGGCGCCACGGTCAACATCGTCACGAACAACAGCTTCAAGAACGGACAGCTCATCGTTCGTCTCACGGGTTTTCTCGTCGGCAAGGAGCCCGGGGATGACGGCAACGCCGTCTATGTCCGCAACGGCGCCGTTGTTGACAACGCCACCTGGACCGGCGTCGGCGGCACCTTCATCAGCTCCGGCGGCGACGGCGGCGACGGCAATCTCTTCTGCGTCTCCAACGCCGTCTATCGCGGCGGCACGGGCTACAACGACCTCTGGGACGCGACCTTGTTTGTCGGCGGCATGCAGGGCTCCGGAAACACTTTCGAAGTGCTCGACGGCGGCACGGCCTCCTTCAGCGGCTGCGTCCAGCTTGCCCGCGGCGGCGATTCCGGCGGCAACGTCCTGCGCTGCCGCAACGCCCGCCTCGACGTCGCCTACAAGATCAACCTCGTTCCTGCGACGCTGGCCAACGGTCCCTGCCGCGTTGAGATCGGCGGCACCAATGGCGTTGTCGCGGCCCAGATCATTGATCGGGAGAATTTCAACGGCGTCGATGATCCGCTGATCGTGTCGCTTTCCATCCCGGCTGAAGGGCGTTCGACCACCGAACCCTTCCTTCGCCTCGGTGAACAGCCCAATAAATTCGATCCGGCGCTCGCCACCGGCGGCATTGTGCTCGGATTGGACATTGATCGCCATTGGGCGCAGTCCGGCCGCGATCGCACCATCGACCTTGTTTCCCTTGCCAACAATCCCGGCAATCCCGGCATGGCCGAATACATTCTCACGCAATTCGCCTCGACCGTTTCGTCCGAGGATCTCGGAGACTGCGGGACGTCGGTCGAGTTCGACGCCGCTTCCGCCGCCTGGATTCTTCGCCTGACGGCCGCGAATCCATCCGGAACGCTCGTCACCATCCGTTAGTTCGTCGCGATGACAGCCTGCGCTTGCTTCGGCTTTGGCTGTCGTCGCGCTTCGCGATTGTTTTTCTCCTGCCATGACGCCTCGCTTTCGCATTGTCTGCTTTGGCGACTCCATCACCGGATGCCGTCCCGGCGAACCGTACCGCCATCTTTACCTCAAGTGGGCCGACCTCCTCGGCTTCGCGCTTGAGGTGAAGTTTGGAGCCGGTTGTTGCGAGGTCGTCAACGCCGGCCATGCCGGCGACACGGCTTGCGTCGCCGAGGCGCCTGGCCCCCCCGGATCGCCTCCCGGCGCACCATCGCGGCTGGCGTCGCAGGTTCTTGACCACGCCCCCGACCTTGTCATCGTGCTGCTTGGCGGCAACGACTTCGCCCCCGAAGCCGTGGCTCGCCGCGGCGATCCCTCCGCCGCCGTGCAAGAGAGCCTTGAGTCGATCGGCAAGTCGGTTCTCGCTTCCGGCGCGGCGCTTCTTTTCTTGCAATATCCGCCTGCGCAGGCAAGCTGCGCAGCGAGCGCCTGGACTCATCTGGAACGAGCGAATCCGGTGATTGCCGCCGCCGCCGCGTCGCTGTCGGCGCCATGTTTTGACCCGGGGCCGGCTTTCCGTGCTGCCGAAGCTCGTGGCGTCCCCCGCGAAGCTCTCCGCGATCCGAATGACGGCGTTCATCTCCGACCCGTTGGCGAAGTGGTTTTTGCTCAAGGCATCCTCGATGCCGTGGCGGTGATCCTGTTCAAAACGAATCCACTGCACATCACGAGCGGGGATTGCGCCGGCGATCGTCTGGCAAGGGCCGGGCTGCCGGGGGACGTCCTGGTGTGGCACGACATCCTCTACGATGGCGTCCGCAAGCCGGGGTGGCCGGACGACGCCACGTTCGCCGCGCGCGCGGAGCTGCTCGAAGCATCGACCGGCGGCGGGCTTGGCCAGGCGCTGATCCTCAAGACCTTGGAGCGGCAATACCAGGCTCTCGAGGACGCCGCCGCAGGCAGGCGGCCGATGGTCTTGTGGTTCGACGCCTGTCTCTTCGACATGGCGATGCTGGCGCACATCCTCGCGTGTCTGCATGAGCGGCAGGCGTCGGATGTGGAGTTGCTTTGCATCGACGCCTTCCCCGGCATCGAGCCTTACAACGGCCTCGGGCAGCTCCAGCCTGAAGCGCTTGCCTCGTGCCATGCCCGTCGCAAACCCGTCACGGCCGGGCAGTTTGCGTTTGCGGTCGATGTCGATCGGGCTTTTGCGGAGCAGGATTTCGACGCGCTGGCGCGCGTGGCGCGGATGGACGCCGCCCCGCTGCCGTGGATGCCGCCCGCCGCCGCCCGCTGGATCGCCGAACAGCCGGACCCTGCCACGGGGCTGGGGCGTCTGGCGACGCTCGCCCTCGACGCGATTCGCGGCGGGAGCGATGCCCCCTCCGGCATTTTCAAGACGGTCGCCGCCGCCGATCCGCCGCCGCAGTACTGGGGCGATACGCAGCTTTGGCGCAGGGTCAACGAACTCGCCGACCGTGATCCGCCGCTTGTGCGCATTGAAGGCCCGGCGCCGCGTCTGCCCTTGTGGACGAGCGAGCATCCGCTTGACGCCTTCCGCATTCTGCCGACGGATGCGTTGCGCTAGTTGCTTGGGAAGTCGACAAAGTTTGCGACAAAGGAGCCTTTCGCGCTAGCTCCAGTCCTTCATTGCCGCGAGGGTGGCGTCGTGGCCTGCCTTGATGGCGACGGCGGCGCGGCTGAAGTCCATCGTTGCGATGTCGCCCACGGCGGGTTCGATCAGGATGTCCGGCGGGTTGGCGCGGATGCAATCCTGGGTCAGGCGGTCTTCGGCGATCCGCCAGGCGCGCGTCAATACGTCGAAGAGGTTCATCCCGGGGTCGCTGTCGGATTCTGTGCGATGCCGCTTGGAGGAGAGTTTGCCCACCTTTGCGGTGAGGCGCATCATTTGCTGCTGCAAGAGGTCGGCGAGGTTGCCGGGGCGCGAGCCGTCATTCGTCTCTGTCTCTGTCTCTGGCTCCGGTGCGGCATGGTTGTTGTTGATGTTGACGGCGATGACGCGGGTGGCGCCCATGGCGCGAGCCGTTTCGATGGGCAGGGGGTTGACGATGCCGCCATCGACGAGAAGCCGTTTGCCGAAGCGGACGGGCGTGAAGACGCCGGGGATGGAAATGGAGGCGCGGATGGCTTCGATCAGCGACCCGCTCGTGAAGACGACCGGTTCGGCCGTCTCGAGGTCGGCCGCGACGGCGGCGTAGGGAAGCGACAGGTCTTCGATGCGCTCGACCGGGATCATCTTGCCCAGGAGATCGGCCACCTTTCGTCCTTCGATCAGGCCGCCGCGCGGGATGCCGAACTCGATGAACATTTGCGTGGCCTTGAACCAGTCGAGGTCTTCCGAGAATTTGAGGAAGTCGTCCAGGACGCCGGCCGCCTGGACGGCGGCGGCGATCGAGCCGATGCTGGTGCCGACGACGAGATCCGGCTTGAAGCCGATCTCGCGAAAGGCCTTCATCACGCCGGCGTGCGCCCAGCCTCGCGCACCGCCGCTGCCAAACGCGACGGCGGTGCGCACGCGTCGGCGCGAGCGGCGGAACACGTTTCGGACGGCGGTCCACTGCCGTTCAACATCGTGTTCCTTGGTCGTCTTCATTGCCTTCTCTTTCATCTTGTCTGCGGGCGGTGGGTGCGCCGCTATTGCTGCTGCTTGCCGTTGCCTTTGTTGCGGGGCTTGCGGGGCTTCGGCTGGGCGTCCGTGGATTTCGCCTTGCCGTCGCTCTTTTTCTTGCCTTTGTCCGAGGGTTTTTTCGCCTCGGCGGCGTTGTCGCCCCGCCGTTCGCGGCGTTCGCGGCGGCGCGCCGCCTGCGACGAGAGGTCGCGGGGCGGGGGTGTGGTCGCCTCGGGGATGCCGACGAAGCTGAAATCGACTTTTCGCTCGTCGAAGTTGACGCTTGAGACGAGGACGCGGAGCGTATCGCCTGCGCCGACGGAAAGCCCCGGCGCGACGAGGCGGTCTTGCGCGCCGTCGTAGCGGACGAATTTTTCGGAGAGCGCGGAGACGTGGACGAGGCCGCTGATCTGCAGTTGCGGGACTTCGACGAAGACGCCGAAGTCCATGACCTTGACGACGACCGCGTCGTATTCGAGCGGCTTGCCGTCGGCGATCTGCTGGGCGAGGAAGCGGTACTTCTTGATCTCGATCAGGTCGCGGGACGCTTGTTCGGCGCGGAACTCCGTCTCCGTGGCGTTTTTCGCGATGACGGCCAGTTCCCCGCGGCTGGGCTGCGCGGTCGCGTCGTCGGCGAGGATCGCCGCGACCTGGCGGTGGAGCACGAGGTCGGGGTAGCGCCGGATCGGCGAGGTGAAGTGGCTGTAGAAGCGCTTGGCCAGGCCGAAATGCCCCTCGTGATCCACGGCGTACTCGGCGCGCTTCATGCTGCGCAGCACCTGCATGTCCACGTAGGGCTGGAGCGCGGTGCCGCGGACGGCCTTGAGCAGGCGCATGAGGTTGCCGGTGTGCATGAGGTCGCCGGGTTCGAGCCCGAGCGCGGCGACGGCGGCGGAGAGGATTTCGATCTTCTCGGGGTCGGGGGCGTCGTGGAAGCGCGAGATGTAGGGGATGCGGCGTCCGGCGAGCTCGGCGGCGACGGCTTCGTTCGCGGCGATCATCGCCTCTTCGACGAGCTCGTGCGAAACCGTGTGGACGGCCGGGTGGATGCCGACCATCATGCCGTGGTCGTCGAGCTCCACTTGCATTTCGGGCGACGAGATGTCGAGGGCGAAGCGCTTGAAGCGGTTCTTGCGGAGCTGCTGGGACAGCGCGTTGAGCGCGAGGATGCGCTCGCGGATTTCGGCGGTGCCGATTTGGTCGGCGCCGGGGGCGGCGTCGATGACGTCCTGCGCCTGCTCGTAGGTGAGGCGCAGTTTCGAGCGGATGATCGAGCGCGTGAGGCGGCGGGCGACGACCACGCCGGCGGCGTTGAAGGTCAGGAACGCGGAGAGGGCGAGGCGGTCTTCGCCCGGCACGAGGCTGCAGACGCCGTTGGAAAGCTGCTCTGGCAGCATGGGGATCGCCTTGTCCACGAGATAAACGCTCGTGCCGCGCTTGCGCGCTTCGGCGTCGAGCGGGGTGCCGGGGCGGACGAAGTGCGAGACGTCGGCGATGTGGACGCCGAGGACGCGGCGCCCTTCGCCGTCCTGCTCCAGCGAGAGCGCGTCGTCGAAGTCCCTGGCCGTGGCCGGGTCGATCATGACGACGAGCTTGTCGCGCAGATCCTCTCGCGGGCCGGGGTGGGCGAGTTTCGTCGAGACGGACTGCGCCTCGTTCAGCGCGCCTTGCGGGAACTCGGTCGGCAGGTCGTATGTGCGGATGATCGCTTCGGTGTCGAGCGACGGGTTGTCGGCGGGGCCGATGACGCCGGCGACTTCGGCGTCGGGGTTGAGCATCGGGTTGTCCCAGGCAGTGAAGCGCACGACGATGCGGTCGCCTTCCTTCGCGCCCTTGGGGTCGGCGATGTTGAAGGTGTTTTGGTAGTTGGGGGTGATGGGCACGGCGGCGAGGTGGCGCCCCGTGCGGCGCAGGGTGCAGACGATGTCGGTCTGGCTGCGTTCGAGGATTTTCTCGATGCGCCCCATGCGCTGCCCGTCGCCGCGGCGCGGTGGCAGCTTGGAGACGCTGACACGGTCGCCCGGCAGCGCCTGGCCGATGGATTCCTGCGGGATGACGATGTCCTCGCCGCCATCGTCGGCGGCGACGAAGCCGGTGCCGCTGCGGGCGAGGGAGAGGGTGCCGGTGATGTGGGACTCGGCGGCTGTTTCTCGCGGGGTTCCTTTGCCCGATGATTTGTTGTAGCCCCCGAACTTCTTTTTTCGCTTGACCATTTGTTGTTGATCCTGTTTTCTGGTGTCGCGCCCCGATTGGCGCGTGGTTGTTTGCTTTTTCTTTCGTCTCGTCTATGCTACCACAAACCGCCGCTGGGTATCCAGTGGGTGTTTTTGGGGTCTCTTGGGTGTTTTTGGGGTCTGTCCCCTATTTTGTGATTGCAATCGGTAACCGCATCTGCTATTCTGCCACCAAACGCCGGAAAAGCGTCAAATCCAACCGAAAGAGGTGCACCATGAGACTTCCACGAGTTCTCG
>JBMNOD010000008.1:0-67467 GCA_050942875.1 Kiritimatiellia bacterium
CCGCCCCCTCCCCCGAGCCACGCGATGCAGGCGGACGCCGCCCCGGGTCGCCTCGGGATGCGAAAGGGGCTTTGAAGAAGCAGCCCGCTCGCGCCCCTGAGCCGACTTCGACCAAATCTTCTCATAACTGTTGCCAAGGAAGGGCTTAGACGAAACGGCAAAAAAAGGCGCTTGACTCACCCACATACTTGTTTTTTGTGGCTATGAAGGGAGTTTTAGATTTGTGATTTTTGATTTGGCCGAAGGGCGGCTTTGAACCTTGGACTTACTAGCGACTCATGGCGCGTTGGTGATGGCGGGAGGGGAATTGGTGTCGGCGGTGGGGAAGGGATTGGCGTGGACGACAGGGCGGTTCTGGCGGCGGATCTTGCGCTGGTTGGGGGTGTCGTAGCGGAGCAGGTGGCCGACGTCGATCAGGCGCTTGATTTTCGCCGGCATGCCCTCCTGCTGGTAGAGGAGCGCCTCGACGCCGTCGGCGAGGGCGCGCTGGGCGGCTTGGATCTTGGCGGCGTCGGTCGTTTCCTTCGCGGCGTCGAGGGCTTCCTTGAGCGGGGCGAGGGAGGGGGCTTCGGCGGCGGCCTTTCGGGCGGCGTGGATTTCGGCGGTCAGTTCCTTCATCTCCTTGGCGAGCCTCTTGCGGTCGGCGGCGCTGAGGATGGGCGCTTCGTCGTGAAGCGGAGCGGGCGCGGGCGCCTGGGCCTGGGCGTGGAGGGCGCAGGCAAGGACGACAAGGGCGAGGGGGACGAGGCGGCGGAAGTTCATGGCGGTCTCTCCTGTTTATTGTTCGAGATCGAAGGCGATGGTGACTTTGCGTCGGGAGCGCAGGAAATTGGATGAGATCCCGGGGATGTGGCGGACGGCGGCGGCGGCATCCAGCGCCGAGTTGTCGAGGACGCGGTTGCCAGAGCCTTCGACGAGGCGGTGGCCGACGATGGCGCCGGTGGGGCCCAGGGTGATTTCGATCAGGGCGGGGCGGCCGGTGAAATGTTCGGCCGAGGGGACGATCCACGCCTTGTAGAGGGCTTTCTTGATGGCGAGCAGGCAGATGTCGTCTTCGCCCGGCACGGAGGTGCGATCGGAGGGCGTGGCGCCTGCATCGATGAGCTTCTGGATTTCCTCCGCGGTGAGCTTGGGGCCTTTGACCTTGGCGGGCTTGGCGTCCTTGGGGAGGTTTTTGATGATTTCCCTGGGCTTTTCCTTGGGTGGCTTCCTCTCGACGATTTTTTTGCTCTTCTCGAACTTGGGCTTTTCCTTGGGTTTCTCGGGTTCCTTTGGCTTGTCTTTCGGCTTGTCCTTGGGCTTTTCGGGATCGGGCATGGCGATGGGTTCGGGCTCGTCGGGCGGCGCGGGCTTGGTTTCTTCGGCTTGGGCGCCTTCCGCAGAGTCGGGCTCGGGGGCGGGGAAGTATTCCTCGGGGATGGCGACGGTGAACTCGATGGGCAGGGGCTGGAGCTTGTTCTTGCGGCGGAGGCACTGGCAGCCGTTGAAGACGCTGACGACGGAGAGGGCGAGCAGGATGATGGCATGCGTGGCCACCGAGATGAGGTAGCTTCTCGTGTAGGGGGACTGGGCCTGGTCGCGGTTCTCCAGCATGGGCTACTCCTTGGGCGACGTGGCAAGCGCCATGCGGCTGATGCCGAGGTCGGTCGCGAGCTGGGCGACGTCGACGACGGTGCCGTAGTTGACGGCCTTGTCGCCCCGGATGATGAGCTGGAGTTTGTCGTTGGAGGCGAGCTGGGCGCGGAGCTTGTCGTTGAGGTCGTCGAGGGTGACGAGCGTCTGGCCGAGGTAGATGCGGCCCTGGGCGTCGACGGTGACGATGGCGGGCTTGTTGTCGGCTTCGATGGGCTTTGACTTGCCTTTGGGGAGCGCGACGGGGAGGCCTTGTTCGATGAGGGGGAAGGTGATGATGAACGTGATGAGCAGGAGAAAGGTGAGATCCATCATCGAGGTGAGGTTCAACTCCACCTTGGGGCGGATGTAGTGGATTTCACGACGGCGGCGCATGGCTAGTACGTGCCTCCGTCGTATGGCGTGGCGGGGGGCGCGTCGTAGCGCGGGTCAGGTTTTTGGTCGTAGCGCGGGCCGTAGGGGACGTTGGGCCGCAGGTCGTAGGGCGGCGCACTGGGGCGCGGGGCGTAGGTGGCGTCGGGGCGCACATGCTGGTGCGCGATGTCGGCCACGAGCTGGTCGGTGAAGTTGCGGACCTTGACGCTGGTGAAGCGGACGCGGTCGGCGAGGCCGTTGTAGGCCCAGGTGGCCGGGATGGCGATGAAGAGGCCGATGACGGTGGTGAGCAGGGCGCCGGCGATGCCGGGCGCGACGTTCGTGATCATCATCGTGGAGCCGGAGTCGGCCATGGCCATGAAGGCCTCCATGACGCCCCAGACGGTGCCGAAGAGGCCGAGGGAGGGGGCGATGGAGGTGCTGGTGGCGAGGGAGGACATCTTGTCCTCGATGATGATGAGCTGCTCTTCGAGCTCGCTGTCGGCGCAGGAGCGGATGGCGTCGATCTCGTATTCGCTGAGGGCGACGGGGGCGAGCCCGGCGGACCAGCCGGCGACGTCGGTTTCGAGGACGCCGCGCTTGCGCAGAAGGCTGAGCATTTCCTTGATGGCGGCGGAGTAGATGTCCGCCATGGGGGTGCCGGGCATGAATTTTCCTTTGACGTCGATGTAGTGCTGGGCGGGGTGGGGCTTGCCTCGGAGTTGACGCAGGAACCTCAAGTTGCGGCGGTCGATGATGTTCAGAGCGCCGCGCTTGCCGACCATGTTGGCCAGGGTGTAGATTGAGAGCAGGACGAGAAGGACGACGACCAGTTTGTTGAAGACACTGGAGGTCCGGTAGGCGTCGAAGACGATGTTGGCGATGAGGAATGACGTGTTCAAAGGTTTTCCCGGAAAAATTGGTCGATGCGCGTGGCGCAGTCGAAAGTGGAGGCGATGAGGGCGGCGCGCATCCACATGCCGTTGCGCACCTGGCGCCAGTACATGGCGCGTGGGTCGTGGTCGACTTCGGCGGCGATCTCGTCGCGGCGGGGCAGGGGGTGCATGAGGATGGCGTCCGGCTTGCAGAGGCGCATTTCCTCGACACCGATCTTGAAGGCGGAGGTGTCGATGCTGGCGCTTTCGCCTTGCGTCACGTCCCACTCGTCCTGAATGCGCGTCATGTAGATGGCGTCGACGTCGGGGAGGTGCTCGCGCATGTTGGAGGAGACGACCCACGACGTGCCGCGTTCGGTGAGGTTGTCGAGGACGTCCTGGCTGATCTGGAGCCCTTCGGGGGCGACGAAGATCTGCTTGATGTTCTCGTAGTTGAGCAGCAGGTTGGAGAGCGAGCGGACGGTGCGGCCGCGGGCGAGGTCGCCGATGAACATGACGGTGCGGTTGCGCAGGCCGCCGCGGCGCTCGAAGCTGCGGTTGAGCGTGTAGATGTCGAGGAGGGCCTGCGTGGGGTGCTGGTCCTTGCCCGAGCCGGCGTTGATGATGGGCACGGGACGCTCGGAGTTGGAGAGCACCCAAGCCATGTGCTCGGCGAGGCCCTTCTCCTTCGTGCGCATGATGATGATGTCAAAGTAGGAGCTGAAGGTGCGGATGGAGTCCTTTTGCGACTCGCCCTTGAACTCGCTGGAGGTCGAGGTTTCGCGCACTTCGCCGATGTGGATACCGAGGATTTGGCAGGCCGAGACGAAGGAGAGGAACGTGCGCGAGCTCGGCTGGGTGAAGTAGAGCATCGCGCGCTTGTGGTTGAGCAGCCCTTGGAGGAAGAGCATGCCGCCGCGGGACTTGGCGATGGAGCGGATCTCGGTCGCGAGCTTGCAGAGACGGTCGAGGTTCGCGCGGTCGAACTGCTGTGAGAAGAGCGTGTGGAAGGGTGAGCCATCCTCTCGGGCGAGGCAGCGCACCTTCTGCGTCATGGGCAGATTTTGGAATTCAGGCCACGAATAGGTCGTGATGTGCTGGGTGGGGTCTAACATGGGGAATTACGAATTACGAATTAGGGAATTACGAATTGCGAATTGCGAATTGCAAAATTGCGGGGTGCGAATGGCATCTTTTTACGCGCTGGGGGTGAGGGCGGAGACGAAGAGCGCCTTGATGGTGTGCATTCGGTTTTCGGCTTCGTCGAAGACCTTTGAGAAGTCTGCTTCGAAGACCTCGTCTGTTACTTCAAGCGCGCCGGTGTCGTGCGAGGCTTCGGTTTGATCGTCGTGGAAGGCGGGCAGACAGTGCAGGAAGAGGAGTTCGCCACCGAGGTTGCCGGTTTTGCGGCAGAGATCCATGTTCACTTGATAGGGGCGCAACAGGGAGAGGCGCTCGGCCTTTCTGGTCTCTTCGCCCATCGAGACCCACACGTCGGTGTAGAGTACGTTGGCACCAGGCACGGCCTCGACGGGTGAGGGCGTCACGGTGATGGTTGCGCCATTGCGCGCCGCGATCGCCGCGGCAGCCTTCACGAGGTGTGGCGCCGGCATCAGCGGTTCGGGGGCGCAGTTGACGAAGTCCACGCCCGCCTTGGCGCAGCCGAGCATCAGGGAATTGGCGACATTGTTGCGCCCGTCGCCGATGTAGACGAGCTTTTTGCCGCGAATGTCGCCGAATGTCTGCTTCATCGTCATGAGGTCGGCGAGGATCTGCGTAGGGTGCGACTCATCGGTGAGGCCGTTCCAGACGGGCACTCCTGAGAACTCTTTGAGAAGTTCGACGGTGCGCTGGGCGAAGCCGCGGAAAAGGATGCCGTCGAACATGCGCCCGAGTACGCGTGCGGTATCCTTGACGGACTCTTTCAGGCCGAAGTGGGTGTCGGCGCGCGTGAGGTATTCGACGTTGCCGCCTTCTTCGCGCGCGGCGATGGCTGCGGCGCATCGGGTGCGCGTCGAACCTTTCTCGAAGATCAGGGCGATGTTGCGCCGCCGCAACAGGTCGCCGCGGATGCCGTCGTCGCGCCGTTGCTTAAGCGTGATCGCGAGTTCGACCAATTCGAGCATATGTTCATCGGAGAGGTCGTTGAGGGAAAGCAGCGAGCGCTGTCTCAATTCAGGGCTGAATGTGATCATGTCTTGTTGAAAATGCGTGGGGTTAAAAGGCGTGTCGCCGACTCGCGGGGACATTTTTTCCACGGGCGTCAGTATAGCACACGACTCCACGGCGGCGCAAACGCAATCATTTTTAGGGTCTGTCCCCTATTTCGAGCTTGTCATTGGTAGCAGTATGTGCTAATCTGAAATCAAATGCATGAAAATGCACTAAACACGAAAGAAAGAGGTGTATCATGAGGTTGCCAAGAGTCCTTGCGGAAGGAGAGGGAATTTATCATGTCATCAGCAGAATCTCAGGCCAGAGATTTTTGCTTGATGCCGATGAGAAGAACCGGCTGGAGTGGTTGATGAATGCCGTCGCCGGATTCTCTGGTGTCGATGTCCTTGCTTACGCATTCATGGACAACCACTTCCACATTCTCGTGAAAGTTCCGTTGCCGAAGCATGTCGACGACCAGGAGCTCGTCCGGCGCATGCGTCTGCTCTATGGCAAGACGAAGACGGATCGCATTTTGACTGAATGGGAGTTATGGGAGAAAAAAGGCATGGAGTTCAAGGTCCTGGATGCCAAGTTTGCATTGCGGCGGCGCATGCACGATCTCTCGCAGTTCTGCAAGACGCTCAAGGAGACGTTCTCGATGATGTACAACGACCGCCACGAGCACAGCGGCACGATCTGGGGATCGCGCTTCAAGAGCATCCTCCTTTCGCCCGACTACAGCACCATCATGACCGTCGCCGCCTACATCAATCTCAACCCTGTCCGCGCCGACGTTGTCGGCGATCCCGGCTCGTATCAGTGGTCTGGCTACGGCGCCGCGAAGCAAGGGAAAGGTCTAGCCCGCAAGGCGATGTGCAATCTCGTCGGCACGGCGCTCGGACGCAAGGAAGCCGTTCCGTTCGAGGTTGCGCTTGCGGCTTGCGATGCCGCGATGGAGGGGTATGTCGATGCGCCCGCGTCTGTTGAAGCCATTGCTGCAAGTGCTGCCAAGCGCGACCCCGACAACGAGTCGAATTTCGATGCCGCCAAGGTCGATGCGGCAATCAAGGAAGGCAAGTCGGTGTCGCTTTTCGAGGCGATACGCTGCAAGGTGCGCTACTTCAGCCATGGCGTCGCAGTCGGCTCCGCTTCGTTTGTGATCGAAATCGTCAAGCGTCTTACGGCAGGCAAAGATACCAAGCGCAAGTGCGTCGGTTGCGACGATTTGGAACTTTACACGGCGCGACCGTTGCGGGGTGGTGGCGAGCTCAGCGTGTCGAAAAGCCACATCGCCTAGCTCAAAACGTCAAACCGTTTAGCTGGAAGATCGGAAAATCCAGCCGCTAACGTCTAGACAAAGAGGCCACAGACGTGGGCTCCATCTTCTGCTGTCTAAAACACGCCTAAAATCGGTTGAAATCGCTAAGAATGCCTCGGTTTTTTTGAAACCCCTTGAAACGCTGACCCAAACCGTGCCAAATGTCTGAGCCAAGAGGTTGCCAACGAGACCTTTTGATTCAGCGAACTGATTTCAAGATTTTTTTTGTGGTCTGTCCCCTAATATTTTTTTTTGGGGTCTGTCCCCTAAAAAGGGGGGGGGGGGGGGAAAGCCTGGATGGGCGTTCGCGGCTGGTGGGGCGAGGCTATTCGACTGCGGTCTCGGGCTCGGTCTTGGGTTTGGCGAGGTCGGCGCGGTCGAGGGCGAACTTGTCGGCGGTGTAGGGGGAGACGAAGTACGTCCACCGGGCGGTCTTGGCGTTGAAGTCGGCGGCCTTCATCTCGGCGGCGGCGTTCTCGGCGGCGTTGGTGCCGACGGGCGCGAAGGAGGCGGCGATGCGGAAGGCGCGATCCGCCTGGCTGGCGACCGGGCCGCCGACGCGGGCGGTGTAGGTGACGCCGTCGGCATAGACGGCGCGGTAGACCGTGCCGGTCGCCAGGCCGAGCGCTTCGTCCGTGAGGGCGGGATCGGCGATGCCGTTGAAGTGGAGATAGGAGAGGGCGGAGTCGAGGCCGTAGGTCTTGCTCGTCTCCATCTCCTCGTCTTCGCCGAGGTCGGTGAGCGTCCAGGCGCCATCGACCTTGACGAGCGCGAGCTCGGTGTCGGGGCTTGAAACTTCGATGGCCTGGAGCGTCGAGCCGGACGGGGAGGGGATTTGCATGTCCGCCCAGTCGGCGGCGTCGCCGTCGAGCGTGGAGAGCGCGTCGTCGACGAGGAAGACGGCGTCGCTGCCGCCGACGGCGACGTAGCGTCCGTCGGGGTAGCCGCCGAAGCCTTGCATGTCGTCGGCGGGCTTGCTCAGGCGTTGTTCGCCGAGGGCGAGCTCGGCGAGGACGTTGCCGGCGTCGTCCATGAGGCGGACGGTCGTGGGGTCGGTCATGGCGCGGGCCGTGGCGGTGTGGCCGGCCTTGAGGTCGGCGAGCTTGAGGACGTTGGCGCGGATCTTGGCGATGTCCGCCGGATAGCCGTGCAGCGAGGCGATCGTCCAGCCGGCGTCGGTGGCGGCGAGGGCGAAGGTGTCGCCGGCGGGGCGGTCGATTTCGATGGCGGCGACCTGGCTGACGTCAAGGTCCGGGAAGATTTTCCTGCCGTGGGCGGCGGGGGTGCGGAGCGTGTTGCGCTGGGCGCTGAAATAGGCGATGCCGACGAGGGCGACGGCGGTGGCGATGAGCAGGGCGAGTTTCTTGGGTGTCATGGTGGGGAAATTCCTTTCCGGCGGGCGGCCGCGCCGCCCGCCAGGGTTGAAGAATCACCGGCGCTTCCTGAGGACGCCTCGGGCAATGCCGAAGCAGGCGACGGCGAGGGGGACGATCACGATGTTGAGGACTTTGAGGCGCAAGCCGAGGCTTTCGATGTCGCGGTACAGGTTCTTGCGCACCTCCTTGAGCTGGCGGCGCGTCTGCGTCTGCGTCTTGCGGAAGCGGGCGAGCTCCTCTTGCTGTTCCTTGGAGAGGATGAGCCGGTCGGAGCCTTCCCGCTGGCGCTGGAGCTCGGCGAGGCGCGTTTCCGTTTCGCGGAGGGCGGCCTCGAGACGCTCCTCTTCGGCCTGCCACTGCTTGACCGCTTTCACTTCGAGCTCGTCCACCTTCGTGAACGGGCGGTTGAACTGGCCGCGGGAGCGCAGGCCGATGAGCTCTTCGCGCCCGGCGAGCTGTTCAACGGTTCCGCTGAAGAGCGAGAGGTTCTCGTTGATGGGCTGCGGGATGGGGCCGAAGAAGGTGTTGACCATCTGCACGCAGAAGGAGTCGTGGAGGAAGTCGGCGTCCGCGAACACGACGACGGTGCCGTCGCCGGACTGGAGCCGGGCGGGGACGGCGTTGGTGCCGTCGTCGGCGATGCCGTTGGGGAACGCGGTCTTGAACGTGCCTTGCAGGCGGGCGGCGAGCACGCGCTGGACGCCGTCGGGCGCGAGCTGGCGCTTGATGCCGTCGATGCCCATCTGAAGGCTGGCGGCGTCCACGAGGCAGGCGTCCGCCTCAGACGTGGTGATCAGCGGCGTGAAGGCGACGCCGTCGACCGGGCGCGCTTCGAGCGCGCCGGCGAAGGGGAGCATGACGAGGGAGAGCGGCGAGGTGACGAGGTCGTCGCGCGAGAGGTTCTTGGGGTCGAGCGTGAGGAACACGGGGTTTTCCTCCACGCCGCCGCGTCCGTCGTTGAGCTTCGTCGCGGAGGCGAGGTCGGCGACGACCATCGACGTGTCGAAGTCGACGCCCCAGGCGTCGAAGAGCGGGCCGAGCGTCGAGGCGCCGGGGCCGCCGCCCATCTGCATGGCCATGGGGTTTTGCTCCATCGTCGTGCGCAGGTCGATGAGATTGAACGGATCGACGAGGGCGACGAGGCGGCCGCCGCGGAGGACGAACTGGTCGAGGGCGAGCAGCGTCTTCTCGGAGAGGTTCTTCGGGTGGACGACGACGAGCGTCTTGATGTCCGGGTCGATGGATTCGGCGTCGGGGTCGATTTCGCGCAGCGTGTAGTTGGCGCGCAGGTCGACGAAGGCGGCCCAGCCGCGGTCTTGCTGCTGGCGGCGCTGCATCATCATCATGGGGTTCTGCGGGGCGCCGAGCACGGGCAGGGGGCTGAGGACGCCGACGACGGGCTTCTCGGGCCAGGCGACGCGCGCGACGAGGCGGGTGATGTCGTATTCCAGCGTCTGCTCGAAGCGCGGGCTGAAGCCGGGGAGGGTGGCCTCGGCATCGCCGCAGACGGCGACGAGGCCGAAATAGACCGCTTCGCCAAACGGGTTGACCTGCTGGGGTTCGATCGCGTAGCGGTGCGCCCATTCCTCGGCGTCGCTGTCGGGCTTCGGGTCGTATTGCTCGAGGTGGATGCGGCCCTTGCCGGCGATTTCGTATTCGCGCAGGAGGTCGCGGACCTGATGGGCGTACGTCTTGAGCCCCATCGGCATGTCCCGGGCGCTTTCGCTGAAGAAGAGCTTCAGCGTGACGTCGTTTTCGAGCCGGCCCAGAAGCTGGCGGGAGCCCCTGGAGAGGGTGAAGAGCTTGTGCTCGGTGAGGTCGAGGCGAAGGCGCAGGTTGCCGGCGATCACGACGATCGCGCCGATGATGACGAGCAGGACGGCGAGCCCTGCGACGCCGGCGCCGAGGCGCCTGCGGGTCTTGGCGGGTGTGGAAGTGTTCAAATCAGACATGGTGGAATGCTCCTCTCTTGGGTCTAGGACGCTTTGCGGCTGTCGGTCACCACATGTGCGGCGGCGAGCATGAAGACGATCACGCCGACGTAGTAGGCGACGTCCTTGAGGTCGATGACGCCGCGACGCATGGAATCGAAGTGCTGGATGAGGCTGCACGAGGCGAGGGCGTCGACGATCCCGGCGGGGACGCCCCAGTTGGAGACGGCGTTGATGAACGGGTCGAAGCCGATGATCATCAGTGCGAAGCAGATGGCCAGCGCGGCGACGAAGGCGACGACCTGGCTTCGCGAGAGCGCCGAGGCGAAGACGCCGATCGCCACGCAGGCGCCGGCGAGCAGCAGCGAGCCGATGTAGCCGGCGACGATGGCGCCGATGTCGGGGGAGCCCAGCCAGAGCGTGGTGAACACGATCGGGAGGGTCAGGGCCAGCGCGATGGCGATGAACGCCCAGGCGGCGAGGAATTTCGCGACGAGGACCTCGGCGAGGGTGACGGGCAGCGTGAGCAGCAGCTCGATCGTGCCGGTGCGCCGCTCCTCCGCCCACGAGCCCATCGTGGCGGCGGGGACGAGCAGCAGGTACACCCACGGGTGCCAGAGGAAGAAGGGCGAGAGATCCGCCTGGCGGCGTTCGTAGAACATCGTGACGGCGAACGTCAGGAAGCCCGTCAACGCCAGGAAGGCCACGAGGAAGACGTAGGCGACTGGCGAATTGAAATAGACTTTGAACTCGCGCCGGAAAATGGCGCGGATGGCGCGGAATCTAGGCATGGCTTGAAACCTCCTCCTCCGTCAGGGTCAGGTTGCGGAAGACGACGTCGAGCCGCCCTTGCGGATCCTTGGCGCGGAGCTCGGCGGGCGATCCGTTCGCGACGATGCGGCCGTCGGCGATGATCAGCGCGCGCGTGCAGACGGCGTCGACCTCTTCGAGAATGTGGGTGGAAACGATGATGGCCTTGTCGGCCGCCATTTCCTTGATCATCTGGCGGACGACGTATTTCTGGTTCGGATCGAGGCCGTCGGTCGGCTCGTCCATGATGAGCACCGGCGGGTCGTGCAGGATCGCCTGGGCGAAGCACGTGCGCTGGCGGTAGCCCTTGGAGAGGGTCTCGATCGTTTGCTTCCGGACCGTTTCCAGGCGGCTTTTTTCGATGGTCTCCTCGACCTTCGAGGTGAGCTCCTTGCCTTCGAAGCCGCGCACGCGCCCAATGAAAGTGAGAAATTCTGTCACAGTCATCATGTGGTAGCTGGGCGCGTTTTCGGGCAGGTAGCCGATGCACCGTTTGGCTTCGACGGGCGCGGTGGCGATGTCGTGGCCGCAAACGGCGACGGTGCCTGCGGTGGGTGGAATGAATCCGGTGATCATACGCATGGTGGTGGACTTTCCGGCTCCGTTAGGCCCCAGAAAGCCAAGGACTTCGCCCTTTTCGACCTCGAAGGACATTCCTTTGACGGCCTGCAGCGGACCGAAGTTCTTTTTCAAATTGCTTACGGTTAGCATGCTTTCTCCTCAGATTTACGGTTCATAAAAACACCACCCGCGTGCTGGTGCCGCAGGGGGGGTGTCCCAGTTCGGACTGTGCCAAAAGAAGGCACAACAGTAGGTAAGCAGGATGTGTGCCACGCTCCAGCGTAACGGCTTCGGGTCCGCCCGTTGTGAACCGTGCCGCTGGGGACTGCGGCCCCTGCGGGCGAATGGGCGCAAGCTCGCTGCTGAGCAGCGCGAGTGCAGCCCATCGGCTTGTCTTGCTTTTCCTCCTCTCTTTTCAAGCCCCGGCCTTCGGCTTGCCTCGCACTCCCCAGGGTGAAACATCAGATTGAATCGCCTGTTTTCCGATGTTTGAAAAAAAGATCTGTTTTTTTTGAAACGGTTTTGGTAAAGTCTTGTGCCTAAAGCGACGGCAGTGTCGTTTCAACCTCCATTCCACAACCCTTAAACAAATTCAACACAACAACACATGAAGAAACACGACTTGGTCAAGGCTTCGTTGGTCTTTCTTTTCGGGGTCGGCTCCTCTTTTGGCGCGGGCTTCGGTCTTTATCAGGGGTCGGCGGCTGGAAACGCCGATTCGACCTACGGCACGGCGAAGGGTGGCGAGCCTGGCTCGATGTACCTGAACCCGGCCGCTGTCACCACGGTTCCGGGAACTCAGCTTCAGCTTGGCGTCATTACGGTCGCTCCTGGGATCACGTACGAGGGACACAGCGCCTACACGGGCGAGAGGCTGAGTCAGGATGCCGACGACAAGCTCTGGCCCATTCCCCATCTTTACGTGACGCACCAGCTCAACGACGAGTGGTGGATTGGCCTGGGCGCTTACACGCGCTTTGGTCTTGGCGCCAAGTACGACGAGGACTGGTTCGGGCGCTACAACATTTACGACGTCTCCATTACGTCTTTCAATGTCGGCCCGATGGTTGCGTGGAAGGCGGCCGACTGGATCTCCCTTTCCGCAGGCCTTTCGGTTCAGTACATGGACATCACCCTCAAGCAGAAGATCGACGCTGCGGGTCTTGGCGGCCTGCGCAAGCCCAACGATCCCGCCTATTCCCCGCTTGACGTTGATCAGAATCTCAATGCGGACGATGTCGGCTTCGGCTTCGATCTGGGCATTGCGCTCAAACCGGTTGACAAGGTGAACATCGGCATCGGCTACCACAGCCGGATCGAGCAAGACGTCGAGGGCCGCGGCAAGTATCGGAAGCCCGCGCCCATTGCCGCGGCTGCGCCGACGTTCTTCAACGACACGGATGTTTTCAGCACGGTCACCTTGCCTGACATCGTCATGTCCGCGATCACCTACGATCTGACCGACAAGCTCACCATCGGCCTTGGCCTGACCTACACCGCTTGGCACACGTACGACGAGCTGCGCATCAATTTCGACGAACTCCACGCCGTTGGCGCCAAGTCGAAGGCTTCCGAGAAGGACTGGAGCGATGCGTTCCGCTACACGGCGGGCATGACGTACCAGCTTGACGACGCCATCACGCTGCGCGCTTCGTACACGTTCGACGAGTCGCCGATGAACGAGCGGTGCCTCGACTACATCGTCCCGGGATCGGATCGCCACATCATGGCGGTCGGCGCGGGCTACTCGATGGAGGACTGGGTGTTCGACGTCTTCTACTTCTACGAGATCGTCGAAGACCAGGAGATTGCCGCGAACGTCCCCGCCGGCGTGCATCCTTCCGAGGCCGTCGACGGCTTCGCCCACAGCCTGGGCTTCTCGGTCACGCGCAAGTTCTAGGCTTTGCAAAGGACGGGGGAGCCCCCGAACCCCCGGCGGGGCAAAGGACGGGGGAGCCCCCGAACCCCCCGGCGGGGCAAAGGACGGGAGGAGCCCCCGAACCCCCGGCGGGGCGGCCAAAGTCCAAAGTCCAAGGTCTGCCGCAGGGCGGGCTTTGGACTTTTGCTTCGGGCTAGAAGAGCGTGTTGCGCTTGAAGGAGAGGCGCGAGGTGATGTTGGACATGATCTGCCTGCGCATCATTTGGATCCATCGGTTGCGGGGGATGGACTGGCATATGACGACCTTGTCCCAGGGGGGATCGCGATTCAAGAAGCAGGTGCATTGCCCCAGATATGAAACAAACACGCACTGCAACTCCTCTTCGGGGGCGTCAGGCATCGCCATGTGGATGAGATTGCGGAAGGCGTTGATGACGGGATGGGAGTACTCGGCGAAAAGATCGTTGCAATATTGCGTGGGCATGCTGCGCTCGCGCGCGACGAGCTGCCGTACAATTGAGAACTCGGGCTCCTCCTTGAGGAAGAGCGTCAGCATGAATGTGACCCAGGCGTCCAAGGCGGCCTCCCATGTCTTTTGGTCGACGACGGTCGAGGCGAGTCCGGTCATGGGCTTGCCAACCTTCTCGAAGGCTTCTTGGAAGATCGTTTCGTAGAGCGCGGCTTTCGAGCGAAAGTAGTAGTTGACCGAGGCGCCGTTGACCCTGGCCTTTTTCGAGATCATGCGGATGGTTGTGTCGCGGAACCCGTTCTTGGCGAATAGTTCGCGTGCGGCGTCGAGAATCTGCCAGTAGGTCGGCAGAGTCTTTTCCTCCTCTCGGTTGCTAGATGCCATGGTGAACCTCCTGCAATTTGATGCCGTCCGCAATGTCAAGCTGGACGGGCGATAAAAAATCCTTTTCTGTTCAAGGCACTGTTGTTAGTGTGACAAAAAGCGAGTAGAATAGTCAAGCACGGATTTTAATGGGCGTGTGGCCAAAATCGCCTGCCACACGCCAGGGGGCGGGAACCAGTGTTCAGGGTTCAGGAATTGACGCGTCGTGAGTTTTAAGGAAGGTCTTGAGCTCCTGGATGTCGATGATTTTGAAGTGGAAGACAGATGCCGCAAGCAGGATCGTGGCGCCGGCCTGCACGGCTTCGAGGAAGTGCTCCAGCGCGCCCGCGCCGCCGGAGGCCACGATCTCCGCCGTGGTCGCGGCGCGCATCTGGCGGATCAGCGGCAGGTCGTAGCCTGTCTTTGCGCCGTCGGTGCTCTTGCTCGTCGGCAGGATCGTCTTCACGCCAAAGCCATCCACTCGCTTCGCCCAGTCGATGGCATCGACGCCCGTCGCCGTGCGTCCGCCGTCGATCCACACTTCGTAGCCGGAGGGCATGGCCGTGTTGCGAGCCACGTCGATGGCGACCGTGACCTTGTCCGCGCCGAAGGTCTTCACCATTTCTGCGATCAGTTCCGGCTTGCGGAAGACGGCGCTGCTTGTGGAGACCTTGTCTGCGCCGGCCTCAAGGACGCTTGCCGCCGAAGCGACATCGACGATGCCGCCGCCAACGGTGAACGGGATGGTCGTGGCTTCGGCCACGCGCCGGACGACGTCAAGCATCGTGGCGCGATTTTCGACTGTGGCCGTGATGTCGAGCAAGGCCAGCTCGTCTGCGCCGGCCTTGCAGTAGGCGAGGGCGCATTCGACGGGGTCGCCGGCGTCGCGGATGTCGGTGAAGTTGACGCCTTTGACGACGCGGCCGTCGCGCATGTCGAGACAGGGCATGATTTTGATTGGCGCATCCATGTGAATTCTTTCTGATGATGATCATGTTTCAGTCTGAATCTTGCAGACGAACGGCTTGTCATTGGGCAAGTCCTTCGCGCCTGCTTGATTGAATTCGACAGTTTTCTGTGCCATGGTCTTCCTCGTTTTTCCTTAAGAATTTTGTCAGTACGCATTTCAATGGTGTTAGCCCATCAACACAAAAACAAGTTTACGGATTTCCCTGTATGGTTGTCAAGGAATCCCTAGACAACGTTACTCGATGGGACAAGACAAGGTCAGCGCTGTGAAAAGCCATGGGAGCCTTCCTTTTTGGGCATGGAAAATGCTAATCCACAAATCCAAACTTGTTTTGAGGGGGAAAATTTCGGAAAAAGGAACGTCATGATGAAAATCCATGTTGGGAACGGGGCGACGATCGCTTTGTCGGTCGTCTTGGTTTTTTTTTGTACAACGGCGCCGGGCTTGCCTGTCGAATACCAGATCATCCCCGACATGACGAGTCCCACAAACCAGGGGTGGGCCTACATTGGCGAGATGCCGCAGACGAAGAGCGAGTTCCTCACGAAGGATTTTCTCCAATTGGAGAGCCGGAACAAGACTGCGCTCGGGCCGATTTACTTGAACAAGGGCATTTCGCCTGATCTGACCTATTACCATCCGTTCGAGGTGCGGATTGTGTTCAAAATCGTCGATTGCCAGGTTCCGTCGCCCGACGTCCCCTTGATGGCCGTTCTGGTCAACAATGGATCCGTCAAGGACTACGTGTCCCGGGGGCGTTCCTTCGTGGTTGGCATGTCGCGTGTCGGCGGCAAGACGAAAATCGGCTTCGTCAATACCGACAACGTCTTCTTCGGCACGACGCATCTGTCGTCGAATCCCGGTTTCATCGAGCTTGTCGTTAAAAAGGACTCGGGATCGACGGCGCCGGTGAAGCTGATCGTGGACGGAAAGCCGACGAACGTCCAGGTTCCGCCCGATTCGCCGGCGTTCGAACTGTCGGGGAGCGCTGCCAACCAGCAGTTGCGTTTTGGGTTCATGCACCTGCGGGGATGCCTCGGCACCATCCAGGTGGTGGGATGCACGGGCGCGGGCGACAAGACTGGGGTAGCCACGTGCACGGCGCCGGCGATTCGGCGGCCGGAGGCCCCTTAGGGCAGAAACCAGCGGCTAGCGGCTAGGGATTAGGAGAGGGGCGGCCCAAGGTCCAAGGTCCAAAGTGGACGCAGTGGACGTTGTGGACAACTGGATCAGTCTGATCCGTCCGATCAGGCGGATCAAAGAGACCGCCGGGTCGGCGGGCGAACGGATGGGGCCAAATTGGGGACAGGCCAAATTGGGGACAGACCCCTGGAAACGGGGATTAAGCGTAAGAGCAAGTGTATCAACGAGTAAGAGCGGGAGTAGGAGTGGGAGGGGTGCAAGGGACAGACCCCGAAAATGGGCGCGTGAGAGAGGGGCTGGGGCAAACTTTTGGCTCGCCAACTTCTAATAAAATCCTAATCTCAAAGCGCTGGACTTCGCTGTTTGAATGTGCGATAATGTTCGTTTTGAAGGCCAGGGTCTTTTTTGCGCGATCATGTTCGATTGAAGGCCGGCGCCATTTTCTGAAAAACCGAAAGGAAGGAACGAAATCATGAGAACTCACGGCAGCAACGCAACGACGGCCGCCTTGTCGGCCGTCTTGATGGGCATCGCCTGCGCATCGGCGATGGGGGCGGTTTTCGAATACCAGCACGTCCCGGACAGGACGAGTCCCCTCGATCAGGGGTGGGGCTACATCGGGGAATTGTATCCCATCGCTTCACATGAAACATTGCGGCACTCCTGCCTCCAGATCGAGGATCACAGCACCACGAAATACGGGCCGCTTTACATAAAGCAGTGCATTAATGATGGACAGGATTACAAAAACTACCCCAACTTCTACTATCCGTTCGAGGCGCGGCTGTTGTTCAAGATCACGGAATGCCAAGTTCCGTCTCCCGACGCCCCGTTGGCGTATTTATATGTCTGCAATGCCCAGGCGAGAAGAATCAATGGTGTCGATGTCACGGTTGGTCGCGAGATCACGGTGGGCATGTCGCTCACGGACGAAGGCACAAAATTCGGATTCGTCAACACGAACAAAGTGTTCTTCGGTTCGACGTATGTCTCGACGAACTCTGATTTCATTGATTTGCACCTGAAGAAGGAAACGGGATCGAATGCTCCGCTGAAGATTTACGTGGACGGTCAATACACGGGAATAACCGTCGGTGCGATGACGAACGAGTTCGCCCTTGCCGGAAGCATAGCGGCTCGGCAGTTTCGCTTTGGCTTCATGAGCCATCGGGAGGCGACGGGCGTCATCCAGGTGGTGGGCTGCACTGCCGCCGCCAACTATGACAACACCACAAGCTACACGGCGCCGCCCATCAATCGATGGCCTGCCGCGACGGTCGTCATGATACGATGACGCCGGGCTTGAGGCGGGAGGGGCGGGACATGGAAACAAGCGTGTAAACAAGCGGAGGAAGGTGTGCGTCGATTTTTCATTGCCGCGCTGGCCGCGCTGGCGGTTCTGCCGGGCGCGGTTCGGGCGGACGGGTTTCTGGTGGAGGAGGGGAAGAGCGGCTTCACGATCGTGGTGCCGGACGAGCCGGTCGGCCTCGTTTTCCCTGAAGGCGAGAGCATCCGCTACGCCGCGGACTTCCTGGCCGAGAACATCGAAAAGGCCACGGGGTGCAGGCTGCCGGTCGTTGGCGAAAGCCAGCTTGAAGCGGATGCGCCTTTCATCTCCGTGGGATCGACGCGCTTTGCGACGACGCTCTTCGGCAGTCCCGCGCAGTTGCCGCCGGAGGGGTTTCGGATCAAGACATCGGGCGGGAACGCGGCCATCTGCGGCGAGCGACCTGAAGGCGGGCTTGATCGGGGGACGTTGTTCGGGGTCTATGAGTTCCTCGAGCGCGTCGCGGGCATCCGGTGGTACTTCGGCGACGATCGCTGGTATCCGGCCGGGACGGGCGCCTTCGTGCCGCCGCGCGTTTCGACGCTGGCGTTGCCCGAGCTTGACGTCTCCGACGCGCCGGCCCTGCGGCAGCGCGAGGGCGGGATCAGCTACGCCTACTGGCCGGACGCGTTGAAACGCCGCTGGCACCCGGCGCTTCGCTTTGGCGACACCCGCGGGCATCTCACCGCCAACCACACGCAAGTCGGGTGGACGGATCTGTATGGCGAAACGCACCCCGAGTATTTCGCCATCGGCAGGAACGGGCGTCGGCAGATCAACTTCAACCACAAGCACCGAAGCTACATCTGCCTGACGAATCCCGACGTGCTGAAGCAGATGATCGCGAACATCGAGACGTTCGATGAAACCGGCGTCTCCGAAAACGCCTTCGGCCCTCGCGATCCGACGCCCGAATACGTTTATTTCTGTCCCAACGACGGCATGACGCCCGAGACGACCTGCCACTGCGAGGGCTGCATGGCGTTCCAGCGGCCGGAACGCGATTTCGACGGACAGTCCTCGGAACTCGTCTTCCAGTTCGTGAGGCGCTATGCCGAGGCCATCCAGGAGCGGTGGCCCGGCCGGAAGCTCGCCGTGCTCGCCTATGCGCATTACAAGGCGCCGCCGGAGGAGACGCCGGTGCCGGACAATCTCGTCGTGACCTACGTGGGGCCGCCGATCCAGTACGCCATGGATCCCGCCGTCTACGCGAAGCACTCCGCCGCGCTGCGGCGATGGTTCGAGCTGCTGGGCAACGATCCGTCGCGCCTTGGACACTGGTTCAACACGGTGTCGCCGAACACCTACGCGTCGTACATCCCCACGATGTACCATCATGTCTTTGCGAAGTGGATGCGCGAGCATGCCGACATGGTCTCAGGGGTTTTCATCAACGGGCACAATCCGCATCTGCGGCGCCATGCGCCGCGGTCGATTTGGATGGGCGTCCAGTCGTTCCCGATGGTGTGGATGCAGGGCAGGCTGATGTGGAATCCCAAGCTCGATCCCGATGCGCTGCTGGAGCAATACTGTCGTGACCTGTACGGGACGGCGGCCGACGAGATGCTGGCGTTCCACAAGTTTGTCGCCTCGCGATGGGAGGGGCTTTACGATGCCGACGCGGAAATGAGCGAGACGGCCTTCATCCACCGGATTCGATATCCGGAGGATGAAATGGCGCGGTTCCGCTCCTTGCTCGACGAGGCGGCGGCCGCGGCGGAAGGGGACGCCAAGGCGTTTGCGCATGTGGATTTTCTGCGCAAGCGGATCTATTCGCTTTTCATGGAGGAAAGCCGGGACTTCCATCGTTTCGCCGACAGCGTCCCCGCCTACGAATGCCTCCCGGTCGCCGTCGCGCCCGAGATCGACGGCGTCGCCGAGGATGGCGCGTGGCGGAACACGCCCGAGTTCAAGCTCGTGTCGCGCCAGTGGGGCGAAGCGCCGCCCCGTCGCACCACCTTGATGATGCGCCATGACGCGGATTTCCTCTATGTCTTCGCGCGGCTGTCCCCGGGCGATCCGGCGAACGCCGGGAACGAAAGCCTGCGCATCCAGGTGGCGAAAAAACTCGACCGCGTCCGCGGAATCTATGCGGTGAACATCGATCGGCGATGGGATGCTTTTGTGCAAATCCAGATCGCCGCCAACGGCGAGGTGTCCAGCCGCGACGCGCTGGGGTCGGAGACGAAGGCCGCCGCGTTCGAGGCGGATGGCGAGCTGTGCCTGGAGGCCAGGATCGGCCTCAAGCGCATCGCGCCGAACCTGGGCGATTCCGACTTCCCGCAGCCGCGCATGCAGTTTGTGCGGGAATGGGGCGATTGGAAGACGTTCGACGTGTGGTCGCCCACCTTGTCCTCCATTTCCGATTTTCCGACTTACCGTTTTGGCCTTGTGCAATTTGTGCTCTCCAAAGAGGCCAAGGAGGGGTCGAGCGAAGAATGAACAAGAGGAGAATGACATGCGTCAACTGAGCATCACTGCAATGGCCGCGCTGGCGGTTCTGCCGGGCGCGGCGGAGGCGAGCCGGTTTCTCGTCGAGGACGGCAAGAGCGACTACGTGATCGTGGTGCCGGATCAGCCGGTCGGCCTGGTGCATCCCGAAGGCGAAACCCTGGACTATGCCGCGGCGTTTCTCGCCGACAACATCGAGAAGGCCACCGGGTGCAGGCTCCCCGTGGTCGCGGAGGGCGAGCTGGCCGGCCGGGCGCGCTTCATTTCCGTGGGCCCGACGAGGCTTGCCTTGGAGCTGTTTGGCGATCCCGCGGGATTCGCGCCGGAGGAGCTGCGCATACGCACGGTTCCCGGCGGCAGCGTGGTCATCTGCGGCGAGAAGCCCGCCGGCGGCCCTGACCGCGGCACGCTTTTCGGGATTTACGAATTCCTCGAACGCGTCGTGGGCATCCACTGGTTCTTCGGGGACGATCGCTGGTACAAGTCGGGCATCGGCACGTTCATGCCGGAGGCGAAAACCGTCTCGCTCCCGGTGTTGAACGTCAGCGAAGCGCCGGTGCTGCGCCAGCGCGTCGGCGGGGTGAGCCACTACGAGTGGCCGGACGAGCTGGAACGGCGCTGGCACCCGGTGCTGCGCTTCGGCGACACGCGCGGGCACCGCACCGCCAACCACACGCAAATCGGGTGGGTGGATCTGTATGCCGACGCGCACCCGGAGTACTTCGCCATTGGCAGGAACGGACGCCGGCAGATCAACCGCGCCATCAAACACCGCAGCTACATCTGCCTGACGAACCCCGACGTGCTGAAGCAGATGATCGCGAACATCGAGACGTTCGACAAGACCGGCGTCTCCGAAAACGCCTTCGGGCCCTGCGATCCGACGCCCGACTACGTCTTCTTCTGCCCCAACGACGGCATGACGCCCGAGACCACCTGCCATTGCGACGGCTGCATCAAATTCCAGAGGCCGGAACGCGATTTCGACGGGCTGTCCTCGGAACTCATCTTCCAGTTCGTGAAGCGCTATGCCGACGCCATCCAGGAGCGGTGGCCCGGCCGGAAGCTGGTCGTGCTGGCGTATGCGCATTACAAGGCGCCTCCGATCGAGACGCCCGTGCCGGACAACCTCGTCGTGACCTACGTCGGCCCGCCGATCCATTACGCCATGGATCCCGCCGTCTATGCGAAGCATTCCGAGGCGCTGCGCCAGTGGTCGAAGCTGCTGGGCAACGATCCTGCTCGCCTCAGCCTCTGGTTCAACATCGTGTCGCCCAACTCCAACACGTCGTACGTCCCCATTTTCTACCACCACGTCTTTGCGAAGTGGCTGCGCGAGCATCACGAGATCATTTCCGGGATCTTCATCAACGGACACAGCGCGCACCTGCGGCGCACGGCGCCGCGGTCGATCTGGATGGGCTTCCAGTCGTTGCCCATGGTGTGGATCCAGGGCAAGCTGATGTGGAATCCCCATCTCGATCCGGACGCGCTGCTGGAGCGGTATTGCCGCGGCGTGTACGGCGCGGCGGCCGAGACGATGCTCGAATTGCACAAGCTTGTCGCGTCGCGGTGGGAGGGGCTTTGGGACGCCGACGATGAAATGGACGAGGCGTCCTTCATCCACCGCGTCCGGTACCCCGAGCCGGTCATGTCGGCGTTCTGCGGCCTGCTCGAGAAGGCCGCGGCGGAAGCGGAGGGGGACGAACGGGTTTCCGCGCACATTGGCTTCTTGCGCAAATACATCTATTCGCTCTTCATCGAGGAAAACCGCGACTTCCATCGCTGGGCCGACAGCGTTCCCGCCTACGAATGCCTCCCGGCCGCCGTCGCGCCCGAGATCGACGGCGTCGCCGAGGAGGCCGCGTGGCGGAACACGCCCGAGTTCAAGCTCGTGTCGCGCCAGTGGGGCGAAGCGTCGCCCCGCCGGACGACCCTGATGATGCGCCATGACGCGGATTTCCTCTATGTCTTCGCGCGGTTCGGCCCCGGCGATCCGGCGAACGCCGGGAACGAATGCCTGCGCATCCAGGTGGGCGAACGCCTCGACCGCGTCCGCGGCACGTACGCCGTGAACATCCCCCATCGGCGCTGGAAGGCCTTCCTGCAAATCCAGATCGCCGCCGACGGCGAGATATCGAGCCTCGACGACTTGGGGCCGGAGACGAAGGCCGCGACGTTCGAGGCGGACGGCGACTTGTGCTTCGAGGCCCGGATCAGCCTCAAGCACGTCGCCCCGCATCTGCGCGCCTCCGCCATGCCGCAGCTGCGCATGCAGTTCGTGCGGGAATGGGGCGTTTGGGATGTGTTCGACGTGTGGTCGCCCACGCTGTCCCACATCTCCGACATGCCGACCTACCGCTTCGGCCTCGTGCAGTTTGTCCTGGCGAAAGAGAAGAAGACGGGGTCGAGCGAGGAGTAGGAGGGACGGATCGGACATGCCCGGCGCTGAACACAGCCACATTACCTCCAAGGCCCTGGGCCTGCTGCCGGACTGGGCCGCGGCGTCGCTCGGGTCGGACGCCGCGGCGCTCGTCGAACGCTGCTGCCTTTTCCCCGACCGCCACATGGACGTTCGCGGCAGTGGCTACGCCGAGGCGAAGGCCTACGCCTTTGAAATCGACGGCGTTCCCTTCCACTACCTGCCGGATTCCCCCGCCGCCCCCGGCTACCGCGACTACAAGCCCAACGACGCCGGCACCGCCATCCTCCCGCCGGCCGCGCCGCCGAACTTGAACTGGAAGCACGCCCGGGCGGGCTTCGCCCACTATCTCGCGGCCGCATCCGAGGCGCTGCGCCAAGGCCGCACGGCCGATGCGTGCGCAAATCTCGGCTGGCTCCTCCACGTCCTTCAGGACGCCACGTTCGGCCTGCATTGCTTCGAGGGCCCCGCCGGCGGCGACTGCCTCGTGCTGAACCGATTCTTCCCCGAGACGGCGGCGCCTTCCGAGCTGCCGACCGCGATCGTTCCGGCAACGCTCCCCTTCGACGCGGACTGCGCGGCGGGATGCGCCCCTACCTTGCTCGGCACCAGCGTGGCGGAAGCCGTGCTTCACCTCTACGCGCGCTATGCGCGCACGGCGCATCGCGCGCGGCGACTCTGCCACGAGGCCGTCGTCGCCGTGAAGCACGGCGTCGCGGCCATCGACGCCGTCGCCCTCGCGCGCGAGATGTCCGGCGGCGCGGTCGCGATTTCCGCCGACGTGCTCTACACGGCGGCCTGCCTTGCCGCCGGACACGACGGGCGCGAGGTTCAGCGATTGAACCACGTCTGCCTGTCCGACCTGGAGCCGGTCGAACGCCCGTGCATGTCGTCGCATTACGGCTTCGTCGGCATGTTGCGCGACCAGGCGCTCGATTCGAGCCGACGCCCGGGGCCGCTCGCGACGCGGGTCGATGGGCGGCGCAAGACGTTCGACAAGGGCGTCGGCCTCGGCGCGCATTACGGACTCCGGCTTTCCTACGACATCCCTCCCGCCGTGTACGACCGTTTCTCCTGCACGCTGGGGCTTCATTCCGACTGCATCGGGGAAGGCGAGATCCAGGCGTCGCTGATTTGCAATGGCGCGACCGTCTTTTTCGCGACGTTGTCGGATGCGGAGCCGTCGGTCTCGGCATCCGCGGCGAATCCGGAAGGGCTTCTCGAACTGCGCCTCGCCAACCGCGAGGGATTGGCCGGCAAGGCCCATGCCGTCTGGGGCGATCCCATGCTGCACAAGAGGAGGGTGTGATGAAAACGGATGGACGATGCCGGGTTCGGCTTTTCGTGTTCGACCTCGACGGCACCGCCTTGGGGGGCTTCGTCCCCTACGCGCGTTTTCCCGACGCCTTTTCGTCGTTTCTCGACGAGCTTTCCGCCTGTGGCGCGGTCTGGTGCACCAACACCACCTGGCATCCCGAGGCGCAGGCGCAGATGATCGCGGAGAGCGCGGTCAAGAGCCGCCCCGCGGTTCTTTTCGGACGCACGGGGCTGCTGCGCGCCCTGCCGACAGCAGACGGCGGATTTGCGCTCGACGCATCCTGGACGGCGCGGCTGGCCGGGATCGAGGCGCTTTACGGCGAGAGCCTGGCGCGCATCGAGGCGGCGGTCGGCGACCTCGGCGCCTGGGCCGAGGTGCCCGGCGAGCCGCTGATGACCCTCTTCAAACCGCGCCGCGCAAGCTGCGACGAAGACAAGGCGCAGTTTCGCAAGGCGGTCGCCGCCGAGGCGCCGGTCGTGCAGGCGGTCGCCCGGGCCGACGGCTCCTTCCGGGTGCAGCCGCGCCAGATGGACAAAGGCGCGGCGCTTGCCGCCATGCAGGAGCTGCTCGGCGTCGGCGCGGATGCCACGCTCGTCGCCGGCGACGCCTCCAACGACCTGCCCATGTTCAACCCCTCGCTGGCGCGGTACGCCGTCTGCCCCTCCAATGCGTCGCCAGCGGTCAAGGACGCCGTCCTGGCCATGGGCGGCGCCGTTGGCACGGTTCCCTACGCCGCCGGCGTCGTGGCGGCGATTCACAGCATTTTCGGCCCTTGCGCCCCATCGACCAAAGGAGACCCTGCAACATGACACCCGACAGCTTCGCCGATCTTCGCTACGGCTTGTTCATCCACTACGGCCTCTACAGCATGCCGGGGCGTGGCGAATGGGCCATGAACCGCGAGGGGATCGCGCCGGGCGCCATGGACGACCTGGCGAAGACCTTCAACCCCTCCGCCTTCGACGCCGAGGCGATTTGCGACCTCGCCGCGGCCGGCGGCATGAAGTACGTTGTCTTCACGACCATGCACCACGACGGCTTCCGTCTCTATGACACGGCGTTGTCGCCGTTCAGTTCATCGCGGGTCTGCGGACGCGACTTGACGGCCGAGCTTGTCGCCGCGGCGCGTCGGCGCGGTCTCAAGGTCGGCCTCTACCACAGCCTCAACAACTGGCACGACCAGCCCGACGCCGTCGCCGCCTTCGAGGACGCCTCGGCCTATTCCGTCTTCATCGAGAAGACGACGGCGCGTCTCGTGGAGCTCGTCACGCGGTTCGATCCGATCGACATCCTCTGGTACGACGGCTGGTGGCCGTTCGACGCCGAAGGATGGCAGGCCGAGCGGATGAACGCGGCCTTGCGGGCGATCCAGCCGCATCTGCTGTTCAACGGACGCAACGGCCTGCCCGGCGACTTCGGCACGCCCGAGGGGCATCTGACGACGCCGGAGCCCTGGCGGCCCTGGGAGGCGTGCATGACGCTCAACGACCACTGGGGCTTCCATCGCGGCGACGAAAACTGGAAGCCGCCCATCGAGGTCGTGAAAATGCTCCTCAGGTGCGCCGCCGGGCGCGGCAACCTCCTGCTCAACATCGGCCCCCGCGGCGACGGTTCGGTGCCCGAGGGGAGCGTGGACGTCATCCAGGCCGTCGGGCGATGGCTCCGCGACGGAGGCGAGGCCGCCGTCGCCGCGACGGATCCCATGACGTTCGATCCCATGACCCGCGCGCCCGGCGACCGCGGCGACTGGGATCCCGCCGGCGTTTTCACCGCCTCCGGGAACACGCTGTTCTTCACGCTTCTCTATCCCCCCGGCCCTCAATTCACCCTCACGGGGCTTGAGATGCGCGTCGAGTCCGTCGAGGTCGACGGGCTCGGCCCGCTGGCCTTCGAGCAGCGCGACGGCCGGCTCGTCGTCGAGCTCCCCGACTCCCTGCTGGAACGCTTCTGCCCCGTGCTTCGGATGGCCTGCGACGCGCCGCCCTCGCTGTACCGGACGGGCGGCATGCGCCCCCCGTCCGTCAAGCACCCCCGCTACGACCCCGTTTCGCCCGACATTCTTTATTACTAACCCGGCCACAAATAGCGTTGCGCACGGAGATTGAGGCATGGGATCTGGAATTTGGCGTTGGGAAAGGGGCACGGACATTCCTGTCCGTGTTCGTCCACGGGTTGGAAAACCCGTGCCCCTGATTTGCAGCATGAATTATGGCCGGGTTAGTAGCATGGTAGACCGCAGGATCGGGGACGACCTCTAACCGCTTTTCAAGAATGTCAATGACGCCCCAGCCGCCATCGCCCGGCGTGGACGCCCGCGTCGCGGGCGTTTCGACAGGGAAGCGCATGACGGCGGATGTGGCCTTTGGAACCGCCTGCTGGATGTCGCCGCCAGTCGAAACGATGCAAGTGCCGATGAGCCCGTTTCCGTCCGCGTCGGGTTCGACTGCGCCCACAAAGTCCACTCCGTCCACCAAACCCAAGCTTCCCCCTGCCTTGCATCCTTGCGGCGGTTGCCGCTTGCCGATGGGGCTTTGCTTTGGTACCATGATGTCATTCGCGATAATTTGAAGACGGACAAACCACAAGCAATACGACGGTCTAACATGAGAAAAAGCATGCACGCACTCTTGGCTTCGACATCACTAGCTGCCGCCGGCCTGTCGCAGAGCGCGCTGGCGGCGTCCGCCACCGCCATCGCCGGGGCCGACGGTTCAATCGCCATTAAAACGCCGGGCGGTGCACTGCATCTCGCCCCGATCGTGATGGCGCACAATTGGGGGACGATGCAGTCGCATGCGAAACAGGATTCGGGCGACCGCCTCGAATTCAGGATTCAAATTGACGAAGACAATTTGCTGAATGGGAGGCTGCATGCATCCGCCGCAGCCAATGGCGCAATCGATTTGCGGCATGATTTCGTTTCCGATGCGGCGTTGTCGGTCAATGTGGTCTGTCTTGCCGCCTCGTTTCGTGTGGACAATTTCGCGGGCGGGACTTGGCAAACTGACAACGAGTCCGGCACGTTCCCTGTTGGCAAGAGCGCCGAGCCGCATTTGCATTCGTCCATGACGACGAATCTCACGATCCGGATGCCTGGCTCGAACGGGGCGTTTTTTGCATTTCATTTTCCGCATCCCACGCGCATTTTGCTGCAGGACAATCGAGAATGGAACGTGGACTCCTATACGCTGCGCATCTCGCCGGCGTACAATACGCCGCTCGCGCGTGGCGATGAATTCTCGCTGCCGCTTTCCCTGCGCACGGCAATGCCGCTGAGTCTGGCCATCGACCGTCCCGTGACGATCACCGCAAGCGAGAAGAAGTGGATCCCCTTGCGACAGAGCATGGACATCAAGCCTGGCTCGCCGCTCGACTTTTCCCAAATTGTCGATTGGCATGCGCCTGCGGGCAAGCATGGGCGCGTGGTCTCGGTGGACGGTCATTTCGAGTTCGAGAAGCTGCCTGGCGTCAAACAGCGCTTCTACGGCAACAACCTCTGTTTCTCCGCCAACTACGTTTCCGCGGGCGAGGCGAAAACGCTTGCCGAGCGTTTCCGCAGAATCGGCTACAACACCGTCCGTCTGCACCACCACGACAACACGCTCGTGGAAGGCGACCCGGACAAGACGCGGCTGAACGCCGAACGCCTGGACCAGCTTGATCGGCTTGTGGCGGCCTTCATTGAAAACGGCGTTTACGTGACGACCGACCTGTTCGTCTCGCGTGCCATTCCCTGGCGCGCCATTGGGGTCGACGAGGATGGCGACATCCCGATGAACGAGTTCAAGTTGCTGTGTGCGGTGGAGCCGCGCGCGATGGAAAACTGGAAGACGTTTACGCGTCAGTTCATGTTGCACAAGAACCCGTACACGGGCCGGACCTATGCCGAGGAGCCAGGTTTTGCATGGATTTCCTTCATCAATGAAGGCAATCCGGGAAATTTCTCCAACATCCATAAACGCACGCCGCAATATGTTGCGAAATGGACGGAATGGCTTGCCGCAAAGCGGGCCGCCGACCCCGCTTGCAACGCCATTCCGGATGCCGTGCCCGAGCACATTTACCGGGATGGCGCGCACGTCGCCGTCTATTTGCAGTTTCTGCGTGACGTCGAGGCGGCCATGTCCGCCGAGATGAAGCGCTTCCTGCGTGAAGCGCTTGGCTGCAAGGCGCTTCTCACCAACATGAACGGATGGACGCAACATGCATGCGATCAGGTCACGCGTGCCGACATCTACGATTACGTAGACGACCACTTCTACGTCGATCATCCGCGTTTCCTTGAGAAGTCATGGCGACTCCCCAGCGCCTCGCCGAACGAAAACCCGTTCATGAATGCCGAGATGGGCATGCGCCCGAGCGCCTTCAGCCGCATTGCCGGGATGCCGTTCACCATTTCCGAATACAACTTTTCCGGTCCCGGACGCTTTCGCGGCGTGGGCGGCATCGCGATCGGCGCGATTGGCGCGCTGCAGGACTGGTCGGCGCTTTGGCGCTTCGCCTACAGCCATCAGCGCGAAAACATGTTCAGGCCAACGCAGATCGGCTATTTCGACATTGCCAACGACCCGCTGGCGCTCGCCTCGGAGCGTGCCGCCGTGTGCATGTTCCTGCGCGGCGACGTGGAGCCGCTTCAGAAGACGATCACGCTTGTGATTCCGCGCGCGGACGTGATGAACTTCACGGAGAAAATGCCGAGAGTGGCGCCCGGCTGGGTCGATGTGGGGTGGCGTGCGAAAGTTCAAACGGCGCTGGATTCCGCGCCTGCCGATTCCACTTGGCAGGTGCCCTACGACAAGGCGTACCAAGCCGAAGGCGCGAAACTCGCCCGCGCGGCTGTCGCCAACGAGCCTTTCGGCGGCGGCGCGTTTGACGTTGACAAGATTGTGGGGACGTTCAAAATCAATACGCCGCGCACGGTGGGCCTGTTTGCCGAGGGCGGTCGGTTCACGGTGGGCATCCTGGAAGCGGAGATTGCCGAAGCCCCGGCCACGTTGTGGGTCAGCTCGCTTGACGGCTTGCCCTGCACGACGAGCCGCCGCCTGTTGCTGACGCATCTGACGGACGTGCAGAATACGAACATCCGCTACGGCGAGCTTGCCCGCCGCACGTTGCTGGCTTGGGGCGGACTCCCGCATCTTGCGGAGCGGGGCGTCGCGCACGTGGCGCTTTCGGCGGAGAACCCCGAGGAGTTTTCCGTTTATGCCTTGGATGTCTCGGGCGCGCGCACGAGGAGGATCAAGACGGACGTCAAAGACGGGCGTCTTGTGTTCACCGTTGACACGGCAATTGTACAGGACGACGCAACGCTTGCCTACGAACTTACGCGATCAACCCTGGACCTTGGACTCTGAACCCGTGATGTGTGGCAACGACGTGCCTCCGGGGGTCATGGGTGTGTGTCAGAAAAGTGACAGACAAATCCGGCATTGCCCATGTCATGCGCATTGAAAGGGAATTTGGCGCGGTGCTTTCACTGCAATCGAGCCGTGCCTTGCATCGTCGCCGTCCCTTTCTGATTTTGAAAGGAAGTGTGGTTTCATTGCCATGCCCCTCCCTGCACGCCTCCGTGCCTGTCTAGCGAGGAGTGAGAAGCGAGAAGAGCGTAGTTCAGGCCGGGGACACCCCAGACCCCGTTTTTAGACAGGGTTGCAGGATTTGCAGGATTAGGATTGGACTCCCCGGAATCTTGTCAATCTTGCAATCTTGTCCAAGGCTGCGCCACCTGCGCCGCGCCACCTACGATTTTTGTGGCCATGAAGGAAACCCGGAATTGGGGCGCGGCCGCGGCGGCTTCGCCGAGCGGGGAATGGCCACGAAAAACAAAGACGCAGGCGACGCGGCGCAGGTGGAGGTTTTTGATCCAAACACACGGGCACAGAGGCACAGAGGGGGATTGGTTTTGAATTTGGCATCAGGAATGCCTCCATGTTTCATGGAAACTCAAGGAAGCATGTCACGATTCTGACACACCCCCGGGGTCATTACGTGATGATTTCCTGCTTGAGCCTCAGTCGGGATTGTGGTAGACTTCCTTGTGTTAGATCCCCGCACCTGTCAAAAAAAAAGAAGCATGAAACACCACCCGATAGATCCTGTCGTCGGCAACATCGACGCGACGCTGACCGGAGGCCGGCGGGGAAGCGCGCAGATCGATCCTCGCCATCTGAACGGCATGCGCGGGGAAGCTCCCAGAAGCCAATCGCCCTCTGAAGAACAGACAACGAGAAAGGTCCTGTCATGAAGAATCAAAGCATCCGCAAACAGGTGACGGTCGGCGGGATGGCCGAGGGCGTCTATGGCATGGAGACGCTGCGGCGCATCCGCGACGAAGGGCTTGGGGACTACGTGGTGCTCTTCGTCGGAGCCTGGCCGATGGAGCGCCTTCGCGACGTGGTCGCCTTCTGCAAGGCGCACAAGCTGCGCTTCGTGATGGACGAGATGTGGCGCCGCACCCAGCCCGCGCCGCGCCCGGACTATGCGAATCACGATCCGGCCGCGTTCCGCGCGTTGATCGAGGAGGCGGGCGAGAGCTTCGACGGCGCTCTGTTCCTGTGCGAATACGGCGGCCTCGCCCTCTACTGGCCGAGCGCCACGGTGGAAGGTTCTCCCAACCTCGTTCCGCCGACGCCCTGCGCGGCCGAGGCGCGCGCCCATCTCGTGGCGAAGTTGAAGGAGCTCGCGGCCTTGGCGACGGACTGGCTCGTGCCGCGCCCGCTCGTCTTGATCGAGGCTTCGCCCATCGCCCGCTACCTCTACGAGGCCGGCATCGACCGCGTGGATTTGGAGATCACCTACGATCGCTTCACCGAAATGCAGTACGCCGCCACGCGCGGCGCCACGCGCGCGTTCAAGCGCCCGCGCTTCGGCGTTGACATGGCGATGATCTGCTACGGCGGCAACCGGCTCGACGCGCTCTGGGTGCATCGCTGGAAGACCTCGCTCTACCAGGCCTTCATCCGGGGCGCCGATCCGATCTATTCCGAGCATGGCATCATGGACAACCGCCACCGCGGCCACGACCTCGACGCCGAGGCGCCTCCCGTCCGCCGCTACCGCGAGGAGCTTGGCAAGTTCGCCCGCTTCTGCGCCGCCCATCCGCGCCCCGCAGGCTACCCCCGCACCAAGCTGGCGATTCTTCACGGCCAGCTCGACAGCTTCGCCCCCAGCGCCGTGGGGCAGACGCACGTCTGGGGCCAGCGCGGCGCGTCCGGCGTGCCCGTCGGCGAGCCGGAAGCCTCCTGGGAGCTGTTCCACACGCTCTTCCAATCGCGCCATTGGGAGCATCCCTGCGCGGAGGGGGACGCGGATCGCTCCGGCAACCCTCCGCTCGGGCAGGTCGATCTGCTGCCGGCGGAGGCCCCGCTGGAGGCCTGGAGCGCCTATTCCGCCGTGATCTGCCTCGGCTGGAACACGATGACGCCCACACTCCACGCGACGATGAAGGCCTACGTCGAGCAGGGCGGGCACCTCGTCGCCTCGCTGGCCCATCTCGACACGCGCACGCGGCGCGACGTGCCGATGCAGCTGATCCACGACGGGGATTTGACCGATCTTTTCGGCGTCCGCGTGACGCTGGACGGCGGGTTTTGCGGGGAGGGCTTCAAGTTCCTGCGGCGTCCGCCGCTCGGCGACTACCGGTTTCCGCTGTGGACCACGGTCTGCGATTCGCTCTATCGCGATGGCGGCTTCCCGAAAGCATCGCTTGAGTTGACGACGGCGGAGGTGCTGGCCGGCGGCTCGGATCGCTACGGCGACAGCGCGAGGATCGAGTTGGATCCGATCCTCGTCGCGAACCGCGTCGGCCAAGGGCAGGCGATCCTGCTCAACGCCACCGTTTATCCCGCCCACTTCGGTTTGCGCCGCTTCTACACGGATCTGCTCGGCGTGGTCGCCGAGGCGCAGGCGGGCGACATCGAGGTCCTCTGCAGCGACCGGGTGCGGTACGCCGTCTATCCGGAACCCGGGATGGAGATCCTCTACTTGCTCAACACCCATCCCGATTGCGCGCAGGAAGTCTGCGTGTCGCACGGGAACGTCCGTCGCGCCGCCCTCTCCGTCGCGCCCGGCGCGCTCCGCGTGGCCTATCTCAATGCGGGAGGCCTGGTCTCCCCCGAGGATCCCGCGATCCGCGTTGTCCAGCTCGACTGGGACGGCCCGCGTCCGATCCTGCAATTCCACGGCGACGCCTGCGCCCCTGATCAGATGACCGTGATGCAAGCCTAGGGGTCTGTCCCTGGCGCCCTTTTGTCCATTCCATTCACGCCAAGCTGCCGACACGTCGACTTTCCCTGGGACAGACGACTGTCTTCACTTCAGCCCGTTGCGTTTTCTCTTGACGGTGAAGCGGGTTCCGGGTAAGATTCAAGACGTATTGATGGATCGTTCTGTCAACAACAGGAGGCAAACATGAAAATCAAGGTTTCACGATTCTTCCATGCCTGGGTCTGCCTGGCCGTCGTCGGTCCGGCAACCGCCCAAACCTACCTCGCCGAAGGCCCCTACGCGCCCGACAGGCGGACGGTCGTGCTCTTCCATTTCGACGAGGCGGCCGGCGCGAGCCTTCCGCAGGACAGCTCGTTCAACGCCTTGAACCCGTATTCCGGCCCGCTGGCCACAGGGGACGCCGGCGTGTTCGGCAACGCCATGGCGTTCACGAACAACCTGATCGAAATCGCCCACGACGCCGCCTTCCTCAACATCCAGTCGAACGGCTTCTTCGAATGCTGGATCAAGCCCTCCGCGGATTACATCGATCGCTGGGGAAGCGACGACTCGATCATTAACAAAAACGCCGCGGGCAGCAACCGCGGGGACGTCAACTTCGGCATCCGCATGAACCCGATCTCCTACGGCGGGGGGCAGTTCTTCCTGTTGGCTGAGACGGGTGCAGGCACGTACCGAAACCTGCAGACGCCGAACATGATCACGGAGTCCCGCTGGTACCACGTGCGCGTGCAGTGGGACTGCGTCAACAAGCCGACGATCCACGTGGACGGCGTCGAGAAGCCCTTCAACAACGCCGGAACGAGCACGGACACGACCTATGTCGGCCCCTACTTCAACGTCAACGCCAGGCTGGCCGTCGGCGTCGGCATGGGGAAAACCGTCGGCTACATCCTCCTCGACGAGCTGCGCCTCTGCGAGACGCCGCCGCCGCCCGCCACGTTGGTGGTGGTCCGGTGAGGCTCTTGCAGTCTTTTACGCCTGGTCGACCTTTCCCTTCGATCCGACATCGCCACCTGCCGGATCGACAAAGTTGACGACAAGGCGACAAAGTTCACGACAAAGCAACAAACCGACATCGCCACCTGCCGGATCGACAAAGTTGACGACAAGGCGACAAAGTTCACGACAAAGCAACAAAGAAAAACCTGAAACATGAAAGCGACACATCGTCTTGCCCCCGCGCTTTGCGCCCTTCTGTTCGCCCTGCCGCTGCTGGGGCAGTCCCTTCGGGGCGTTCCCGTGTTCGGGGACGACTTCAATGCGACCGGCTTGTTCATCGAGAACTGGGAGCCGTCGAAGCTGACCGTCAGCGAGGGCGGCCGGGCGATCATCCCCACCGGAAACTCCATGCGTCTCCGTCGCGTTCCGGAGGGGAATTTCGCCTTCTCCGCCGACGTCGCCGTCCGGGAGCCCGAGGAAAGAACGGGGCATGGCGGCATCATCCTGGACGGCATCCATTTCATGCTCAATCCCGGCGGTTCGGCCAACACCGCGTATCGCGTGCCCGGGGAGACGCGATCACGGGGGAATGCGCGGCCGATCAGCGGGTTCGCCTTCGGCAAGCCCTACCGTCTGCGCGTCTCGCGCGAAGTCCTCGGCGACATGTTCAAATACACGTACACGGTCGATGGCGACCCCGTCGATTCGTTCGTCGTCAAAATGCCGGCCGACGCGCGGATCCAGTTCTATGGATACAGGCTGACGATCGAGGTGGACAACTTCCAGCTCGAACGCCTTGCGGAGGGCGACGGCTCCAACAACCTGGCCGTCAACAGCTCCTTCGAGCACCTGCAGGAGGGGCGGCCCAACTACATCCGCCCGGGGCTGGGCGGCGAACTTTCGTTTGAGGGGAAGTGGACCGATTTCCTCGATTTCTTCGCCATCGACACGACCGAGAAAGTCGATGGCGCGCAGTCGGTGCGCATGACCGTCGGCGAGGCTCCGCTCGCCCCCACCAGGAACGGCGTGTCCACCTTCAACGTCAACGTCGTGGCCAGGACCCCGGTGACCTTCACGATCCATTTGAAAGCCTCGGAGACGAATTTCCCCGTCACCATGAACATCTGGGAGCTGCACCACCGCAACCATTCGAAGGAAATCGTCGTTTCCCGCGAATGGGAGCGCCATTCGTTCACGATCGAGGCTCCCGAGCGCGCGATCGTCCGGTGCGGCGTCGGCTTCTCCCGGCCGGGCACGCTCTGGGCCGATGCGATCCAGGTCGAGATCGGCACGGAAGCGACGCCCTACAGGCCCAGCTCGCTCGACGCCGACAAGTTCGCGCCCGCGGTGGAGGAGGAGCTTGAGATCCCCGACGACATCGTCCTGAAGACCATGCCCCGGGCGCCGGTCATCGACGGGACGATCGAGCCGCTTTGGTTCGAGCATGCGGCGAAGACGGACGCCTTCCATCTGCGAGGCTGGGAGAAGCCGGCCCATCGCACCGAGGCCTTTCTGGCTTGCGACCGCGACAACCTCTACCTGGCCGTGCGCGCGCACGTGCCCGATCCGGCGAAGGTCTCGGCCTCCGAGCATGATCGCGACAATCTTCGCGTCCATGTCGACGAGTGCATGGAGCTGTTGATCGACTCGACCTTGAGCCGCCGGCGGTACCACCATCTCGCCATGAACGCCGTCGGCTCCAAGACGGACATGGGGGAAGGGCGCCTCATCGCCTGGTCTGGGGACTGGGAGGGCATGGCGCGCGTCCATGCCGGGGCCAAGGCGATCGACTACGAATTCAAGATTCCGCTGCGGCTGTTCACGAACGTGAACCTTTCGCGGCGCTGGGGCCTGAACATCGGCCGCAACGACACGGCGGCCGGCAACGTGGTGTCGCTCATCCGCACACGCGAGCCCAACTTCCATCTTCCGGCGATCTATCCGGCCGTCGTCTTCCCCGACGGCGTCGTGGACCGCTACCGCGCCGGGGTGTCCGATCTCCAGCTCGTCGCCGACGGCGACGCGAAGCGGGCCGTCACCGGAACGATCGACAACCAGAGCGGCAACGTGATCGACGCCCGCATCCAGATCGTCGACCGCGCGTCCGGCAAGCTTGTCGGCGGCCGTCAGGCGACCCTGGGCGCGGGCGGCACGCGGTTCGAGGTGCCGGTGGACGTCGCCGCCGACGTGGCGACGCTCGACGCCGACGTCCGCGTCGTCGCGGACGGGCAGACCTATCTGGCGGAGACCCGCCGCATCGCGCTGGCCCGCAAGCTGGAGGCCTACACGCGCTACAACTACTACATGGACGAGCCCGCCGCCGTTCTGGTCGGATCGCTGAATCTGCCGGATGCGGAACGGCTCGTCGGACAGATTGCCGTTGCGGGGAAGGCCTTCGACGTGCGGATGGCGCCGGAGTTCGCGCTGGACGTGCCGCTGGCCGGCATCGAGCCTGGCGAGCATCCGATCACGTTGACCGTCCTCGACGGGAAGGACGAGCTTGCCAGCGCGACCACGACGCTCGTCAAGCGTCCGTTCAAAAAGGGCGCGACGCAGATCGACCGCCAGCGGCGGTGCCTCGTCGTCGATGGCAAGCCGCGCCTGCTGGTCGCGCCGTTCTTCGGCGTCCCACGCGGCGTCAAGCCGGAGGATCGGGATCGTGCGGCGAGGAATCTCCTGCGGCGCCACGTCGAGGCGGGCTACCGCGATTTGCTGATCGGCGCCGTGGACGACCCGCCGGTCGCCGCGCTCGCCCAGACGCTCTTCGACCTCTGCGCCGAGCGGGGCATCAAGGTGCTGTACTGGCCGTTCCAGTCCTGGAACCGCCGCGAGGAGGTGACGCCGGAGCAGCGGTTGCAGTCCATCGTCAGCGACGACATCGTCGGCTGGCTGGTGGTGGACGAGCCCGAGCTTTACGCCAAGTCCGAGGAGGTCGAGCCCTTCCTGGAGTCGTACCGTGCGGCGAGCCCCTACACGCCCGTCTTCATGAACAACACGAAGATCGGCATTCCGGGTCGCTTCGCGAACCTCAAGACCGACATTCTGATGCTCGACGACTACCTGACCAACCGCGAGGGACGGAAGGTCGTCGAGATGATTCACGAGACGGATGTCATGTGGGAGGCGGGGCGCGAGGAGCGCAAGCCGGTCTTCTACTTCCTGGCGGGCGAGAACCTGCACAATCATTATCGCGAACCGACGCATGCGGAGCAAATCGCGCAGAGCTACGGCGTCGTCCTCGCCGGGTGCCGCGGCATTTCGTACTTCCTCTCGCTGGCGACGTATCCCGAGCACTACCGCGCCCTGGTGGAGGTCAACCGCGAGCTGCTGGCGCTGGAGGACGCGATCCTGTCGCTTGAGCCGACGCCTCCCGCCATGATCGCCAGTCCGCTGATCCGTTCGATCACCCGGCGTCTCGGCGACAGGCTCTACGTCATCGCGCTGAACGCGGACAACGGCCAGGCGGTCGAGGCGGAGATCGCGCTGCCTGCCTCCGCCCGGGCCGCGGCTTCCGCCGAGGTGAAGTTCGAGGATCGAAAAGCCGCCGTTGAAGACGGACGCATCCGCGACGCCTTCAAGCCCCTGGAACGCCACGTCTACGTCGTCGATCTGGATCGGATTCCCGCCGCGCCGAGCAATTGAATCCAAAATGAAAGACCGAGACCCCAACAAACCCTCCTCCGTCCCGGGCGTCCGTCCGCCGGTCGTGCTGGCCGCCGCCGCACATCCGGACGACATCGAATTCACGATGGCGGGGACGCTGTTGATGCTCAAGGACGCCGGCGCGGAGATCCACCTGTGGAACCTCGCCAACGGCTGCCATGGCACGGACGTCCACAGCTACGACGAGATCGTCCGCATCCGCGGCGGCGAGGCCCGCGCCTCCGCCGCGCTGGAGGGCGCCGTCTCCCATCCGCCGCTGTTCGACGACCTCGCCGTCTTCTACGACGCCCCCTCGCTGGCGCGCGTGTCGGCCGTCGTGCGCGACATCCGGCCGACAATCATCCTCACGCATTCGCCGCGCGACTACATGGAGGACCACCAGAACGTCTGCCGGCTCGTCGTCACGGCGGCCTTCAGCCGCGCCATGGTCAACGTGGCCACGGATCCGCCCCGGCCGGCCTGGGGCGATTCCGTGGCCTTGTTCCACGCCCTGCCGCATGGCTTGCACGACCAGCTCGGGCGCCTGGTGGAACCGGATTTCTTCGTGAACATCGCCCCCGTGCTCGAGCGCAAGCGCGCCATGCTCGCCAGCCACCGCAGCCAGCGGGACTGGCTCGACGCCAGCCAGGGCATGGGCGCCTACCTCGAAGAGATGGTGCGCATGGGCGCCGCCGTGGGCCGGATGTCCGGCCGCTTCGCCAGCGCCGAAGGCTGGCTGCGCCACAACCCGCTCGGCTTCTGCGCCGAGACTTTCAACCCAATCCAAGACCTGCTCAAAGGAGACTGCCATGTCCAGACCGCTTAGCAAACTCGCCCCCGCCTGGTGGGACTACACCACCCTCGACCCGGACATCCTCGCGGATGCCGCCCGCCTGACCGCCAGGGATCTGCTCCAGCTCTCCCGTCCGGGCTTCTCCGTGCGGATCTTCGACACCGTCGAGGAGTTCTACGCGGCCGAGGCGCTGGAATACATCGAAGCCTGGCGGCAGGCCACGCCGGACAACCCGGCGGGCATCTGCGGCCCCATCGGCCCCACGGAACAGCTTCCGATCGTCGCCCGGATCGTCAACGCCATCGGGCTGGAACTGCGCGACGCGCACTTCTGGAGCATGGACGAGTGGATCATCGACGGCAAGACCGTTCCCGAGTCCCACCCGCTTTCCTTCGCGCGGTGCAACAAGGCGCAGTGCTTCAACCGCATCGACAAGGCGCTTCGGATGCCTGCGGAAAACCTGCACGTCCCCTCGACCGAATCGGACGCCTTCTCCCGCAGCTTCGACGCCGTCCGCTGCGTGCTGATGCAAGGCGGCCAGGGCGAGATCAAGCACTGGGCCTTCAACGATCCGCCGCCCCGCAAGGGCAAGTACCGCGCCGCGCCGCCCAGCCCGGAGGAGTACCGAAGGCTCGGCACGCGCAAGGTGGCGCTGCACCCGGTCACGATCACGCAGAACGCGCGCACGTCCGGCGGCGGCAACGTCGCGCTCGTGCCGACCGAGGCGATAACCGTCGGCCCGCGCGAAACATGGAAGGCGGAGACCGTGTCGATCTGGCACCCCGGCCATCACGACAACCCCTTCGGCATCCGCCTGACCGCGCTGATGATTTCGAAGCGCATCCCCGACGCGGCCGTGCCGATGTCGCTCCTCGCCGACCATCCAAACGTCCGCTTCAGCTACCTCCGCTCCGGCATCGGCTCCGTCGCCGTCGAAATGCACTGATCCCATTCAAGCGCAACCGACGTGGGACGTGCGGGCCAACACGTTCACGACCCCTTCGTTCGCGTTTTCCGTGTTGCGGGGATTGCCCAGGCATGCCCTGTCGTGCAGAATGTGACCGTGGCAATGAAACAAGGAAAACTGCACATGCAAAAGAAAAAGATGTTCGGAGCACTGATGCTTGTTTTGATCCTGGCGGGGGGCGCCCTCGCCGAAGAGACGATCGAAATTCCGAATCTGCCGACAAGCTCTGCATCGGCGTCAAATGCACGATCAACGACCGCAAAAAGCGCGTTCTTGGCGGTACCGTCGATGCCGGCTGCTTCGAGCTGAAAGGATCAGGTCACATTGCTCACGGTTAGACAAGACGACATGCCATCCATGGAAAAGCTACAAGAACAAGCCCAGGCCCTGGCGGATCTTGCGGTCAAAGAAGGGCTTCAAGGCGCATTGCAGTTCTGCGCATTCAAAGACGGCAAGTGCGTCGTCGATGTCTGTGCGGGCGCCATGACGACGGATGCCGGGGCGCCAAGGGTCGACGGCGCAACGCTCTTCCCGATCTTCTCGACCGAAAAGCCGCTCCTCGCGACGGCCGTGCATCGCACGATCGAACAGGGAAAGCTCGATTACGACACGCCCGTGTCGGCCTTCTGGCCGGAGTTCACGGGCGCCGGCAAGGAAAAGCTGACCGTCCGCGAGTTGCTGGGCTACCGCAGCGGCATGCCCGACAACAAGAGCGACGTCGCCTTGTCTCCGGAAGGAACGCGCACCATGGCCGATTGGCCGGGGATGCTGGACTGGTTCGCGTCCGTTCCGCCGGACATCACGCCGGGGACGACGCAACGATACATGGCGTTGTCCTATGGCTGGGCGCACGGCGGCATCCTCGAGAAGATCTGGAAGAAGCCGGCGAACGACGTGTTGCGCGAGCTGGTGCTGATACCGGCCGGGATTGAAAACGACTTCTTCTTTGTCTGCGGCGATGCGGAAATCCCGCGCATCGCCACCGTTTACAAGAGCGAAGCGTTTGAGTCGATGAACGACGATCTGGCGCGCCGGTCGTTCCTTCCGAGCGTCTGGGCCGTCTCGACGGCGCGTGGCGTTGCGCAGTTCTACAACCGCCTCTGCGGTTTCGACGGGCAGCCCCCGCTCATCCGGAAGGAAACGCTCGACGCCGCGCTCGTGCCGTGCCGCCACGAATCCGATCCCGTTCCCGATGCGGAGGGATTGAAAGCGTGGCACATGATCTTCGGCATGGGGTACGGCCTCTGGGGTGAAGCGGACAACCTTTCGCGCGTTTTCGGACACGGCGGCCTTGGCGGCAGCGAAGGACTCTGCGACCGCTCGCAGCGCCTCGCAATCGGCTACACCTGCAACTTCGACAACGCCCCGCCGAAGCTCCGCGAGGCGTTCTATTCGCTTGCCGGCATGCGCTGGCGCTATCGGCGGGACGACGTCAACATCCAAGACCTCCAGATGGCGACAATGACGGACCACCCTAGATGCTAGGCGATGCCTGCGCATCCGCCGAGACTGATTTTGCTCGTTGGGTCGCGCCGTTCACAGGCACGGCCAAGCCTGGCAACACCTTCCTGGGAAGCTGCCGCCCGTTCGGGCTTGTGCAGGCAAGCCCCGACACGGGAAGGGGGTGTGAACTCCTCAGGCTACAAATACACCGACGTTTGAATCCGTCCGCGCTCGTCTCGCGGATCTGTCGCGAAGCGCATCGACCCGCGCCGGACGGCTTCTGCGGAAACGACGATTGCGGGCAGACGAGCGCGTGGCCCCTCTTTTCGATGATGGGATCCCATCCGTTCAACCCCTGCCGACAGCAGGTCCTCGAAGGCGGCGAACTCATCTTCAAATGATGTCGTAATTCGTAATTCCTTCATTGTCTCCCTCTCCCTTGTCTGCTATCATTTCCACCATGACTTTGCGCCATCGACTCTTTCTCACCATCTTGGCGGTGCTGGCCGCGGGGCCGGCATCCGCAACAACCGAGGCCACGGCGCTGCGCGCATGGGGCGTGCCGAGCGGCGCCGTCCAAGGGCCGAGCGGAGAGAGCCAGCTCCGCATCATGGAGGCGTTCAAGGCGCGGCACCCCGACCTTGAGCGTCTCGAACCCGCCACGGGGCTCGTCATCCCCGGGCGCACCATGGACACCCAGCCGCTCATGCAGATCGCGGGCGACGTCTCGCCGGACGTGATCTACGTCAACTTCCGCCAGAGCGACACCTACATCCGCAACAAGTTCCTCTATCCGCTCGACGCCTACATCGAAAAGGTCGCCGGCGCGGAAATGCCGCCCGACGCCTGCACGCTCGACAACGACGCCTACTACGCGCTGCTTTCCAAAGGCACGGCGTTCGAGGGCGAAATCCGCGAACGCATGCCGCGCATCCTCTGGGACGTCGTGCGCCGCGAGTGCCCCTACGGCGCCGCATGCCCCTACGACCACCTCCACGGCGGCGACGCCGCCCCCGCCGAACATTACCACACGTGGGCCGTGCCGCAGAGCCAGGTCGTCATCGCGCTCTTCTACCGCCGCGACGTCTTCGCCGAAGCCGGCCTTCCCGACCGCGTGCCCGACACATGCGACGAAATGCTCGACTGGGCCCGCCGCACCACGAATCCCGACGACAATACCTACGGCCTCTCCATCCCCGTCGGCAACACGGGCTGGAGCACGCTCAGCCTGCTCTATTCCTTCGGCGGCCGCGCCGTCGAGGAGGACGCCGACGGCGTCTGGCGCTGCGCGTTCGACACCGATGCCGCCGTGGACGCCTACACCTTCGTCGCCCGGCTCTTCCACGAACCCTATGCCAACAGCCACGGCCGCTTCCACGGCGTCGTCGGACTCGGCGACCTCACCCAGCCCAGCACGCGCTACGCGATGTGGTTCGCCTACCTCGACCAGCGCGCGTTCGAGTCGATCGACCCCGCCGCCGTCGGCTTCGGCCCCGTGCCGAAGGGGCCGACCGGCATTCGCGGCAGCGAATACAACTGCCTGATGGTCGGTCTCTACGCCGGCAATGTCGACGACAACCCGGCATTGCGCGACCTCGCCTGGGACTACGCCTGGTTCATCGGCGGCCGCGAAGCCAACCAGATACACACGAGCACCTACGTCAGAAACGGGCTCGGCCGCTTCATCCGGCCGGCCCGGCTCGTCGAAGCCGGCTACCCCGACGAGGTGCGCAACGTCCCCCCCGGCTGGGAGGAGGCCTACGCAGCGGCGCTCGAAGGCGGCGTGCCCGAACCCTACGGCAAGAACTGCCAGCTCGTCTACAACTACATGGCGCGGGGGATCGACCAGATCCTCAACACGGACGAAATCAAGCGCATCCTCCGCGAAAGCGACGGCCCGCCCGACCTTGATCGAGTCAGGGGAATCGTCCGCGACATTCTCCGCTTCCGCGTCGAGGACGCCAACATCAAGATGCTCGGCAACCTCCCCGCCGACGTCCGCCGCTTCCGCGCCCGCGCCGCCGCCGCCGCCGTCGCGCTCATCGTCGTCATCTTCGCGCTCGTCTTCCGCAAGGTCTTCCGCGTGTTCAGCAAGACCGCCGCGCTGCAGGATCCGCCCGTCGGCGGCCACCGCCGCCGCTATCTGGCCTACGCCATGCTGCTCCCGGCGCTCGGCACGATCGCGCTCTGGGCCTACTGGCCGCTCATGCGCGGCACGCTCATGGCGTTCCAGGACTACAACGTGCGCGGCTTCTCCGACTGGGTCGGGCTCGACAACTTCGCGATGGTGCTCTTCAGCCACGACTTCTGGCACGCGATGCTCGTCTCCGTGCGCTACACCGTGCTGATGCTCGCCTTCGGCTTCTTCGCGCCGATCATCCTCGCGATCCTCCTCTCCGAAGTGCCCCGCGGCAAAGTCCTCTTCCGCGCGATCTACTACCTCCCCGCCGTGCTTTCGGGCGTCATCGTGATGTTTCTCTGGCGCGGCTTCTACGCGCCGACCGGCATGCTCAACCAGCTCGTCAACGGCGTCTTCGAATGCTTCAACTCCACATTCGGCACCGAGTTCAAGATGCTCACCGAAAACTGGACGACCAACCCCGACACCGCGCTCGTCAGCTGCGTCATTCCCACGATCTGGGCCGGCATGGGCCCGGGCTGCCTCATCTACCTCGCCGCGCTCAAGACCGTGCCCGACGACATCTACGAAGCCGCCGACATCGACGGCGCGGGCATCCTCTCCAAAATACGCCACATCACGCTTCCGAGCATCAAAATGCTCGTCATCATCAACTTCATCGGCGCCACGATCGGCGCCATGCAAAGCGGCAGCACGTTCGTCCTGGCCATGACCGGCGGCGGCCCCTACACGCCCTACGGCCAGACCGAGGTGATCGGCCTGCACATCTTCTGGGAGGCGTTCGGCTACCTCCGCTTCGGCTCCGCCACCGCCATGGCCTGGATCCTCGGCTCCATGCTCATCGGCTTCACCGTGTTCCAGCTCCAGCGTCTCTCCCGAATGGAGTTCAGGACTGTCGGACAACATGGGGATGGGAGCGCGTCATGATCATCAGCACCGTTGGTTCCAAAAGCTGGAAGACCCGCACCGCCTACGGGATCATCTTCGCGCTGCTCATTCTCGGCGCAATCACGATGATCTACCCGCTGCTGCTCATGCTTGCCGGCTCCGTCACAAGCGAAGCCGATTCCGCCGACATCACGCCCTACCCGCGTTTCTGGTTCGACGACGCCATGCTCTTCCGGAAATATGTCGAATCGAAGCACAACGTCAACCTCGACGCGCTGAACGAAGCCTGGGGCATCCCCATCACCTCCTGGCGCAAGATCGACGTGCCGACCAACGCAGTCGACGAGGCCGCGCTCGCCGACTTCCGCGCCTGGCGCGAGACGCCCGAGGCGCGCAACCTCGGCATCCTCGGCCACACCGGCGGCGGGCGCATGCTCCCCATCAACGCCCGCCTCTGGCGCAAGCGCATGGAGAAGACCCACGACGGCGATCTCGCCGCGTTCTGCGAAGCCTCCGGCACCATGGCGGCCGACTGGACGAGCGTCGTCCCGCCCGCCCAGGTGATCGGGCGCTACCGCCACGCCTTCGCGACCGCCGAAGCCAACCAGGCGTTCGAGGCGTTCAAGGCCTCGCGCCCTGCCCGCGATTTCTACTTCCGCCATCCCGACGCCCTGCGCAAGGACACGCCGCTTGAGGAGTTCCTCCGCCGCGACGCCCCGATCCAGTACATCCGCCTCGCCGCCGAGGCCGAGCCGGCATACCGCGCCTACCTCGCCCGCCGCCACCCCTCCATCGCGGCCTACAACACCGTCCACCACACGACGTACACGTCCTTCGACGACATTCCGTTCGTCCAAACCCTCGACGACGACCTCTCGCAGCGCATCGAGTGGGAGGAGTTCCTGCGCTCGCCCGACGACTGCCCGGTCGATTGGATCACGCTGCACGGCCCCGAGGAGAGCTGCCGCGCCTACCGCGCCGACGTCTGCGGACGCACCGCCGCCGAGATCGACGCCGGCCCCGCATGGGGCGATCTCGTCGCCGCTGCCGACGCCGCGGACTGCTCGGAGAACAGCCGCGAGCTCCGCCGCGAATTCACGAAGCGCAACTACCTGCACGTCCTCGACTACATCGCGCTCCACGGCAACGGCATCGTCAACACGATCATCTACTGCCTCCTCGCCGTCGCCACCGCCCTCGTCGTCAACCCGCTGGCCGCCTACGCGCTCTCGCGCTTCAATCTCCCCGCCACGTACCAGATCCTCCTCTTCTGCATGGCGACGATGGCCTTCCCGGCCGAAGTCTCGATGATCCCCTCCTTCATCCTCCTCAAGCGCTTCCCGCTCTGGCCTCTCGTCGGGGCGATCGTTGCGATGGCCGTGATGTACTTCATCGCCCTGCGCGTCGGCACGCGCCTGAAGGAGAGCGCCCGCGTCGGCCTCGCGCTCGCCGCCGGGTTCGTCGTCGGCGCGCTCGTCATCCCGCTCGTCCTCGGCCCGCGGCACACCAACACGAGCCTCCTCAACACCTTCGCCGCGCTCGTCCTCCCCGGCGCCGCCAACGGCTACTCCATCTTCCTGCTCAAGGGCTTCTTCGACGCCATGCCCCGGGAGCTCTACGAAGCCGCCGACCTCGACGGCGCAAGCGAATGGACCAAGTTCTGGACGCTCACCATCCACCTCTCCAAGCCCATCCTCGCCGTCATCGCCCTCAACGCCTTCACCGCCGCCTACAGCGCGTTCATGATGGCGCTCATCGTCATCCCCGACCCCGCGATGTGGACGCTCATGGTCTGGATCTTCCAGCTCCAGTCCTACGCGCACGGCTCGGTCGTCTACGCCTCGATCGTGATCGCCGCCATCCCCACGTTCCTCGTCTTCGCCTTCTGCCAGAACATCATCATCCGGGGCATCGTCGTCCCCACCGAAAAATAGGAGCCCGAAGCCATGGCCAAGGTCGTCCTCAACCACGTCACCAAAATCTACGCCAACGGCTTCAAGGCCGTCGACGACATCTCCCTCGACATCCACGATCGCGAATTCGTCGTGCTCGTCGGCCCCTCGGGCTGCGGCAAATCGACGACCCTGCGGATGATCGCGGGCCTCGAAACCATTTCCGGCGGCACCATCGAAATCGGCGGCCGCGTCGTGAACGACGTCCCGGCGCGCGACCGCGAGATCGCGATGGTCTTCCAGAACTACGCGCTCTACCCGCACATGACCGTGCGCGAGAACCTGTCGTTCGCCCTGAAGCTCCGCCGGACGCCCAGGGCCGAGATCGCCCGCCGCGTCGCGGAGACCGCCGCCATGCTCGGCATCGACCCGCTCCTCGACCGCCGCCCCAAGCAGCTCTCCGGCGGCCAGCGCCAGCGCGTCGCCCTCGGCCGCGCCATCGTCCGCCAGCCCAGCGTCTTCCTCTTCGACGAACCGCTCTCCAACCTCGATGCGAAGATGCGCGTGCAGATGCGCGTGGAAATCAGCCGCCTCCACAAAAAGCTCGACTCGACGATGATCTACGTCACGCACGACCAGACCGAGGCGATGACCATGGGCGACCGCATCGTGGTGATGGACGGCGGCCGCATCCAGCAGGCCGGCGAGCCGATGGAGGTCTATCGCCACCCCGCCAACCGCTTCGCCGCCGGCTTCGTGGGGACGCCGTCGATGAACTTCTTCCCGGTGGCGACCCGGCGCGACGCCGCCGGCGACCCGGCGCTCCGCTTCGCCGGCGCCACCATTCCCTGCCCCGACGCCTGGAAGCCGATCCTCGACCCCCTCGCCGACGCCCCCGCGGCGCTCACCCTCGGCGTGCGCCCCGAGGACGTCCTCTGCGGCACGGTCGAGGACGGCATCCCCACCGAGATCGACGTCATTGAGCCGATGGGCGCGGAGACGTACCTCTACGCGGCACTGGGCGACACGCCCTTTGTCGCCCGCATTCCGGGCCAAGTCCCCTACAGCCACGCCCAAGTCATCCCCGTCGCCTTCCGCATGTCCGAGGCCCATCTCTTTGATTCGGAGGGGAAGACGATCACCTAGCCGGGCTGGGGGGATTACGAAAAGCTTCAACCGCTCTGATGCGTTGTAAATGCGGGTCGTTGCGGATGGGGAAGGATCAGCGCGGCGGGGGAGTCCGGCGGGAAGGCGAAGTCGCCCCGGCTCGGATCCACGAATCCGGGATTCTCGAAGCGGGACGTGCGATCATGTCCCAGCGCGCGCCACCCGTCCCAGTCGCGCGGTTGATCCTTCCCCAATTCCGCGAAGACCCCGGACGCTCCCGAAACGTCCCAGAAGAGGTTGTTCTCGCTGTAGAACTGCTCGGGTTCCATCGCGCCGTCCACGACCTGCCTGAAAAACGGCCGCCCGTCCTGCACGACGATGTTGCCGAAGAACACGAGGTTCATCGCGTAGTTTTCGCCAGGCAAGGCGTAGCCCGTCTTCCGCGAGCGGCCGGCGGTGACGGCGACGCCGCAGCCGGCGTTGAAGGCGAAGATGTTGTGGCGGACGATGTTTTCGCGGCCGTAATGCTGGTGGAAGCCTTCGCTGGAGCAGTTCCGGCAGACGTTGCGTTCGATGACGATGTGCGCGCTGCCCTCGTCGGTGTAGACGCCCCATCCGCCGTAGTAGCGGCATGTGACGTCGGCGATCACGTTGCCGTAGACGCGCGTGCCGGGCTGGACGCCCAGCAGGTAGATGCCGCCCATGTCGCTGATGACGCCTTTCCCGAGATCGTGGATGCGGTTGTGTCCGATCCGGTTTTCCCGCGTGACGCTTTCGCCATACCCCCAGTTCCAGCCGCAGGAGATTCCGGAATAGAAGAGGTCGTGGATGTGATTGCGCTCGATCAGATTGCCGAAGGCGTGCGTGACGAGGACGCCGATGGCGCTGAAGTGAATCGCGCCGCAATCGTGGATGTGGTTGTTGGCGACGCGGTTGAGCGAGGTGAGCAGACTGGGCGCCTGCCGGGCCTCCTCCGCGTCCGCTCCGCCGATGCGCAGGCCGCCGCCCCCGAGATCGTGCAGATGGTTTCCGTCGACGACGACGCCTGTGCAGCCCGCGCCGATTTCGATGGCGTACCAGCCGGAGTGCGCGACGGTGCATTCGACGAAGGCGCAATGGCGCGCACCGTGCATGAAGAGGGTTCCCGGCAGATGGACGGCCCCCTGCGGCGCGCCGCCCAGCGGCTTGTCCTCCGCGCGCCAGTCCCCGCGAAACGCGAAGTTGCGCCGGACGGGCGCGGTGGCGTCCTTGAAGTCGTAGACGCACCCGATTGCGGGGGCGCCGGCGCCGCCGTGGCGGAACGTCAGGCCCTCGAAGCGGATCCATTCCACGTAGGCGTTCCGCTCCGGTGCGCCGTCGAATCGCAGCAGGCATCCGAGACCTGGAACGACGGCCTCCGCCGTCTCCATGTCTTCGTCCGCCTCCGGCACGTAGTAGAGGCGACCTTCCCGGACGGAGTGGAAATACTCTCCGGGCTCCGAAAGCGCCTCGCCGACGTTCTCCAGCCGGTATTCCGTGTCCGCGGGATCCATGAGGAAGCGCGACCGGCGCGTGGAGACGAAACAACGCGTCCGGTGATCGTAGGATTCCAACGGCAGCGTCTCCTCGATCCACTTGTGAGTGACGACGGCTTCGATCGCCTCCGGTTCGGCGACGGATTCGGGGAAGCCGCCGGGCGGCACGTTGAAGCGGTCCGATCCCGCGAAGAGCTCCCGGGCCGGCGGTTCGGGCGATGCAATTCGGAGAAAGCCGCTTTTGGGCAGGCAGGCCCGTTTCCTCCGACGTTGGTTGACGAAGAGCTGGTTCACGGGGCCGAGGGCGATCGCCGCGGCGGGAAGAGGGGCGGTCCAGACGGTTCGCCCGTGGAACGTGCAGGGACGCCAGCCCGCGATTCGAATCCCGCCGTCGAAGACGGGCGTCTCGCCCGGAACGGCCTTGAACGTCACGGGGCCGGAATGCTCAGGGGTGACGACGACGGTTTCCCGCAGGGGATAGACGCCGCCATGCACCCAGACCGTCAGAGGGCCGTCCAGGGACGCGGTCCGCTTGAGCAGGCGGATGCGATCCAGCGCGCCGGAGAGAGAGGCCAGCGGGGCGTCGGCCGAACCAGAACGTTTCGGGTCGTCGAGACCGTCCGGCGACAGGTGCAGTTCGTTGACGGAAGTGTGTTTCGAGATCATGGATGAGCCTCCTTGCCTTTCATTCCAACCCTTCGACAGTCCCCTTGCAATCCCCTGAAAACTCGACAAGGGGGAGATCTTCGTCGGCGCAGACGTTTCGGACGGCCACGTTTCTCAGATCGCACTCGCGGAACCGGAAGCGCGCGCCGCCGGAAGCCGAAACCGGGCCCGACGCGGTGACATAGACGTTTTCAAACAGGACGTTCTCGGCGATCGTCGGGCAGCGGCTCGACTTGAGGCGGCATGCGTCGATCTCGTCCTGTCGTGAAGGCAGGAAGATGAAAGGCTGGTGGTCCACGTCGAACCCGCCACAGACATAGACATGCTGGCCGTCCTCCAGAAGATGGATGTTCCGCGCCGTCAGGTTCTTGATGCTCCCGCATGTGATGATTGCCGTCAAGGCGCGGGTGAACAGGTTCTCGATGTGGATGTTGAAGATCTCGCCATGGCGCAGGCGGCATTCGGGATCGTTCCGGTAGTAGACCGTGCAGGTGTCGCCGATTCGGATGGCCATCTGCGTCTTGTTCTCGAACCCGGGCCGGCTGATTTCGAAAATGTCCCGCATGACGACGTTGTAGATGCGGTGTCCGAAATGGTTCAGCAACCGGATGATCGCGCACATGTTCGTCACGCCGCGCACGTCCTCGATGGCGATGTCGTGAATGTCGGTCGACAGGCCGTCCACGCGTTGCTTGACCTCGAAGTGTTCGCTTTTCAGGGCGGTCAGGGCGATCAGGTCGTCGCCCGTCTCGCCGGAAATCCCGCGAATGCCGATGTGGGCGCATCCGACCCGCAAATCGATGCCGTCCTGATTGCGCCAGGGCGCACGGCTGTCGAGGGCGTGCCGCGTGAGCTCGAAGCGGATGCGCTCAATGCGGCCATGTTCGCAGTACATGAGCGCAATCGCCCACCAGCGTTGATCGACGATGCGCAGGTTCTCGATTGTGAAATCCTCGACATTGTGCAGGTAGATGGTCAGGTTTTCGGAAATGTGCGGGAATCCGTCCTTGTCCGAGGTGAACTCCGAAAGCCCGTTGGGCTCTCCGCCGTCCAACACGGCCTCCCCGATCCCGATGATCCGGATGCCCCGCTGCCGTCCGGCCGGGCTGTTGCCCTCCGGCGTGAGCGCGTTGCTGTTGCGCATCATCTGGCAGATCACGCCATCCGCCATGCGCAGATGCGCATGATCCAGAACGAGCGTGACATGGGAAGGCAGCAGAAGGGTGCGCGAGAGGGTCCACACGGACGCGCCGGTGCGTGCGTTCATCGAGGGGACGCGCGCCGTTCGGACGCCCGACCGGACGGCGTCGTCGATTGCGCGCTGGATCATCTCCGCATCGTCCGCCGCGTCGGCAAAGTCGTTCGCGGACACCCAGGCCGAATCCGACGTTTCGTTTCGTTTGATCGAATGCATCATCGTTTTCCTTTCAGATTTTGAATCGTCTCATGTGTTTGACGGCTTCAGTCGTCAGCATGCGGCCCCTCTTCTTCCTGCCGAATCACCTCGATCGCGTTCGCCATCTTCACGGTGGTGTCGCTCCCCGGCTCGACGATGTACCGGATGTCGAGCGTGCCGTCCTCCACCTTCACGTTCTCGAAGGTCTTGACCACGACCCGGGTGAAATCGCCGTCGCAGGCGGCCACGACGTCGAAGGCCTCCAGCACGGGCCGGCCTTCGATCTCGACGCTGAAAACATAGACGCCGGGTTTGAACGAGCGTTCATAGCCGGTCTTGAGATAGAGCTTCACGGTGTAGGTCCCCGGCGCCACTTCGAACCGGTAGGCGTCGAAGTTGTAGGACTCGGAGACGAACAGCTCGGCGTCCTCGTGATCGACGCCGTCGATCTTCCGGTTCACGCTCTGGGTGGGCCCCACGTGTCCGTACCCGCCCTTGGCGAAAGGCTGGTCGGGGAAGAAGAGCAGGCCGCGCCTCGTGCGGAGGAACTCGGTCGAACCGCAGTTCACGGCATGATGGCCGCGGCGGATCATCTCCGCCTGCTCGGCGAAGCTGGCGACGTTCTTCGCCTTGTCGAGCGCCTCGCGGACGGCCGCCGAGAACAGCGCCCGGTGCAGTTCCGCGAAGCGGTTTTCGGAAAGCAGCGCCTCCATCGTCCCGAGCGCCGCCTCCGCCTCGTCGCAGGCGATGGCGCAGCCGTCCAGCCGCGCGACGGCTTCCTGCACGGCGGCGATCTGCCGGCGGCAGCAGTCGCGGACGCGGTCGGGGACGACGGTTTCGACCGCGGCCACCTTCAACTCCGGATCCTCCGACTTGAACGACCGCAGCTGGTAGGCCTTCAGCGCGACGCGGCGATCCGCGATCCGCGATCCGGTTGAAAGATCCTCCAGCGCGGCCTTCCCGGACAGCGTCAGCCGCGCCTCGCAGTCGTCCCAGAGCATGGACGCCGCGTAGAGGTAGCTTCCGCCCGGGGTGTTGAGCACGCGGACGGTCACGGGGTCCTGCGCGCCGGGCGCGTTCTGGAACGGCAGCGCGGGCAGGGCGCAATACGCCTGCGCGAACTCGCGCGTCTCGACGTCGCGCCCCCACGTCCCCAGCGGCTGGGCGCCGATCAAAATCCGCTGCGCATCCATCGCGTAGACGGCGAAGACCAGCTCCTTGAGGAAGTAGCGTCCGAAGGGCTTCACGTCCGCGTTCTGGAAGTAGGAGGCGTAGGTTTCGTTCATCAACGAGCCGTTGAAGCTCTCGAAATAGAGTCCAAAGCAGTCCACGTAGCCCCGGCCGCCGTCGTTGACGAACGTCGCGGCGAGGGTCGGGTCGTAGAGGCGCTCGTTGAGATCGTTCATCGGCTTCCCCCAATGCAGCCGGTGGCGATGCTCCGTGCAGAAGCGCATGGGGACGACCTCCACGCGGTCGATGGCCTTGACCGCCTGGATCGCGGCCGTCATTTCGTCGGACGCCGGCGTGGCCGTCACGTTCACGTAGAACGCCACGCCGGGATCCACGGCGTCCAGCGCCTTGCGAATCGCCTGGAAGAGCAAGACGGACTGCTGGATGCGCCAGGCCTCCCATGCCGCCAGACGGGACGGGTCGCAGAGAAACGCCTGGCGCTCCTCCGGCGTTCCGTCGGGGACGTCGACGCCCGTCTCGCGGGAGAACCGGGCGACGGTGAACGCATCGTAGCCATGGTCGATCGAGGGATGGAACCCGATGTTGTGCGTCGTCATGGCGACGCCGCCGAACCCCGGCGTCGCGTGGAAGCGCGTCGCCGTCTCCGCGACGTGGCGCGCGATCATGGCCCGGATTTCGGGATGCGCATGGTTGGGCCGCGTGTACTGGTTCGGCTGGACCGGCGGATCGCCGATCTTCGTCAGCGTCCAGCCGCGCGCGACGATTTCCCCGGTCCGGTCGGGGAGCATCTTCATCTCGGGCAGCGTGAAGAGGTTGATGTCGGCGATCGTCATGACGCCCCGCCGCGCCAGCGCCTCGACCATGTACGGGAACGCCTGGGGAGAATAGGGGTAGAGGTCGCCGTGCCGCGACCCCTGCATGTCGAATCCGTAGCCGTTGTACCGCATGAAGGGGTACTGCCAGGCGTTCTGGCCGGTGTAGTCGAGATAGTCCAGGAGCCGTTCCGTCATGGCCTGGACGTTCCTGTAGCCTTCGTAGTCCCAGCCCAGGTTCTGGTCGAACGTCTGGTCCTCGTCCCGGTAGCCGAAGCGTCGGCCCGGCAGATCGGCGGGCTTCTGGATCTTCAAGGCGGGAAGTCGGGCGTTCTTGATTTCACGGATCCGGAACGCCGCGAGGGCGGCGGGATGGCCGTTGGCCATCGTCCGGGCCTCGAACAGGTACTTCGCCACGCCGGGATGGAAGAGATAGCGGGTCGTCTGCATCGTGCCGGTCAGCGGATATTCCTCGCCGCTCTGGATGCCGCCGCCCAGGCGGTCCCGATGGCAGGCGCGCGCGCTCTCGGGATAGAAGTAGAAGCCCATCGAACGCGGCTTGTCGTCCGGCCAGACCATCTCCAGCAGCACCGGGCGTCCGTCCCGGCACTTCTCGGGGAAGGGGACTTCGAAGGCGAAGCGGTTCATCGGGCGTCCGCCGGCTTCGAGGTAGCGCCCGATGGGCGCGTCGACGAACTGGACGCCGCCGGCCGCGAGCACGTCGTCCGCGGACAAGTCCTTCTCGAAAATCACGTCGCCCAATTCGAGATCGTCGTGGCAGGGTTCCATCGCCGGCCGCGGCGTGTACGCCTGGAGCGGGAACGAGCGCTGCATTCCGGTGGGCGCGCCGTCGTCCAGAAATTCGCACACCACCCGGTAGTCGCCGACCGGAAGCCCGGCAACGGGAACGCGGAGGGGGACCGGCGCGTCCACGGGCACGTGGAACGCCCTTTCGGCCACGACCTGGTCGTTGGTGTCGGCCACCTTGACCCGGAAGTCGAACACGCCCGTCCGGAGAGGCCGTTCCGCCGGGATCGGACGCAGGAAATGGCCGCCCGGCGCGACCTGGATCTCGACGGTCTCTTGCGCATCCGCGAGAACATGGCTTCGCGACAGCAGCATGTCCACCGGCATGAAGCGGCGGTATTCGTCGTAGACTTCGCCGTTGTCCAGCGGGCGCTTGTAGAGCTTCACCTCGTCGAAGGCGGCGTCGGCGGAACGGTTTTGAGAGCCGAAGACCAGCCGCGAGGCCGATTTCAAATCCAGGTTGGTCAGGATCTTGCCGTTGAATCCGAACGGCTGCGTGTAGGGCTGCCCGTTGAAGAAGAGCTTGCACCAGCCGCCGTCGCTCCAGACCAACGCGACGTGGTTCCAGTCGCCGCGGTGCCAATCCGCGCGCGAGTCGTGCTTGATCTCCTCGGTGCGCAGGTCGCCCGTCCGCCCGAGCAAGCCCGAGATCCACCACGACATCTGGACGGCGAACCGATAGTCCCCCTGCTCGTCGACGGCGGCCAGCATCGGGTAATGCGGCATCGTGCCCGTGTAGCGTCCGTCCCAGTCGCTCTTCACCCAGAACATGAGGGTGCCGTGGTTGGCGGCGAGCCCCGAGATGTCGTATTCCAGCTGCGGACGGAGCCTTGCGCCTTTCTCCGGCCCGCCCACCCAGGCCGCGCGCCCGGCGACGCCGGCGTTCGTCTGGATGTTCTGGGCCTTCAGCGGCGGGCGGGCGCCCGCCGCCGTCCAGGCGTCGAGGCCGTCGTCGAAGGTCAGCGCGAAGGAGGGGTTCGGATCGGTCGAGACCGCCTCGGCCCCGGGCAGCGGCTCCCACGCCAGGTCCTTGACCTCGACGTTGTTGTGGTAGCCGTACAGCGACACCTTCTTGAGCGGCAGCAGATTGCCGGGCAGCATGCCGCGCGGAACGCCGGCGATGTGGATTTCCGCCATTTTCGGCTGGACGTAGAGATCGACGGGCACCCAGTCCGCGTCGGCCGAGGGGGGGAACCCATCCTTCCCGTCCCGGTTCGAGACCGTCGAAACCCTCGTCTCCCCCTGATGCAGCGCCGCGATGAAGTGACTGCCGTCGTGCGAATAGAAGTGCGCCCGGAATCCGTCCCCGCCAAACAGTTCCACGCCGAAATGGCCCGGCTTGTCCGAATCCGCCACCCGGCGCATGGCCATGCTGATTTTGACGGGCGCCGCCAGCTCGACGTCGGCCGAGGCGGAGGCGATGCCCCAATTCACGCCGGGCAAGGCGAGCAGGCCGTTCGCATACGTCGCGGGCGGCTTGAACGCGTCGATTTCAATCCGCTCGGCGAAAGCGTGTGCCCCACAAGCCATTCCAATTGCCAGAGCCATGAGAATCTTGTGGTTTTTCATCGTTGTCATTTCTTCTTGTCCTCGTCTGTTAGGTTTTTGGGGTTTTGGGGGGTTTTGGGGGACAAACCCCAAAGCCGATGCAGGAAACCCGTTCTACAAATAATGGATCCGCTCCCGGTTCTCGGCCAGCAGACGGCGGTTGAAGGCGTCGCCGCCGTCGAGGTTGGCCGACATGAACACGGGCGGCACATGCCCGCGCGCCACGAGCCCCTCCACCACCTCGGCGACCAGCGCGTTGGCGATGGCGCAGCCCGTCACGGAGGACAGCGGCGCGACCTTCTGCGCGAATCCGGGAACCTCCACGGCGGCGTCCCCGTAGGGCGCGCCGTTGTCGATCACCACGTCGCACAGATCCACCAGCTTCTTGCCGGACGGATGGCGCGACGCCACCGCGCGCGTGTAGGCCAGCGCGGTGATGCCGACGACCGCGATCCCTTTGTCCCGCGCCCGCAACGCCATGTCGATGACGACGGCGTTGCGCCCGGAGGTCGAGGCGATCAGCAGCACGTCGCCGGAGACGGCCGGCGACAAGTCGAGCAGCGTGGCCCCAAGCCCGGGCGTCCGCTCCATTTGCGAGGTCGCCGGAAGCGGACGGACCGAGAAGTCCATCCCATGCGGATAGATCGGGTTGACCAGCATCAGCCCGCCCGTGCGATACACCATCTCCTGGGCGATGATGAACGAATGCGTGGCGCCGAAGGCATACAGCGCCCGGCCGCGGACCACGGCGTCGATCATGCGCTCCGCCGCCGCGCGAATGGCCGCCGCCTGGGTTTGCTCCACTGCGTCCAGCGCCGCGCGGACCTGGTCGAAATACGTTTTTGCAGGCATGGTCGGCTCCTGTTTCTTGTCAGTAGCCCTGCGCATCGCAACGCGCCTGCGTCGCGGCAAGCGCCGCTTCGCCGCCGTCGCGGTTCACCGATTGAAACACCGTCGCCGGCGTGCCTCGCGCCGCCATCTTCCGCATGACCCGCTCGAAGATCATCCATCCCGCCATGATCGCCCCGACGCCGGAGACCGGCAGCACCTCGGAGTCGTATCCCTCGATCGTCACGGCGGCGTCGCCATACGGCGCGCCGATGTCGATCGCGATGTCGACGGCGTCCTTGAGACGGCGTCCCGACGGGTGCTGGGGGACGGCCCGTTGGGTATAGGCGAACGAGGTGAATCCGATCACCCGCACCCCCGCGTCGCGGCAGGCCAGCGCCAGCTCCACGGGCGCGGGGGTCCGGCCCGAGACCGAGCCCACCAGCATGACGTCCCCCGGCCGGAGCTGCGAAACCCGCACGGCGTGCCGCACGTGCTCCAGATTGACGTGGACGTCGGGGCTGCCGGCCGGGCGGGGGCGGTCGGCCAGCCGCTTGGGCGGCGCATCGGTGATGGACACGGAGAACCGGAAGTGCCGGAGCGCGGCCAGCCCGCCGGCGCGTTGCACCCAGTCGTGCTGGTTGCCGTGCCCGACGTCCGCCGTGAACAGCGCATGTCCGCTCAGCATGGCGTCGACCATGAGGTCTGCGGCGGCGTCCAGCGTTTCGCCCTCGCCGTCGAGATGCGTGGCGACGGCATGGACCGCGTTCAAATAATCATCCTGGTACATGTTGTTTTCCCTTGGGGTTTTCGACATTTGAAAAGGCGTCGTAAGAGGCCATGACGCGGTCGGCCAGTTTTTGTTTCTCGGCTCCCCGGAGGCCCCGGCGGATCGCCAGCCCATGCACCAGGGTGCCGAGCACCGCGGGCCGGGGGCTGGTCATCGGGCGCAGCCCCGGCGCAAGGGCGCGAACCCTCTGGCAGACGCGATCCCAGTAGATCGCGCATCGCGTCGCGATCGAACCCGTGCCGACCAGTGCGGCGTCGCTCGCGGCGAGGCCGGACGCCGCCAGCGCGTCGGCCAGCGTCTCGGCCAGCGCGTCGGCCGCCGAGAGCAGGATCGCCTGCGCGACCGCGTCGCCCTGGACCGCCTCCTTCTCGACGAGGATCGCAAGCGAAGCCAGCAGGGAGCGGTCGAGCGGCTGCAGCGACAGCGCGACCGCCTCCGGCACGGACGAAATGTTCAGTGCGTTGAAGACGGCGTGCCGCAGCGAGGTGGCCCGGCGGGGCGACCAGTGCGCGGCGGCGGCGGCGCGGAACGCCGCCAGTCCGATCTGATAGGCGCCGCCGTGATCCCCCAGCAACGGGCCGTAGCCGTCGTAACACAGGTCGATGCCCCGGGCGGGCAGAAAGACGTGGACGTAGGCGCCGGTTCCGCTCAACGCCACGATCCCCTCGTCCAGTCCATGCATGGCCAGCGCCGCCATCGTCTCCGAGATGTCCTCCAAACCGGAGATCTGGCGTTCCGCCAATGCGCCCGCCGCCACGAACGCCTTGCGGCGCGGCGCGGGATCCGTCACGCGGCATGGCATCGGCCTGCCCCGCGCAACGAGCTGGGGGACGCCCGTCAGGAAGACGTCGAAACAGGCGTCGTCTTCCGAAAGGCCGACGAGCGCGGCGCGGATCGACTCCCGGATCACCTCCGCCGACCGGCCGCTGACCCCGGGGCGACGATGCGAACCCCGGGACAGCACCGCGCCGGTGGCGTCCGCGACGACGGCGTCGCATTTCGTCCCGCCGCTGTCCACGGCCAAGAACAGGCGCCGGTCATCCATTTGCGCAGCTGGGGGAGGGGACGGCGCCCGGGGTGCCGGGTGGAACCACGAAACGCGTGGTCGCGGCGGTCGACGCCGCGACCAGCAGGAGGAAGATCAAGGATGCGCTTGCCTTTTTCATCGTTTGCCCTCGGTTGTTGCATTAATGGCTTTGATTCCCTTGCGTCTTCCGCTCGGCACTTGGCAGCGCCGGGAATCGGACGTGACGGAGCCGAAGGCCACGACGTGAGACTGTACAGGCTCGGCGAGCTTGAGCCGGTAGACATGGCGCGCGTGGCCCGCGAAGGCATCGCGGAAGCGGCCGTTCTCCACGGGCGCCTTTCGATCCTCGAACAGGACGTCCGCGTCGCCCGCGACCCGCAGCCCCGTCGGCAGCGTGAAGGTGACGTCGCCGGCGTCCTGGGCGTCGATGTTGCAGGCGATGACATGCAGATGGCCGTCGTGCAGCCTGGTGATGTGGCGCATCAGCGCGGGGTCGCCGGTGGCGGAGACCGGCGCCGTCTCCTCCTCGCTGGTCAGGACGTCCGTCAGCGCGAGGATTTCGCGGTTGAGCTGGAGATAGGCCTTCCAGTTCCCGTGCGTGCCGGGCCAGCCGTAGAAGAGGCTGAACCCCGTGCAGCCCGCCGCGATGTTGCCGTAGGTCTGCGCGATCTGCTCGCCATACGTCGGTTCGCGGTAGTGCAGCGACGTGTTGTTGCCCACGATGAAATACCAGCAGGGCTTGCCTTCCGCCGCGCCCGCCCGCCACATCACGTCCGCGTGCTGGACGACGGACTCGACCGTGCGGTTCTCGGTGTTGGTCAGATAGTCGTCGAGCATCAGGATGTCGGTTTCCAGATTGCCGTGCCGGGCGGGAATCCCGAGCACGGTGTTGTTCATCTGGGTCGGATGGTAGGGGAAGAAAGCCCGCATCTTGCGGAGGAAGTCGCGGGACCAGTCGGACGCTCTGCCCAGCTCGGGCTCGTCGAGCACCATCTGCGTGATGACGTTGGGCGCGTCGAGGGCAAGGCGGGTCTGCTCGCAGGCCTCGTCCGTGTAGTCGTAGTACTTCGACCACAGAATGACCTTGATTCCGCGCGCGTCGGCCGCATCCAGGAAATGGCGGACCAGGGCGTTCTCCTTCTCCATCGTCGCGGGGTTGTCGCTCTCGAAGAGGATGTGCGCGAAGCGGAAGCCGTGTTTCCGGAGCAGCTCGACATGGGCGTCCATTTGCTCGGTCGTCATCCCATATCTCGCGAGGACGACGATGAAGGGCGCGAACGGCACGACCGGCTTGCCGTCGTGCATCAGGCTTCGCGAGAAATGGTTGACCTGCGCCGCGCCGGCCTTGAAGGCGCGCTTGACCAGCGGGGCGCTCGTCTGCGCCACGGTCTTGCCGTCCGGATCCACGAGCGCCAGCGTCGCGCGGTGCTCGCCTTCGGGGATGTCCCGGAGCGGGAGGGACATCGTGAATTTGGACTCGGCCTTCCGCTTCGCCACGACCGGGCCGCAGCTCAGCACGGCGGCGAGGGTCTCCGGGGCCGCCACACGCGTCTCGACGCGGAACGGCGCTTCGGCTTCCTCCATGTAGAAGCTCAAACGCCCCAGCATGGAGACGGGATCGCGCTTCTCGAGGGTGCAGAGCTGGTTCGACAGCCGCTCGCCGCCCTCCAGGATCTCGACCGCGACCTTGGGATCGGCCAACGGCACCTCGACGGCGACGCGGTTCGCGCCCGGCTTCAGCGTCGCCTCCTGCGTCGCCGTCCGGCCGTCGGTCGTCAACGCCACGGTGACGGCGCGATCGGATGAAACGGGATTGACAATGTCAAGCGAGACGGCGGCGTCGGAGTACTCGCCGCCGGAGACGCCGATCGCCTGTGCGGCGACGAGGTCTTCGGGGAACGTCGCGAAGGGCCAGAGCTGCGGATTGGCGAACGAGGGGTAGTGGCTCTGGATGAGCGTGACGACTTCCTTCGTGGCGGAGTCGTAGCGGTGCAGGTTCACGATCCAGCGCGTCTTGATCTCGGGGTGGGCGAAGTCCGACCAGGGGATCGCGAGCGTGTAGTCGAGGCTGGACGCCTGCTCGTTGCGCGTCACGACGCTGGTCCAGCGCCCTTCCCAGGCGGAGTCCATGCCCAGCCCCTTGTCCTCGCGGGTGTTGTCCGCATGGACGAAGAACTGGAACTGCATGAACTTCTTCCCGCTGACGAGGGGCTCGGCGAGGAATTCAACCATGTCCACCTGGGGGTCGATCGCGTCCAGGTCGGCGACATGGCAGCGGAACCCGACGTAGACCTGCCGCTCGTCGCAGGCCAGATAGGCCTCGGTCCGGGTTTTGGGCGGCTTTTCGTTGTTGTGGAAGCGGTCGCACATCGCCGCATGGGGCGTCCAGGCATCGAACCCCTTTGCGGGGTCGATGCCGGCGGGCAGCCTGGGCACGACGATCTCCGGCGCGCGCCCAGTCGCCGGCGGCTGCGAGCCGAAACGGGCGCGGTCCAGCGCGGAGGGTTTGTAGGGCGTGGCGAAGGTCCTGCCCGAGGCGAGCTCGTCCGCCGCGGGCGGGCTGATGAATTCCGCCTGGAGGTCGTCGATCCACAGGGTTCCCGGCTCCTTGAATGAGATTCGGACGGGGGAGTAGACGCCCGGCCTGGGGAGATTGGTGTTGACCGTCTCGTACCGGGCCCATTCCGTTCCGACCTTGACGACCTCGGGCCTGCCGCCGTAGCGCAGCGAGACGGGGAAGTCCGCATGGTCGGCTTTCATCCAGACGCTGAACACGCCGGCGCCGCCGACGACGGTGCCCACGCCCCAGGGGGCGATCGACTGGGCGCCGCCGCCGGTGCGACCGTCGTTGACGAGCTTCAAGGAGAAGCGCCCGGAATGCTTTTCGACGCCGTCAAGCGCGACCGAGTCCAGAAACGTCTCGTAGGGGATGTTGGTGATCGTCGCGAGGTTGAACGACGGCGTCGAGTAATAGGGCGGGAAGCCGTCCAGCGCGTGTTCGAATCCGCTGTTGAAGACCAGGTTCGGGGAGTCGTCCGCACCGCCCTTGACCGTGAACAGGCCGAAGTTGTCGATGGACATGTCAACCCGGTAGCTGAAGACGCGCAGCGGCTCGTATGTGCCGTCGGGCTGCTGCTTCAGGTTGAAGACGCGCGTGGCCGCCTCCTTGCCGTTGACGCGGAAGACGTACTTGGCGGCGCCCGGCTCGGCTTTGCGCGTCAAGCTGACGGCGACGGGCTTGCCGAACTGGAAGCCCTCGACGGGGCCGGTCAGCCCCGTCCCGCTGGATTCCTTCGGGGATCTGGCGACCCAGTACCGCCCCTTGTCCGTGAGGGCGAAGAGGAAGCCCTCGAGGGAGAAGCCGCAGAAGGAATTTCCCGGGACGTTGTCGTCGCCAGGCGAGTTGACGGTGACGTCCATTTCCGCATGGAACTCCGCCGGCGTGTCCCGCCGCATCCGCAGCTCGCCGCCCCGGGGGAAATGGACCTGGCCGTCCGCGGAGAGGATTCGGCCGTTCCATTCCTTCCCGACGACCCAGTTTTCGGCGAAGGTCTCCTTCGCGTCGAAGGCGTCCTGGAAGACGGGCGTTCCGCGCTCCTGGGCGCAGGCCGGCAGCGCCAGAAGCGCGGCCGCAAATGAAATCGCGAGTTGTCTGAACCAATTTCCCACTTTCCACCTCTTGCGGCTAGTCCGTCCAGAAGATCCGGGTTTCGTGACGCTTCAGCGTGAGCGTCACCCGTCCTTTCGCATCGCTTTCCAACGTGGAGCCATCGAGCGCGTCGACAAGCGTGCCGACTGTCGGCAGCGCCAGCGTCTTCACGCCGGCGGACGACGATGAAACGGCCAGCATGGAGCGGTTGGCGTAGATCACGTCGCCGTCTTCCGCGTAGATGTGGACGCCGGCCCGGCGCAGCAGCTCGCGCAGCAAATTCGTCGGGAGGCACGGCGCCGAGGAGAAGACGGACGTCCATTCCGGATGCCGCTTGCGGGCGAGGCCGACGGCGCCCGAGCGGAGGAAGCCGAGGGGCTCGGCGTCGGCATCGGCCACGGCGAGCATCGACGGCTTGACGCCCACGTCGATGTGAAGCCAGCCGTACCGGACGTCTTCGCCGTTCGGCATCAGCCCGGTCCGCCCGGGATCGACCCAGACGGTCAGGGGCTGGTTCGCCGGCGCCTCTTCAAGGGACATGCCGACCAGCGCGCTCGCCGTCGTCGCCGAGAACGTCCGTCGGCCCCCGCGGTCGTCGAGCAGGCCGGCCGCATAGCAGAAGAACAGCGTCCTGCCGCCGGACTTCAGCTTCTCGACGCCCGCCAGCGTCTCCGCGTCCACGCGGAAGAGGTTGAGAAAGACGATGGCCTTGAAGCGCGATGTGTCCTCGTTATGCAGGAACGACTGGAGCTCGAAGAACTCGAACGGCGCGCCGACGGGGAAGAACGCGCCGTGGCTCTCCGTCAAAAGCATGCTGTGGAACAGCGCGTTGCAGCGCTGGGCCGACATGCTGCGCTCGTCGATGACGACGGCGACCTCGGCGACCGGCGAGCGATCGCGTTTCAGGGCCTCGAGCCCCACGCGCTGAAGCTGGTTCACGATCGCGTGTCGATAGGGGGCCTGGAACCATTTTGCGCCCAGGCTGTACCACCAGAGCTGCTGGCCGTGGGAGAGGACCTGCGCGAAGCTGCTTCGGAAGAACATCTCGTCGTGCCAGGCGTCCCGGGTGCAGAACGAGGCGCCGGCGACGCCGACGCCCGCAGGCCGATGATCGTCCTCCAGGAACACGAGCTTGTTGTGGCTCGCCGCCGAGTTGGCGAACGGCCCCATGACCATGCTGGCCGTGAACGGCCTCTCGTCCGCGCGGAAGAAGTATTCGCACGGACTGCAGAAGAAGTCGATGTCGTCGCTTTCCAGGAGCTTGCCGACCGCCAGATGCCCGCACTGGGAGAGATTCTGAAGGCGGCTGAGGCCAAGCGAGTAGCCGTAGAAGAAGCCGATCAGCTTGGGGCTGTCGGCCGTTGCGGCGCGGATGGCGCGGGCGAAGCCGAGGATGATCTGCGCGACGCGGTCGTTGAGCCAAAGCGAGAATTCCTCGACGCGCCGGGAGACGTCGTTCGCCGGATCGAGAAACTCGCCGTGATCCGACGCCAGGCAGTCGGCGGGCAGCGGCACGGGGTTCTCGGGGCAGTCGACGCCGCGGGCGCGGAGGTGGTCGCGGAAGGCTTTTTGGGTCGGCGCGCTGAAGTCGCACGTCGCCTCGGGCGCGAAGGTCCGCAGGAACCACTCGTTGGTGTTGAGGGCGCAGGGCAGCCAGCCGTAAACGCGGCCGGCGTAGTCGCTGGCGCGCACGTGCGCGACCATGGCCTTCAGGCAGTCGATCGCGTGCGTGTCCCAGAACGGGTCGCCCACCGAAATCGCCAACGTGGATTGATGCCTCGCATGCTGGGTGGCATGGCGGTCTTTCGCCACGTCGGCGGCGAGGCAGGCGTCCACCACGGCGCCCCACGGGTTGCGGAACTCGATCAGGTTCGTCGTGCGGCCCTCGGCGTCGGCCGCCTGCTCGACATGCCATGCGGGCGTGAAGACCGCGGCCTGGATGCGGATCACCACGGCGGCTTTCGGGCTTCCGGGGGGCGTGTGCGCGTCGTAGAGCCGCAGCACCGTCCGGATGCGCGTGTCCATGTCCGTGAAGTCGTAGTCCCCCGGGCCTTTCCAATCCGGGAAAACCGGCACCCAGCAGAGCATGACGCCCTGCTTCGCCATGGCCGGAATCTCGATCTCGGCCGAGTCGAGCAGCGTCTGCAAATCAGGGCTCTCGTTGATCTTGAAGCACGTGAACGGCTGGACGGCATCGTCGATGAACAGGCTCATGCCGCCATGATGCCTGCCGACCCGGACGCGATGTTCCTTTGAAGTCATGATTATCCTTTCTGTTCCAGAAACAGCCGCCAATTGCGGGCGTTGGTCGCATAGTCGCCTTGCTCGAAGGTGATCTCGCCGGCATAGCCGATGTCCCGCATCGCCCGGATCGCGGCCAGCCAGTCGATCGTGCCGATCCCGACGGGGTTGTGCCGGTCGCGGTCGGCGAAGTTGTCGTGGAAATGCGTCTCCAGGAAATGCGGGCCGCAACGGCGGATCATGTCCGCCACGTCGAGATCGTTCATGTGGCAGTGCCCCGAATCGATGCAGATGCCGAAGTTGGGCGCGCCCACCGCGCGGATCAAGTCGATGAGGGATTCCGCCCGCGTGTTCACGTCGTAAAGTTCGGAGCAGGCGGTCTCCACGCTCACGGCGATGCCGCGTTTCGCAGCCTCCGCGCAAAGATGCCGGTACGAAGCGATGCTGTCCGGGAGCACGCGATCCCTGCCATAGAGCTCGCGCACGCGATCCGCGTACTCGGCGTAGGGGATCGTTCCCGCCGCGAGCAACTCGGCCGGCGTCGGACGCCGCTTCGCATGGACCGCCTGCGGCACGGCGATGCCTCCGACATGGGTCGTCACGCGCTTGAGGCCGACGAGCGCGGCCATGTCGAGGATCTTCTCGTGCGTTTCGAAAATCGCCTCCAGGGGGAAGCCCGGCTCCGGGAGCAGGTTGAGGAAATGGGAGGAAGGGATGTCGAGCCCGTTCCCGCGCACGATCTTCGCCACTTCGAGCAAGTCGGCGTCCGGACGGCGCACGATCAGGCACGCGTCCTCGCGGAAGAGGACGTCCCGCTCGTCGCAGACGGCGTCAACGGGCTCGACGGTGAAGAAAATGTTGTTGAAGTAGACGCCGACGTAGTCCAGCGCCTTCATCTCGCGGCACTGGCGGTCGAGGACGTCCAGGGCCGCCACGTCGATGTTCAACGTGCCGACGAGACGGTTGAGATCGGGTTGCTTGTCATTGCGCATGGGAATTCCCCCCTTGGACCTCCGACAGAAAATCAATACGTGATGAGCTTAGCAGACGACATGCGCCAATGCAAGCAAAAACACCGGGCGCCGGCGTGCCCGCGCTCACGTCCTCTCCTTCTTCCCCTCCTTCCGGGGCGGCGCGCAGGATTCCGGCGCCTCCAAAACCGATTGGATCAGAACCGGAGGCAACGGGCCGGCGCCTCCGCGAATGCGCTGCACCAGCATGGCGGCGGACTGGCGCCCGATCTCATGTTCAGAGAACGTCAATGTCGTCAGGGTGATGCCGGTGACGTTGTTGACCCGGTCCCCCTGGGTGATGATCGAAAGATCGTCCGGAATGCGCAACCCCAGCGTCAGCGCGGCCGTCATCAACGGCAGCGCGGTCGAAACCGACGCGACGACCGCCGTCGGGCGCCTCGGCTTCGACAGCACGTCAACCCATCGGCCCACACGATCCGAGCGCTCCACCCGGTCCGACTCGCGGATCACGCGGGGCGCCAGCCCGGCGTCGGACATCCGCCGGCAATAGCCGTCCTCGAATTCGACGATTCCGTAATGTCCGGCCGACTTCGACAGGGAGCCGAACGTGTAGTCGGCGAAGGCGATTCGCCGGTGCCCCAATCCAAGCAGATGATCCACCGCCTTGCGCGCCGCATCCGCCTCGTCCAAGTACACGCAGTCGCGCTCGAGCTTGGAGCGGATCCAGACGCATGGCAGACGGCTCGCCGCAATGCGGTCGACCATGTCGGGCGGGATGTGCGTCGCAATCGCCACCAGCAGGCCGTCCGCAGTCCATTCGCGCAACAGTTTGGGGACCAGCGAAGCATCCTCCAGCGTCTCGTTCGGCAGCCGGGCGACGTTCAAATGCATGTCATGCTCGGCGAGCGCGTCGCAAATCCCCTCGATGGCGGCCTGGTGCAGCAGCGTCGTGTCCGGATGCGCGCTCATCAGCAAGGTGATGCAATCAAACCGTCCGCTTCGCATGGCGCGGGCGGATGAATTCCGCCGGTAGCCAAGACGCCTCGCCGTCTCCTTCACCAACCGGCACGTCTCCTCGCGGTACCGCTGCTCCCGGCCACCCAGAATGTGAATGACCGACGACAACGACAACCCGCAGGCCTTCGCCACATCCTTGACCGTCGCCGTCTTGTTCCTGGCCGTTGGCTTCATCCTTGTCCTCCTGCCGCATCCAAACCCGAATCACTCGACCCGGAAACATCTTCGAAACAGAAACAAAATAATTGTCCGACAGTCTACAAGTGTTTGTCGGACATGTCCAGCGTTTTCGACACCCAGCGGCAATCGGGCAGTCGCGGGGCGGTCTCGGAACGCTTGTCGCCCAGCCTCGAACCCGTTCCGCCGCCTGCCCGATTGGGCGGGCTAGGGGCTAGCGGCTAGGGAGGCCGCAGGGCATCTTTGCCGCGATCTTGGTCGCGATCTTGGTCGACTTCAAGGCTCAAACCACTAGCCACTAACGACTGGCGACTGGCAATTGGTCAAGCCAATCCATGACCGAGGGTTGCCGGCCTCTCCGACTGACCGACTGCCCCGGGCGTGTGTCAGAAAAGTGACGGACAAATCCGGCATTGCCCATGTCATGCGCATTGAAAGGGAATTTGGCGCAGTGCCTTCACCGCAATCGAGCCGTGCCTTGCATCGTCGCCGTCCCTTCCTGATTTTGGAAGCGTGTTTTCATTGCCATGCCCCTCCCTGCACGCCTCCGTGCCTGTTTAGCGAGGAGTGAGAAGCGAGAAGAGCGTAGTTCAGGCCGGGGACACCCCAGACCCCGTTTTTAGACAGGATTGCAGGATTTGCAGGATTAGGATTGGACTCCCCGGAATCTTGTCAATCTTGCAATCTTGTCCAAGACTGCGCCACCTGCGCCGCGCCACCCTTCGCATCGTGAGGAGTGAGAAGAGCGTAGAGCGTAGTTCAGGCCGGGGACGCCCCAGACCCCGTTTTTAGACAGGATTGCAGGATTTGCAGGATTAGGATTGGACTCCCCGGAATCTTGTCAATCTTGCAATCTTGTCCAAGACTGCGCCACCTGCGCCGCGCCACCCTTCGCATAGCGAGGAGTGAGAAGAGCGTAGAGCGTAGTTCAGGCCGGGGACGCCCCAGGCCCCGTTACGACCAGCTTTTTGTGCTTCCTTGTGTTTTTCGTGGCCATTCCCCACTCGGCGCAGCCGCCACAGCCGCCACGCAGGCGCTTTCCGGCGTAGCCTGCGCCAATGGAATGAAACACAGAGGGGGATTGGTTTTGAATTTGGCATCAGGAACGCCTCCATGTTTCATGGAAACGCAAGGAAGCATGTCACGATTCTGACACACGCCCGCTGCCCCCTCCCAGCCAGGTGTCGGTGGACATTTCAAGCGGGTTCATGCTAATATCGCGCCACGCACAACCGCTGTGGTGCTTTGTTTGTTGATCATGGCTTTACAATTCCGGAAATGAAACGAAGATTACGCGTCCTTTTCTATGGCGTCACGCATGAACATGCCATCGGCAAGTTTGAAACGTTGCGCAAGCTTGCCGACGATTTTGAAATCGTCGCCGTTGTCGATGATCGGGCGCGCGGCACGGCGCGCTTCGCGAAGCCGATTGACCTGACGGGTCAGAACGTCATCCCCGAATCGGAGGCCTGGGACGTCGAGGACGTCGATGTGGGGTTCGTCGAAACGACCAATGCCGATCTGATGGGCGTTGCGGCGGAATTCATTGAGCGGGGCATCCCCATCCATTGCGACAAGCCGAGCGGCGAGGCGATGGAGCCGTATCGGTCGCTCGTCGAGACGTGTCGCGAAAGGAATCTGCCGTTTCAAATCGGCTACATGTTCCGCGGCAATCCGGCGGTCAAGTGGATCTGGAAACATGTCCGGGCCGGGAAGCTCGGCGACCTCCGCTTCATCGAGGCGGACATGAACCACGACTACCAGGCGGACGGCTACGCGGAGTATCTGTCGACCTTCAAAGGCGGAATCTTCTACAACCTCTGCTGCCATCTGGCCGACATGGTCGTTCCGCTCCTGTCCGCGCCATGCTCGGACGCACATGCCTTCTTGAGCCCGACCAATGGCAAGGCCTATCTGCGCTGCGGCGGGACGGATGTCCTCTTGCGCGCGGCGGCCCATCTCCCCGGCGGCACCCTGGCGCGGCGTCTGCGCATCGACGGCACGAAGGGCACGATCGATCTTTGCCCGATCGAACGTTTCGACGGGAAGCCGCTGACGCTCCAACGGGTGGCGGGGTCGGATGTGCAGACGTTCGACTTTGGCGTCCAGACCGATCGCTATGCCGGTCAGCTTCTCGATCTTGCGGCCATCGTCCGCGGGGACAAGCCGAACGACCAGGATTACGACTGGGATTTGAAGACGCATGAACTCTTGCTGAAAGCATGCGCCGGCGTTCAAGGAGAAGGATGGAAATGAAAAACCCCAACATTGTTTTCACGAAACCCAACGTTGCCGAAGTCGTCGATCGACCGAAGCCCGAACCGGGGCCGGGGCAGGTGGGCGTGCGGCTCGTCAGGAGCTGCATTTCGAGCGGCACGGAGCGCGCGAATTTGATCGGCGTTCCGGACGGCGGCGTCGGCATTCTCGGCAACGCCGCCACGACGACGTTCCCGCGTCAGAGCGGATATTCGTCTGCCGGCGTTGTGGAAAGGCTCGGCGCGGGCGTGACGTCGATCGCCGTTGGCGACCGCGTGGCGATGAGCTGGACCGTTCATTCGCAATTCGTCTGCGTTCCCGAGGCGCAAGCGTATCGGATCCCCGATGGCATTTCATTTGAGCACGCGGCTCTCACGCATATTTCGACCTTTCCGATGGCGGCCGTCCGCAAATGCCGATTGGAGATCGGGGAGGGGGCGATCGTGATGGGGCAGGGCGTTCTGGGGCAGCTTGCCGTGATCATCCTTCGCGCGGCGGGCGCGACGCCCGTGATCGCCGCGGATCCCGATGCGGCGAAACGCGCCCGGGCGCTTGAACTGGGCGCCGACGCGGCGCTCGATCCGTCGGCCTCCGACTTTGCCGCGCAGGCGAAGGCGCTTTGCACGAACGAACGCAAGTTCATTGATGATCGCGTGAAATTCGACGGCCCCGCCGTCGGCATCGAGGTGACGGGCGTCGGCATGGCGCTCGACAACGTTCTGGATGCGATCGCCCCCATGGGACGCATCGCGCTGCTGGGTTGCACGCGCAACTCGAATTTCACGATCGACTACTACCACAAGGTCCACGGCCGCGGCGTGACGCTCGTCGGCGCGCATGCGCGGGCGCGCGTCGAGTTTGAAAGCGCGCCGGGCTGCTGGACGCTGCGCGATGATGCGCAGGCGTTTCTGAAGCTCCTGGCATCGAAACGGATTTCACTCGATGGCTTCGTTGACGAGGTGCATCCGATGTCAAACGCTCCCGCCGTCTATGCGCGCCTTGCGACGGAGGCGACGTTCCCTGTCGTGCAGTTCGACTGGGGGGCGTCGACCTACTAACCCGGCCACAAATAGCGTTGCGCACGGAGATTGAGGCATGGGATCTGGAATTTGGCGTTGGGAAAGGGGCACGGACATTCCTGTCCGTGTTCGTCCACGGGTTGGAAAACCCGTGCCCCT
>JBMNOD010000075.1:0-17135 GCA_050942875.1 Kiritimatiellia bacterium
CCATGCGGACAGCAAGTGGTTACCATGCCACCTGCTGTTTCACATCATACCTCAACGTGCGGCAGTCTTCAAAGCCCCGTATACACGGTTCCTGTCAGATCGCCACCCACATTACCAACACAAGAAAGCACAAAAAGCTGGTCGTAACGGGGTCTGGGGCGTCCCCGGCCTGAACTACGCTCTACGCTCTTCTCACTCCTCACTAAAAAAGCCTGCTTTTTTGACACGATTGCCTTGGTGGATGGAATCCTGCAAATTCTGTCTAAAAAACGCGGCGAGGACGCCGCGTCCACTCTGGCGAAGGCGACGAAACGCGGCGGGGACGCCGCGTCCACTTTGGGCGAAGGCGGCTGTGCCGAGTGGGGAATGGCCACAAAAAACACAAGGAAGCACAAAAAGCTGGTCGTAACGGGGCCTGGGGCGTCCCCGGCCTGGACTACGCTCTACGCTCTTCTCACTCCTCACTACTAAAAAGCCTTACATGCCTTTCGTGGCAATGCGGATGCAGTTCCAGGAAAGCGGGGAGAGCGTCGCCTGGAGCTTGTCGCCGTCGAGCCGCACGCGTGCATCGGGAATGGCGGCTGGCTTCACGCGCTGTTCGTCCGCGTCGTTGATGGCGTCAAGGTCGTCGTGGCGGATTTCAACGGCCTCGACGATGGCGGTCGGGGCGAACCCCTGCAAGGCGACGGTCAGATCAAGCGACTCCTCTGGCGAGCGGTTGAGCGCGAAGAGGGTGACTTCGCGGCGCGCGGCGTTGTGAACGGCGGCGGCGTGGAGGAACTTCACCGGCTCGGGGAAGCGCGCGGTCTGATACGTCGGCGAATCGACGACCAGGCGCAGCGACGTGCCGCGTCCGTAGCGCGACGTGTACCAGAACGGGTAGTAGATGGTCTGCTTCCATGCGGGGCCGCCGGGGACGGTCGTGATCGGGGCGATGACGTTGACCGTTTGGGCGATGCAGCCGATTTTCAGGCGGTCGGCGTGGGCGAGCATCGTCATCAGGAGGCCGCCCACGACGAGCACGTCGGCCATGTCGTACGCTTCTTCGAAGAGGGAGCGGACACGCTGCCATTCCGGGTCGGGGAAGCAGCCCAGGGAGTGGTACCAGACGTTCCACTCGTCGAGCGCGAGCATCAGCTTGCGGGGGCTCTTGATGGAAGCGGCGGCAGCGTCGCAGCAGGCGATCGTTTCGGCGATCTGCCGCCCGAGCTGTTCGGGCGAGGCGAGGAAGGCGGGGAGATCCTTTTCGCGATTGGCAAAGTAGGCGTGGATCGACAGGTAGTCCACGGCCGGGTAGCATTCGCGGAGAATCGCGTAGTCCCATGCGCCGAAGGTTGACATGGTGCGGCCGCTCGAACCGCAGACGGCGAGCTTGATCGAGGGATCGACCATCTTCATCATCTTGGCGGTCTCGTAGGCGATGCGCCCGTATTCGACGGCGGTTTTGTGTCCGATCTGCCAATCGCCGTCCATTTCGTTGCCGAGACACCAATGTTTGATGGCGTGCGGGGCGTCGGCTCCGTTGGCGCGCCGCAGGTCGCTCCAGGCGCTGCCTTTCGGGAAGTTGCAGTATTCGACGATCTCCTGGGCGGACTTCGGCGTGCCGGTGCCCAGGTTGACGGCGTAGAACGGCTTGGTGTTGGCCCTGCGGCACCATTTGACGAACTCGTCGAGGCCGAACTCGTTTGTCTCCAGGCTCTTCCACGCGTAGTCGGGGCGGACGGGGCGCTTGTCCCTGGGCCCGATGGCATCCTTCCAGTCGAACCCCGAGACGAAGTTGCCGCCGGGGTAGCGCGTGAGCGGCATGTCGAGGTCGCGGACGAGCGCCGCGACGTCGTCGCGCAGGCCGTCGGCGTCGGCCGTCGGGTGGCCGGGCTCGTAGATGCCCGTGTAGACGGCGCGGCCGATGTGTTCGATGAAGCCCCCGTAGAGGGCGCCTTCTGCTTCGCCGATGGCGAAGTCGCGGTTGAGGACGATGTTTCCATTCATGGGAGAATTTCGGGCTGAAAGGTGACGGAGCCGCAGCCTTGGCGGGACTGGACGAAGGTTCCTGGACGTGGCGGAGGCCAGGAGAAGAACGGGGCGAAGGAAGCGCGTCACGAGGAGGCTTCTTCATTGCCAAGCCAAAGTATGGCAAAACCGCCCTGCGAAAACAAGGCGAAAGCAACGGATGCTCCTAAAAAATCGCGTCATTGCCGAACCGGCGGCGATATGGTAGACTAAGCCGCAAAAAGAGCGTTTCGCCCTTGGGGGCGGGCGCGTCCAAACACAGGAGAGCGCACATGGAAAAAAACACGACTTTGATCATCGTCCTCGTCATCCTCGCCGTGATCGTCTTTGCCGCCATCGGCATTTACAACTCGCTGGTGATGCTACGCAACCGCTTCAAGAACGCCTTCGCCCAAATCGACGTGCAGCTCAAACGCCGCTACGACCTGATCCCGAACCTGGTCGAGGCCGTGAAGGGCTACATGTCGCACGAGCGCGAGACGCTCGAAGCCGTCGTGAAAGCCCGCAACATCGCAATGGGGGCGGCGTCCGCCGCCAGCGCAAACCCCGCCGATTCCGAGGCCATCAGCACCCTCGTCGGCGCGGAATCGGCCCTGAAGGGCGCCATGGCGCGGCTCATGGTCGTCGTCGAGCGCTACCCCGAGCTCAAAGCCAATCAGAACATGATGGCGCTTCAGGAGGAGCTGACCTCGACGGAGAACAAGGTCTCCTTCGCCCGTCAGGCCTACAACGACGCCGTGATGACCTACAACACGAAGCGCGAGACGTTCCCCTCGAACATCTTCGCCGGGATCTTCGGCTTCACCGAGGCGAAGCTCTTCGAAATCCTCGACGCCACTGAGCGCGATGCGCCAAAGGTGAAGTTCTAGCCGCGCGCCGCGGGAAGGAAGGAACGCCCCCGCCGTGGACTTCTTCGACAAACAGTCGCGCGCGAAGCGCCGAACCGGCTGGCTCATCCTGATCTACGCCGTCTTCGTCGTCGGCCTCGTCGCCGCCGTCCACAGCGCCATCTCGTTCCTGGGCGCCCTCCTTGTCGCCGAGGAGCACGGCGACCCGTCGGTCGTCTTCAAGGAGATCGCGACGGATCCGGAGGTCCTGCTCTTCACCGCCGGCTCCCTGATCGCCCTGATTGGCATTGCGTCGCTCGTCAAGACGATCCAGCTCGCGCAGGGCGGCCCGGCCGTGGCGAAGGCGATGGACGGGCGCGAAGTCCTCCCGAACACGCGCGACTTCCGCGAACGGCGCCTGCTCAACATCGTCGAGGAGATGGCGCTCGCCTCCGGCGTGGCCATGCCGCGCGTGTATGTGATGGACGACGAGCCGGGCGTCAACGCCTTCGCCGCCGGCTATTCGCCGAAGGACTCCGCGATCGCCGTCACGCGGGGCGCGCTCGAGCTCTTCAACCGCGACGAGCTTCAGGCGGTCGTCGGGCACGAGTTCAGCCACATCCTCAACGGCGACATGCGCCTGAACATCCGCATGATCGGCGTGCTCTTCGGCATCCTCTGCATCTCGCTGCTCGGCAACCTGATCTTCCGCGGCGGCGCGCGGATGATGAGCCATTCTGGCAGCAGAAGCCGAAATAAAAAAGACGATGCGGCGGGCGCGGCCCTGGCCGTGATGGCCTTTGGCGTCGTCGTCTGGCTGCTCGGTTCTCTCGGCGTGCTCTGCTCGCGGCTGATCCAGGCGATGATTTCGCGCCAGCGCGAATATCTTGCCGATTCGTCGGCCGTGCAGTTCACACGCAACCCGGACGCGATGGCCGACGCCCTGAAGGTCATCGGCGCGGCCACGCATGGCAGCCGCATCGCCAACCCCCGCGCGTCGGAAGTCTCCCACATGCTCTTCGCCTCCGGATTGGGTCGCAACCTCTTCGCCACGCACCCGCCGCTGAACGCCCGCATCCGCGAGATCGACCCCCGTTTCGATGGCGATTTCAACGAGGCAAAGCAAGTCGTGCGGCGCCGCATGGCGATGCGCCTCCAGCAAACCGAAGCCGACGAAGAAGAAACAATCCATCACAGGAGACTTTTGCACATCCTCGCCGCCACAACGCTTGACGAGGCACCCGCGCCAACAGCCCCCATCGGCGCCCCGGCGATCTCCCCGGCTCCACCCCCCTTGCCGCAAGCCCCCGCCGACTGGCTTTCTGAAGAAGAGCGCGAGACGCTTCGCACGGTGGAAGGCGCCGAGGCGTGCTTCCTCGGCGCGCTCCTCGCAACGGATCCCGAGACCCGACGCGAGCAGCTCAAGCGAATCGCCGCGTCCAAGGGCGATCTTGCCGCCGCCGCCGCGGGCGCCTGGCGCGAACGCCTCGCCCCCCTCGGCGGCTCGCAACGCCGCCTGACGTGCGAAACCGCCGTCAACACCCTGCGTCCGCAAGAACGCAAGGCATTGGAAGAAACGGCCAAATTGGCCGACGCCGTGGTCATGGCGGACGGACAGGTCGATCCGTTCGAGTTTGCCATGACGCGTCTGTTCCGTGCGCGGCTCCTGCCCGACGCCAGGGCGTCGCGCCGGAGCGAGACGATCTCGCGCGAGTCGGCGGCGCATGTGCTGCACGTGCTCGCCGCGTTCGGGGCGGCCGATCGCGCCCAGGCGGATCGCGCCTGGCAGGCGGGCGCCGCCAAGCTGGCGTCGTTCGGGTCGTTGGAGCCCTTGCAGAACGTCGATGCCACCGACTTGACGCGATTCGACAAGGCGCTCAAGGAGCTTGTGCGCCTGCCGGCGGTCGCCAAGCGCGAATTCATGCAGGCGTGCCAGGCGGTCGCAAGCGCCGACGGCGCCCTGAACGAAACCGAGCAAAACTTCCTCTTCGCCATTGCAGACGTGATCGAGGCGACAGGCTGGAATACAGCCGCCGCCGCGATCAAGGCGAGCTAAAGCCGCCTCGGAGAGTCGCCTCAAAAGAAGAGAATCGCGCCGACAACGCCGCTGATCTCCTGCCCCGTGCGAAGCGGTCGCAAGCGCAGCTCCAACGTATAGGAGGAACCATCCGCCCGCACGATCGGGCGCCGTTGAGTCACGGTTTCGCCGTTGACCGCGGCCTGGAAGAATTCCATCATGTCGGGCAACAGCTCGTTGAAGTGCTTCTTGCGCGCCTCAACCTCGTCCGTCATGCCGAGCATGGCAAGCAGTGGAGGATTGAGCACCTCGAACTCGCCGTGCAGGTTGCAGGTGAACACCGGATGCGGGACGATATCAAGCGAGGCTCGAAGCTTTCGAAGCTCCTCGACCGAATTCTTGCGCTTCTCGACGCTGCGGATGGCGAAGATGACGCACTCGGAACGCGTGAGCTGGATCAGGCTGACGCCGACTTCGGCAAGGAAAGACGTGCCGTTGCTGCGAAAACAGCGTGCATCGATGAGAATGTGCTGCTTGTTGGCCAGGTTCCTGCGCAGCAGGCCGATCATGCGCGTGTTCATGCCATGCACGATCTTGTCGATCGGCATGTTCCAGACATCATCAGATGAATAACCAAAAACGGACTCCGCGCGAATGTTGCAGTCGATGACGTGCCCCTCGTCGTCCAGTACAAGAATGACGTCGTACAGCGCGTTCATCAACTGGTAGTACAAGATCTTGGGATCGGTTCGCTGGAGATCCGGCTTGTCCGCCGCAATGGAAACCGGCTTTGCCGGACCAGCAGAAGTTCGATCGGCGATTCGGACGGCGGGCTTTTCTGGCTCAGGCGCCGGCTCGGGCATCGGCTTCGTTTCTTCCACAGGCTTCAAAACCGTACGGTGGGTTTCCGCTGGTGCAGGTGGTGCCGCATGAGCCGATGCTGGCGTGACTGCAACCGGCTGGGCTGGCGGCGGTGCATGAGCCGCAGGTGCCGATGGCGGAGCCGATGCTGCCGGAGACGGCGCCGAGGCCTGACCGGGGGCGGATGGCGGCTGCGAATACGCCGGTGCCGGCGGCGGGGCGGTCGTCGGTGCAGATGCCGCTGCGGGAGGCGGCGAATACGCCGATGCCGCAGACGGCGGTGCGCCGGCTGGAGCTGCCGCGGGCACAGGCGGCATCGGAGCCGCCGCAGCAGCAGGGGGTGCATACGGCGGTACCGCAGGTGCGGACGGCGGTGCATACGGCGGTGCATGCGTGGAAGGCGCAGATGCCGAAACTTGCGCCGGCGGCACGACAGGCGCTTGAGCCGGTGGCGGAACAGGAGCAGCCGCTGGAGGGACAGCGGGGGCGGAGGGCGCCGCGGCAGCGCCCTGATCAGGAATCCGGAAAGACATCGGGGGCTGTTGCGCAGGCGGGACAGAAACAAACGGCGACTTGCCACCCTCGCTCTTTGCCGACGAATCAATCACTGACGTCTCTTGCGACGCGCCTTCGGATACACGCGTGTCAGTGCCAGTATCTGCTTTTTTCTTAAACCACAATGCCATGGATAACCTCCCCGTTCGTCCTGGCAATCGGCGCACAGGACAACGCAAAGAAATCAAGCAATTATCATGCCACAATATGAAATCAATTTTTTGCCGTTCGCAATCCCGCATCCATTCTGGCTTTTTTGATTTTCTCATTTTTGAAAGCGCGGGAGGTTTTCATTTTAGCGAGAAGCGAGAATGGCGTAGAGAGGGGCTTCCGCCGAGGCTTCCCGCCCCAGGGAATCCAGAAGTTGGGGGTTGGGATCTGGAAGCGGGAAGTTTTTGGGGTCTGTCCCCAAAACCCAGAAGCGAGAAGAGTGTGGAGAGGAGTTTCCGCCAGGGCTTTCCGCCCCAGGGAATCCAGAAGTTGGGAAGCTGGAAGTTTTTGGGGTCTGTCCCCACCCCACCCGGGGTCTGTCCCCACCCCACCCCCACCCCCACCCGGGCGAGTGAAACGAACGACGCATGCCGACGGGCCAAGAGAGCAAGCCGGTCGGAATCGCCGATGGCGATCAAGCCCCCTTCACGGGACGGCGAGATTGTGGTAGAATTCATGCCGTTGAAAAACATCCAGGCAAAGGAATTTCAAAACATGAAGAAAACACTCGCTTTTTCAAGCGCCGCCGTGGCGCTGCTTTTCATGGTCGCCCCGGCCAACGCCGACGGGACCATCCCGGCATCGACAAAAGAGAACGCCCCTGCCGCACAAACCGAGGCCGCCGCGGCAGCCACCGACGAGGCCGCCCCGACAGCCCAAGGCGAAAGTGCCGCCACCAAGGCGAAGGCAACGCCCATGACCGCTGAACAGTTGCGCACCGAAATCAACAACGTCGGCGAACTGATCCGGCAGAAGGTCGGCGACGCCACCGCGCTCAAGCGGCAGATCAACATCAGCGCCTCGAACCCGGCCTTCACCTCCGAGGCCATCGAGAAGAAGCGCCGGGAAATCAAGGCAATGGAAGAGGCGCTTCTTCGCGCGCGAATTGAATTGCAGGCCGAGGTGGCCCAGCATCCCGACGTGGTCGAAATGACCGAGAAGCTCCGGACCATGCAGGACGAGATCAACCAGCTGCGCAAGCAAAAGCTTGATCTCGCGAAACGTCTCTCGAGTCGTTAAAAGTCTGGCATCTCGATGCGAATCGTGCGGGCGCTGTGCGCGCCATCCTTCTTGTCGAGGTCGGAGCCGCCATGCGTTCCGGCATCGGAGAAGAACGGCACTTCAAGGGAATTGCCGCAGCTCGGGCACTCGGTTCCCATGCCCATCATCTCGGCTGGAGCTTCAAGCTCTTGGTTGCAGCTCTTGCAGAAGAACGAGACAATGCGCTGTTTCGGCTTCGGCGCATGTTGCGGGGTGACTTCCAGCGTCGAGAGATCGATGCGGATCGTCTTGCTCATCTGGGGCGCCGCCTCCGCCTGGGCAATGGCCTCGACGGTTTTGGCTTCGGCAATCTCCTCCGCCGTGGGCTGCTTGATCTTCGGCCCGTGGATGGTGCCGGGCTCGGACTCCTGGGGGATAACCACGTGCTTGCCGCAAACGGGGCATTCCGACGTCAGTCCGACTGCGGCGGCCGGCGCTTCGATCTCTCCGCCGCATGATTTGCATTTGAAGGAGATGGCGACCGAGAAGTCGTCGTAAATGATTTCACGCGGAACAACGGAGACCTCTTCCTGCACCTGCTCTTCTTCTTCTTGCTCGGGAGCGGGGGTCTCGCCATCCTCCAGCAACGGGGTGACCAGCCGCTTGTGAGGCGGCGAAATTTGGTCTTTCGCTCTTTTGAGAAGCCGAACACGCGCGGCATCGTGCTCCGAAATCAAGAGAAACTGCCCCGTCTGCGGGTTCCGAACCCGCCGGGCCTTCTTCCGGATGCGATCCAAGCGGCAAATCCCCGGCACCGTAAATCCGCCGTCCTTCGCTTCGCGACAGGCAATTTCAGCCAAACTATCGAGTACAACCCGAATTTCACGACGCGTTACACCTGAAATCTCCGACAATTCTTTGATCAAGTCGGTTTTGTTGTATGCTGCCATTTCAAATCCTCATGATGTGACACAAGTGGTTCGCTCAATTTGTCAAACAATACGCCAGATGACAAGCAAATTGCGTGCCATGTGTCCTGGGGCAATCGGACAACGCCAATGGAAGCCGACAGGCAGAAGCCGGGGACAGACCCCAAAAACGCTCCCGAGGGCGGGCGCCGCGCGCCCATCCGACCTGCTTGATCCCAGTCCGTGCGTGCTTCGCACGGCTACGACCAGGTGCTTGGCAAGTGGCAGATGCCGTCGAAGTGCGCGCGACCGGGCAGGTGGAAAGGCAGGGTGTTTTCGAGACGGTGGTAGTTGACGGCGTGGTCGCGACTGTGAAGCGAAAAGGACATCGTATAACCCCCGGCATGCAACGCCCCGGCGTCGATGGCAAGCGTCAGCGAGCCTTCGCCTTCGATGAAGGGGAGGTCGAAACCGGCAATCTCCGTGTTGCTGCCGAAGATCGTCGTGCCTTCGTCGTTGGCGATGGAGAAGCCGAACGTCGGCGTCTCGATGCGCTTGGGCGCGTGCCAGGTCAAGCGGAAGTGTAGCATCTGGTCGTCGGGCGGCACGTCGCAGGGCGCGCCGGTGGCGTCGGTCATCTTGGCAGACGTGATGCGCGCCTCGCCCGTGCCCCATTCGCGGGTGGCGGCGACCTGGTTCGCGGCGACGGTGTCCGCGCCGTAGCGCGCCGTCATTTCATGCGGCGCGCCAATGCCCTTGAGCCTGCCACGTTCGAGATAGGCGATCCGGTCGGAGACGGAGCGGATCGTGTTCATGTCGTGCGAAATGATGAGCATGGCCTTGCCTGCGCGGCGGAATTCGGCCATTTTGTCGAGGCAGCGACGCTGGAAATCGGCGTCGCCCACGGCAAGGACTTCATCCACGAGCAGGATGTCGGGATCGACTTGAACGGCGACGGCGAAGCCGAGGCGCACGTACATGCCCGAGGAATAGAAGCGCACAGGCTGGTCGATGAAGGCGGCGAGGCCGGAGAAATCGACGATGGCGTCGAAGCGCTTGCGCATGGTTTCGCGCGGGATGCCCATGATGGCGCCGTAGAGCAGGACGTTCTCGCGGCCGGTGAGGTCGGGATGGAAGCCGGCGCCGAGTTCAAGCAGGGAGGAGACGACGCCGCGGGTGCGCACGTGGCCGGAGGTGGGGTGGATCGTGCCGGCGATGATGGAAAGCAGCGTGCTCTTGCCGGCGCCGTTGGCGCCGATGAGCCCAAGCGTCTCGCCGCGCTTGACGGTGAACGACACGTCGTCGAGCGCGGTGAAGCGCTTGGCGGAACGGCGGCGGAGACCGTCGAGCACGGCGGTCTTGAGGGAGCCCGCCGAGGACGTCAAGCGGAAGCGCTTGACGATGTGGCTGACGTCGATGGCCGTTTCATCGTTCATAGGACGTCTCCGAAATGGCGTTCGCCGGCGCGCACCGCCGCCGCGCCGATGGCGAACACGACAAGACAGACGGCAGCCGAGAGCAGAATCCAGGCGGCGCTCAGCGGCTCGCCGGGCGCGATTTCCGCAGTCGGCGGCAGCCCCATCAGGCCGGCGCGGTAGGCGGCGAGGATGCCGCTCATGGGATTGAGATAGACGATGCCCGCAAACTTGGGCGGCAGAAAAGCAAGTGCACCAAGCTGGAGCTCGAGGTTGTAGAAGACGGGCGAGAGGAAGAACCACGCAAGCGAGCCGATGCCGACGATGTGCTGGGTGTCGCGGAAGAAGACGTTGGACGTGGCGCAGAGGCAGGCGACGCCCGTGCCGAGGGCGAGCTGCATGGCGAAGCCCGCGAGGAGCCAATACGCGGCGCTGAAGTTCGCGACGCCTGTCGCCAACAGATACACCAGCAGAACCGCGAACGTCAGCAGAAAGTTGATGGCGTTGGCCAGCACGGTGGAAACGGGAAGGATCACACGGGGGAAGTACACCTTCTTCACAAGGTTGGAGCTCCCGGCAATGGAGGCGAGCGAATCGTTGAGACAGCCGGCGGTGAACTGCCAGACGACGATGCCTGTGACCAGGAACGGCAGGTAGCGGGGGCTGCCCGTGTTGAACTTGAGGATGCTCGCGAACACCGCATACATCAAGATCATCAGCAACGGCGTCAGCAACGACCAGAAAAACCCCAGGGCCGAATGCTTGTAGCGGATTTTGAGGTTGCGCTGTACAAGGATCCAGACAAGCTCCCTGCGGTGGTAAAGGGCGGCAAACACCGGGTCTCCGTGGCTATGGGGTTCAGAACAGACAGATCGGATGGGTGAAGAACGTCGCATCAAATGCCTCAACGTCCTTATGACATTCCGAAATCATACCTCATTTCCGCTTTCATCGCCAGAGAAGAATCATTCAATCTTGCTCGTGCTCGTCCGTGCCAGACGACCGGCCGGACGCAGCTTCAAGACAGCGGAGCAGATGGCGGGTGGAGGCGGAGTCCGGCATGGCAGCAAGGGCCTCGGCATAGTACGTGCGAAGCGCCGCCACATCGCCACGCTTTTCGGCAAAAAATGCGAGGTAGTCCAACGTGCGAGTCAAGAGCATCGCCTCGTCCTCCCCAAGCTTTTCCGGCGCGCCGTCAACCGAGGCAAGCGCCTTCGCCCGCGAAAGCAGAAACGCCGCCTCGGACGCCTGCTCGTCCTTGAAGTCCGAAAACAGGCTCTGGCCGCGCGTGAATTCCAACTGCGCGCTTCCGGGGTTTTCCCGAATGCCCGCCTCGAGCACCGCCATCCCTTGCTCGGGAAGCTTGCGAATCTTGGCCAACGTGTACCAGGCGATCTCCCAGGCTTCGACATTGCGCGGATCCGCACGACAGGCCGCCCAGAGCCACGGGACCATTTCGTTCACCTCGTTGCCGTCAAGGTGGCGATGCTGCTGCACATGGACGCGTGCGTTGATCCACGCCCAGGGATCGCCCGCTGCAGAGGCGGCAGACTCAGAATCGTGACCGTGGTCGGGCGAATGATCGTGATCGGGCGACTCGCCACGACCAGGACCAGGGTCGCGCGCGTGCGCCTGCCCGCTCGCGCGCGGGGAATTGTCGCAATAGTCAATATCAAGGCCGCCGTGGAAGTAGCGGTCCGCTTTCTGCACCAGCGCCACGCCGGCGACGAGGCGCGCATCGGCGAAGAGCACGGAGAGCAGGTCGGCTCCTCCGACCTGCGCGGCCATCGACGGCGGCAGAAACGAAACCGCGACGGCCAGCGCCGCCGCCACGACAAGCGCGACAACGCCGAGCAGTGATTCCTTCGTGCCGGGAGAAGAAGACATGCGCACCTCTCCTCGTCTAAAACTTCCGGCGGCGAAGCGCCGCGGAGGCCAAAAGCAGACAGGCGCCAGCATAAACGAGCGCATACGCCCAGACAAGCGCGCAAACGCTCCACGAGATCATCGGCCAGTCGTGGACGAGGCGCTGGCGCATGTCGAAGAACTCCGCATGGGGTCCGACGGCGTGCAAGAGCCAGACAATCGCCTTGAGCGGTGCAGGCTGCTCGACGGCCAGCGTCGGCAGACGACGGCCAAAGAGAAGCATCGCCGCCAGCACGATCCCGGAGAGCGTCAGGTTCGCCCCAGGCGTCACAAGCAGCGACCCCAGCAGCCCAATCGCGACAACCATCACCAAAAGCCCCGCATGCATCGCAAACGCCTGGAAAAGCATCGGCGGAAACCAGACGCCTTGGCGCAAGCCCGTCATCAGGCCGTAAAGCATGTAGAACAAGGCCAGCGCCGAGGCCGAGGCGGCCAAAGCGCCGAGATACTTGCCCATCAGCAGCGTCCCGCGGCTCAACGGCCTTGCCAGCAGCGGGTAGATTGTCCGCGCTTCGAATTCGGCCGGGAAAAGCCGCGCCGAGATGCTCAGCGCGATGATCAGCGAAAAGAGCCAAATCAACGCCATCGCCACCTCGTTGAGATACCGGCTCGCGCCTTCGACGCCGAACGGCTTGATCATCGCCAGCGGCGCCATGACGACAAAGGCGAAAATGAGCAAAACGAAAAGATCCTTGCGACGGCGCAGATCGACAAGCGAGAGCCACACCAGCGAGGCGAGTTGACGCCGAATCATGGCCGCGCCCCCTTTCTCTCTGCGTCAGAGCGCTTAAGCACGTCCAGGAAAATTCGTTCGAGGTTGCCGCCGCCGTCGCCGGCAATCTGCTTTACCGTGCCCTCATAGACGCAGCGACCCGCCTTGAGGATCGCCACACGGTCGCTGATCAGCTCCGCCTCCGAAAGCTCGTGGGACGAGAAAAAGACCGTTTTCCCTGCGGCGCGCTGCGTCAGCAGCAAATCGCGAAGCTGGATGCGCGCGAGCGGATCAAGGCCGGTAAAGGGTTCGTCGAGAATGAGCAGGTCAGGATCGTGAAGCAGCGCCTGGGCGATGCCGGCACGCTGGAGCATGCCCTTCGAGCACGTCTTGAGCGGACGGTCGGCGGCCTCGGCGAGCCCGACCTTTCCCAGCAAATCGTTGGAGCGCCAGGCGATGGCGGCGGCGTCCATGCCGCAAAGACCACCGTAGAAGCGCAGCAGCTCGCGGGGCGTCAGAAACGGATAGTAGTGCGCCATCTCCGGCATGAAACCGATGCGGCGGCGCGTCGATGCATGCCGGGGATCGGCGCCGAACACGGCGACGCTCCCCGAATCCGGGGCGACGAGCCCCAGCAACATCTTGATCGTGGTGGTCTTTCCGGCGCCGTTCGTGCCGAGAAAGCCGAGGATCTCGCCCCGGTGCAACGCGAGGTCGAGAGCATCAACGGCGCGAACCGCGCCAAACGATTTCGTCACGCCTGACAATCGAAGCAATTCCATTGCGCCTCCTTCTACACCTCGTCCTCTCGGCGCAAGACGTGGCCCAGCGGCGCGGGGCGGCGCGTGATCCATTGCTTGAGCGCCAGAAAGATGAAGCGCGGATTTCCAATGACATAGCGTCGCCAGAGGCGGCGCGGCTCGGCAAGCAGACGGAAAAGCCACTCGAAACCGCAGCGCATCATCCAGCGGGGCGCCTGGGGAACCGTCCCTGCATGAAAGTTGAACGCGGCGCCGACCGCGATGAGAACCGGCGCCTTGAGCCGGGGGCGATAGTCGCTCACCCAGTAGTCTTGACGCGGCGTGCCAATGCCGACCCACACGATGTCGGCGCCAGAGGCGTCGATCCGCGCCACCACGTCATCGCGTTCCGCATCCGTCAAATCGCGAAAAGGCGGCACATAGCTGCCGACGATCTGGATGGACGGGAATTTCGCGCGAAGATTGGCTTCCAGACGCTGGATGGTCGTCCCGTCGCATCCGCCATAGAAGAAATGACGCACTCCGCGGGCGCAGCCGGCCTCGATCGTGCGAAGCATCACGTCAGGACCGTAGCAACGATCCATGTCGAGCTTGGCAATTTTGCGACCGACGAACACGAGAGGCATCCCGTCGCAGAGCGTCATGTCGGCGGCATTGGCAATGGCGGCAAGTTTCGGCGTGTCGCGACATTTGAGGAGGGAGTCGACCGCAAACACGCAAACATAGTGGCGGCCTCCATCCTTCACATAGCCGAGGATCGTCTCGACCGCCTGCGTGAGACGCACGCCGGCAAGGCGCACATCAAGCAGCGAAAAACGCGGCAAGCCGGCGCTTGCAGCTCCCTTGGTGTCAATATCGTCGGACATGGCGATTACTATACCAAAACGAATCGCGCCTGACCAGCGCTCGTAAAGAATTTTTGGACATTCGTAATTTCCACCGAACCCCGAACTCTCAGATGTTGCCTGTTGCCACTCTCGTAAACCCTGCCTTCGACGCCATCTCCACGGCGTCGCGGACCGTCGCGACAGGGGTCGGCGGTTCGGTGAAGCCGCCCATCGGACGATAAGCCGAGAAGTGGAGGGGCGTATCGAGCCCCACGGCATCGGCCATCCAGTCGAGCAGCGCCTGGATCATCTCCGGCGAATCGTTGCGATTCGGGATCAGCAGATTCGTGATTTCAAGGTGTCCGCCGACCTCGCGCTTGAAATAGCGGCAGCTCTCGAGCACGGGCGCGAGCGATCCATCGCACAGCAAGGAATAAAACGCCTCGGAGAAACCCTTGACGTCGATGTTCGCCGCGTCGATCAGCGGATACAGCGCGGCGCGCGCCTCCGCGCTGATGAAGCCGTTGCTCACGAGCACCGTCCCGAGCCCGGCGGCGCGGGCGAGGCGCGCGATGTCGATCGCGTACTCGATGAACGTCGTCGGCTCGTTGTAGGTGAACGCCACGGACCTGCAGCCCGTGCGTTTCGCCATCGCCACGATCGTCTCCGGCTCGACGAATTCCCGCGCCCGCTGCAACGCGCCGCCTTGGCGCGAGAGGTGGTGGTTCTGGCAAAATGCGCAGGCGAGGTTGCAGCCGAACGTGCCGATGGAAAACGTGAGCGTTTCAGGCAGATAGGCGGACAACGGCTTCTTCTCGATCGGGTCGATCTGGAGCGCGACGGGGCGTCCGTAGGAATCCGCCACCAGCGCGCCGCCCTCGTTGCGGCGCACCTGGCACGCGCCAACGCCCCCCGGCGGAATGCGGCACCCGCGCGGGCAGAGTCCGCACTGTGCCACGTCGCCCTCAAGACGCGTGAAGAACATCGCCGGACGTCCCGGCGTCGATGGCTTGGACTGGACTGCGCTCATGCAGCCTCCTGCTTCGTCCTCGCGGCAATCTGCAAACACATCAGGCTCCAGAAGCCGCTGACAAGCCCTGCAATGTGCGGTTGCAGCGGCGTGGGCATGCTGTAGATCACGAAAAGGCTGGGGAACCAGACGGCCCAGTTCATGATGAGCGTGGGCAGGGCAAGGCGCGAGTACCAGCCCTTCCCAAGCACAGGGCGCAGCGAGGACCACCGGTAGCCCCGGTCCTTCCAGGCATGCACGATGGAGACGATCGGCACCGACAGAAACGGGGAGAAGACGAACTGGTCGACCAGCACCTTCTTGACGAGCGTCGCAAGGTCGCTGCCGTTGCCGAACAACACGGCCTGCAACAGGTAGAACTGCGCGATGGCCAGCCCCATGACGCTCCAGAAGATGATGGCGAAGGCAAACGCCTTCACCGGCTCCTTCGGCCTCAGCGACGGAACGAACAGGCAAATGAAGGGTGGCAGGATGCCGCAAAAGAACAGGTAGCCGACGCCTGAGAAAGCCACGCCAAAGCGAGCCTGCCAACCGGCCACGACCCCCAAGGCGTCGTGCACGGCGGGCACAAAGTGGTAGCTGACGATAAGCAGCACGGCCACGATCTGCAGCACGATGCCGGGGACAAGATTGGCTCGGGCGGACTGCACCCCGATTTTCCATGGATTCAATTGCATGGGCTACAAGTGTAGGAAACCCGGCCGCGTCGTGCAATAAAATAAATCGACGATGATTTCACCACAATCTTGTGCTATCATACGAACCAAGTTCCATCGGCCAGGCCGTGCCTCGGACCGCCTCCGTCAATCCCCAGGGAGTCTCTTTCATGAAAACCACCATGCGTCGAAAAGCATTCGCCTCCGTCGTGCTCCTTGCCTGTCTTGCGTTCGCCATGCCGGCCGATGCCGGCAGCACCGACGTTGTGGGCGGAACGCGTGTCGCGAAATGGAAGGGCGACAAGACGGCGGCGTTCATGCTGATGTTCGACGACAGTTGGCCAAGCCACTTCCAGGTCGCCGTGCCTGCGCTGGAAGAACGCAACATGACCGCGACGTTCTACATCAATCCGGGCAAGGGCGAATACAAGGCCTGCTCCAACCAATGGGTGAATGTCGTTTGGCGCAAGGGCATGGTGTACGGCAACCACACCTATGCCCACCGCAGCGCAACCAACGCCGTGCAGGCCGAGGCCGCCATCGCGACGTGCAACGACGAAATCCTCCGGATCGTGCCCGGCCGCACGCCGCGCCTCATCTCCTACGGACAACCGGGTGTCGATCAATGGCTCGTCAAGCCCGACGAGATGAAGGCCATCCTCGAGAGGCACCACTTGATCGGCCGTCCCGACTTCAAAGGCCACGGTGCGGTCTACCATTGGCAGACCGCCGAGCAGATGCTGGCGCTTGCCGACAAGGCCATCGGCTCGGAGGGAATCGAGCATCTGGTGATCCACGGCGTCGAGCGCATCGCGCCGAACTGGGGCTATCAGGATTTCTGGGCGTTGAAGCAGGAGATTTTCCTTGAGGTCCTCGATGGCCTCAAGGCGCGTCGCGACGACGGCAAGCTGTGGATCACCGATCACATTTCGGCGCACAAATATGAAACCGAACGAGAGACCGCCAAAATCCAGGTTCTCGCCACGAGACCCAACGGAATCCGGATGAAGCTCACCTGCGACGCGGATCCACAGCTCTATGACGAGCCGCTGACGTTGGTCACCCGCATGCCCGCAAACTGGCGGACCTGCGTGTTCTCACAGGCCGGCTCCAACACCGTCCTCGCAATATCAAACGGCCTGGTTCGCTACGACGTGCTGCCCGACGGCAGGCCTTTTGCGCTGATGCAGAAATGAAGGAGTTGAAAAGGCAAGGTTCGCTTGCCCTAGGTCTTCTTGTGGTGTCTTGCCTTCTCGTCACATATTCGAATATGTGACTCCGGGGCGCCGGAAGGCACGTGCGGCACAGGCAAGCGACACTGGTGCGGAATTCTGTAATCTTGAATTTTTGTTCAAGTCAACTGTCTTGAAAACAAGTTTTTCCTTTGCGGAAAGGGGTGGTAAAAGGGGAGGGAGAAAAAAAGAGGGGGGGGAGAAAAA